>JBBRGA010000030.1:0-27403 GCA_038241115.1 Burkholderiales bacterium | reverse complement strand
GAAAACACCGTGCTCGTGCTGCGCAACGCGGGTCCTGTGGGCGCGCCGGGCATGCCCGAGTGGGGCGGTTTGCCCATCCCTAAAAAGTTGCTGCTCCAGGGAGTGCGTGACATGGTGCGTTTGTCAGACGCGCGCATGAGCGGCACGCACTATGGCAGTTGCGTGCTCCATATTTCGCCCGAAAGCGCAGTGGGCGGGCCATTGGCGCTGGTGCAAACCGGAGACGAGATTGCGCTGGACGTCGAAGCGCGCACATTGAACGTGCTGATCAGCGACGCCGAGCTGGCGCGTCGACGCGCCCACTGGGTCGCTCCGGTTCAACCTTTTGTGCGCGGCTACACCAAGCTGTATCAGCAGCACGTGACCCAGGCTCATGAAGGATGCGATTTTGATTTTCTTCAAGGCACGGCGCGCACGCCGGAGCCGGTGATTTTTTGAATGCGCGCAACGCATCGAACCCCTGATCACTCAAAAGAGAGAACGCACACCATGAACGCTTTCAAACAAATGATGCAAGCCGGCGGCGCACAAGCGCCGATCGGCACGTGGGTCATGTCCGCCAGCCCGCTGGTGGCCGAGGCTGTGGGCTGCGCTGGCTTTGATTGGGGCGTGATCGACATGGAGCACACGCCGCTCGATTTGATGGATGTGGTGCACATGCTGCAAGCGGTGGCCGGCACCAAGATGCTGCCGATCGTGCGCGTGCCGTGGAACGACGCCGTGATGGTCAAGCGGGTGCTCGACGCCGGCGCCACCACCTTGCTGTTCCCCTTTGTGCAAAACGCGATGGAGGCACAGCGCGCCGTGGCCGCCACACGCTACCCGCCAGAAGGGGTGCGCGGCATGGCAGGCATGAGCCGCGGCTCGCGCTTCGGCACGCTGCCCAACTACTTCAAAACTGCCAACGACATCGTCAGCGTGATCGTGCAGTTGGAGACGCCCGAAGCCGTGGCCAATTTGGAAGCCATTGCCGCGGTACCGGGTGTGGACGCCATCTTTTTGGGCCCCGCCGACTTGTCCGGCGCGATGGGTCATGTGGGGCAATTGACCCACCCCGATGTGATGGCACTGATGGCGCGAGCCGCTGAGCGCTGCAAAGCCATCGGCATGCCAGTGGGCACCGTGGGCGGCGCGCCCGAAGTGGTGGCGCAGTACCGGGCCGCAGGCTTTACTTTTGTGGGCATCGCCTCCGACCTGGGTTTGCTGATGCGCGCCGCGCAAGGGGCCATTGCAGCGCTGAAGACGAATGGCGCCGAACATGTGCACACGCTCAGCAGCGGCACGCTGTCTGCCAAAGAATCCAACTCGGGCTACTGACCATGGCCGCCGTTGAACTCCGCCAAGTCGTCAAATCGTATGACGGCAAAAACAAAGTCATTCACGGTGTCGACCTCGACATTGCGCATGGTGAGTTTGTGGTTTTCGTAGGCCCTTCGGGCTGCGGGAAAAGCACGTTGCTGCGCATGGTCGCCGGGCTTGAGCCCATCAGCGGCGGTGAGGTCCGCATCGACGGCGTGATGGTCAACGACATGCCGCCGCGCAGCCGCGACATCGCCATGGTGTTTCAGGACTACGCGCTGTACCCGCACAAAAATTTGTACGACAACATGGCCTTCGGTCTGCGGCTGCGCAAAACGCCCGAGGCCGAGATCAAGCAGCGTGTGGGCGACGCCGCGGCGCTGCTCAAAATAGACCACATGCTGCAACGCAAGCCGCGCGAGTTGTCGGGCGGTCAGCGCCAGCGCGTGGCCATTGGTCGGGCCATCGTGCGTCAACCCAAAGTGTTTTTGTTCGACGAGCCGCTGAGCAATCTGGACGCGCAATTGCGCAACGAGATGCGCACCGAAATCAAGCGATTGCACCAGCGCCTGGGTGCCACGATCATCTACGTTACCCACGACCAGACCGAGGCCATGACCCTGGCTGACCGCATCTGTGTTTTGCAGGCCGGCCACAAGATGCAGTACGACACGCCCGACGCCATTTACAACCAACCTGCGGCCTTGTTCGTGGCCGGGTTCACCGGCGCACCGCCGATGAATTTGAGCGATTGCACCTTGGCGGACGGCCACGCCGATTTGGGCGGTGTGCGTTTGCCTTTGCCGCCTGCGACGGCGCGCGCGGCGTCAAGCGCAAGCGCATTGAAAATTGGCGTGCGACCCGAAAACGTCAGCCTGACCGCACTGAACGCCTCGGACATCCGCCTGCCCGCGGAGGTGATGTTGCTGGAGCCGCTGGGCTCCGAAACCTTGGTGACCATGAAGATAGGCAACACCGAATGGATCACCCGGTGCGCCGCCAGTTTCAAGGAGGCGCGTGGCCACAAGCTTGACTTGTTTGTGCCGCAGACTGCGCTGCGCTTGTTCGATGCCACCAGCGGCCAAGCCATCGCCGCTTGATTTTTTTTAGATTGTTTTTTAGACCACCCCAGACCACCCCAGACCATCCAAGGAGACTCATCATGAAACGTCGTAACCTGATTTCCGCAACCGCACTGGCAGCAGCCTTTGTCTGTGCCAGCTTTGTCAGCACCCCTGTTTTCGCAGACACCTCGCTTCGCGTTTTTTCGGGCGGCACCAACCAGCGTCCCGACCTGATGCGCAAGCTGTTTGACCAGTATCAAGCCGCCAACCCCGGCGTCAAGATCGACATTGAAACTGGCGGCGCCACCAGCGAACTGCAGCGGCAATACCTCAGCACCGTGCTGAACGCCAAAGACACCGCCATCGACATCTACATGATCGACATCGTCAACCCCGCTCAGTACTTCAGCGCCGGTTGGCTGGAGCCGCTGAACGCCTACCTGGGTGAGCCGGCCGTCGCGATGAAGCCTTACCTGCCGGTGTACGCCAGTGCCAACGTGGTGGGCGGAAAAATTGCCGCGATGCCTGCGTTTGCCGACGCCATGTTCATGTACTACCGCAAAGATTTGCTCGAAAAACACGGTGTCAAGGAACCCAAAACCTGGGACGAACTGAGCGCTGCAGCCATCAAAATTCAAAAGGCCGAGGGCGATGCCAACCTGCAAGGCTTGAGCATTCAGGGCGCGCCCATTGAAGGGGCGGTTTGCACCTTCTTGCTGCCGTACTGGAGCCAAGGCAAAGACTTCAACGACGCCGCCGGCAAGATGACTTTGGACAAAGCCGCCGCCGTGAAAGGGCTGAACCAATGGCTCAGCATGGTCGACGCGGGCGTCATCAAAAAGAACGTGGCCGAAGTCAAAACGCCTGACACCGTGAACGAGTTCAAAGCCGGTCAAGTGCTGTTTGCCATCAATTGGGGTTTCGCCTGGGACCGGTTCAAGGACGACAAGGACAGCAAGGTGCAAGGCAAGGTCGGCGTCATGCCCTTGCCCGCGATGGCCGGCGGCAAGAGCGCCACTTGCGTGGGTGGTTGGCAATGGGCAGTGAGTGCGTTCAGCCGAAGCAAGGCCGAGTCGGCCAAGCTGGTGAAGTTCTTGGCCAGCGCTGAGGCCAGCAAGTTCTTGGCGGCTGAGGGCTCGTTGTTGCCAACGCAGCAAGCTGTCTACACCGACGCTGACGTGTTGAAAAACGTGCCCTGGTTCAAAGACGCCGCCAACGTGGTGGTTGCCGGCCGAAGCCGCCCGCAGTCAGAGCGCTACGGCGAAGTCAGCGACGCCATCCGCACAACCACCAGCGCGATTCTGGCGCGCACGAAAACACCGACCGAAGGAGTCGCCGAGATCGAGAGCCGGTTGCAGCGAGTGATGCGGTAACGCGGCGATGCGGTAACGCGACAACACGGTACCGCGGCAGTGCGGCGGTGCCGTAATCCGGTGATCCGGTGACCCGGTGACCCGGTGACCCGATAAGGCCCTGCACACGCTGCGGCGGGCGTTTAAAAGAGGCAAGGGTATGAACGTGCAAATCAAACCGCAGCATTTGCTGAGCCGTCTTCGCGACCCCAGCGAAAAAACCCTTGCCTTTCTGTTGCTCACGCCGGCCTTCTTGCTGCTGGCGTTGATCGTTGCCTACCCGATAGGCAAGCTCATCTGGAACAGCTTTTACGACTTGCGTCTTTCAGGCGGCACAGGCGCGATCAAGTACGTGGCGTGGCAAAACTACGTTGATGTTTTCAACGACAAAGACTTCTGGAACGCCGCCAAAAACACACTGCTGATCACCTTCATCACGGTGCCCGGTGCGCTGGTGGTGGGTCTTGGTTTGGCGATGCTGGCCAACTTGCCATTCAAGCGCCGCTGGCCGGTTCGACTGGCTTTGCTGCTGCCTTGGGCGCTGCCGCTCAGCTTCGCGGGTTTGATTTTTGCGTGGTTTTTTCACACCGAATACGGTGTGGTGAACGATGTGGTGCGCCGCTTCGGCGGCGAGTCCCAAACCATGTGGCTGCTCACGCCGCGATATGCCTTTGCCGCCATCTGTCTGACCATCGTGTGGAAAACCTCGTCCTTCATGGCGTTGATCTTGTTGGCGGGTTTACAAATGATTCCGCATTCGCTTTATGAAGCCGCGGAAATCGACGGGGCGTCAAAGTGGCAGCAGTTCTGTCAAGTCACCATTCCCATGCTGATGCCGTCCATCATCGTGGCGCTGATTTTTCGCACCATCACTGCGCTGCAAACCTTTGACATTCCGTACACCATGACCAAAGGCGGTCCCGGCAATGCCACCGAAACGCTGGCCATGCTGATCCACAAAACCACCATCGATTACCTGGACGTGGGCTACGGCTCGACGCTGGCAGTGTTCATGTTTTTGATGTCGATGTGCGTGACGGCGGTCTACCTTAAACGAATTGGCGCAGATCAATGAGCACTCGAATGAGCGCACTATTTGAAGGCCGCAGCCTTCGCTTCATCGCTGCTTGCATGGTGGTGTTCAATGGCTTTTTTCCAGCCGTGTGGATTTTGCTCACCTCGCTGAAAACCGAAACCGAGCTTGTCAGCAAGCCCATCACCTGGTGGCCTCACGAGTTGACCTTTGGCAACTATGTGCAAGCCTTCACCGACCAGCCGCTGCTGAAGTACATGGGCAACAGCGTTTGGGTGGCGGGACTGTCGACCTTGTTTTCTTTGGTGGTTTCAGCGTTTGCCGCATATGCCATCGCACGCTTGAACTTAAAGCACCGGCAACTCATCCTCACCGCCATCGTGGCCTCCAGCATGTTCCCGTTGGTCACTCTACTGGTGCCGATATTCGAGACCATGCGCGCGCTGAATTTGCTGAACACCACCACCGCCTTGGTGCTGCCCTACGTGGTGCTGAACTTACCCGTGTGCACTTTGGTGCTGGTGAGCTTTTTTCAAAGCATTCCCAAAGACTTGGAAAACGCCGCCATGATCGACGGCTGCACGCGTTTGGGTGCACTTTGGACAGTGGTGTTGCCACTGGCCGCGCCGGGAGTTTTTACGGCAGGCATCTTGGCTTTCGTCAACGCCTGGGATGAGTTTTTGTTGGCGCTTTCACTCAACGCCAGTTCATCGATGCGCACCTTGCCAGTGGGCATCACGCTCTACCAAGGTGAGTTCAGTTTCCCGTGGCCGATCATCTCGGCCGCGCTGATCGTGGCGATCGTGCCGGTGGCGGTGTTGATTGCGATTTTCCAAGAGCGCGTGGTCGGCGGCTTGACTCAGGGAGGGCTCAAAGGATGACCGAAAGCAGCATGACAAAAATTCGCTACGGCGTCATTGGTTGCGGCAGCATGGGCCGCGAGCACATTGAAAACATCAAGGCTTTGGCCGACGCTGAAGTGACTGCCATTGCCGACACGGTTGCCTCCAGCCGCGAGGCAGCTACGGCGTTGTGCAACACGGCGCCGCGAGTCTTCGAAGATCACCGCGAGCTGCTTGCCAGCGGCCTGTGTGACGCGGTCGTCATCGCCACACCCAATTTCACCCACATCGCCTTGATGCGTGATGCCCTGGCCACTGACTTGCACATCCTGATCGAGAAGCCCCTGGTCACGTGCATGGAAGACGGCATCGAACTGATGCGTCTGGAGGCGTTGAGGCAAGCCAAAGCAGGCAAACAAGGCATCGTCTGGGTCGCGCAGGAATACCGCTACATGCCGCCGGTGGCCGAGATGATTCGCATGGCGCACGAGGGCGCGGTGGGCCGAATACAGCAAGTCAGCGTGCGCGAACACCGCGAACCTTTTTATCCCAAGGTGGGCGACTGGAATCGCTTCAGCGCCAACACCGGCGGCACTTTGGTGGAAAAGTGCTGCCACTATTTCAACCTGATGGACTTGGTGCTGGGCGAAAAACCGCAACGTGTTTTTGCCTCAGGCGGGCAGCGTGTGAACCACTTGAATGAACGTTACGAAGGCCGGGCACCGGATATTTTGGACAGTGCTTTTGTCATCGTCGAATACCCCAGCGGTGCGCGCGCCATGCTGGACCTCTGCATGTTTGCCGAAAACTCCATCGACAGCGAATACATCACCGTGGTGGGCGACACAGGCAAGTTGGAGTCGTTGCTTCCCGCCCTCACTCTGCGCTACGGCAAGCGCGAAGACTGGGGCACGCGCAAGGTCTGGGGTGAGCCCTCGGGCAGCGGCAAAGGCGTGTCGGTGCGCCGCGTGTGGGACACCAACATCAAATACGCGGGCCAGCACTTCGGGGCGTCCTACATCGAGCATCAGCGCTTCGCGGCGGCCATTCGCAATGGCTCAGCGCCAGAGGTGAGTCTGGAAGACGGTCTGCGCAGCGTGGCAACCGGCCTGGCAGCGCACCGAAGCATTGAAACCGGTTTGCCAGTGCTGTTGAAAGACGTTTTGCCGGCGGGTTGGTAATGCGTTCTTCGCGCGCCGTACACGGGTAGGATGAAGCAGGAGCCATTGAGGTTGTGTTTCACGGCGACACGTTTCAGTCCAAGTCATACAAGCACCGAACCCATTCGGACTGAGGTGTCGAAGTCCGGTGCTGACCTTCGACACGCAGTCAGATCGGGAAAAAATAACCAGCTCTGCGCCTAAATTCCCACCTTTTCAGGACCTTCATGACCGTACTTTCTGATGTTCAAACCGCAGTTCAAACCGCAGACCAAGCCGCAAGCCGAGCCGCCGCTGAAGAGGGAAGTTTCGAGTTGCACGCCGGTGCCTTGCGCTTGGCAGTGCGCGCCGATTTAGGTGGTGCAATTTCCGGCTTGTGGCACCGTGAGACGCCCATATTGCGCAGCACGGCCCCGGCGCATCTGACCTCGTCTCGCCAGTCGGGCTGCTACCCGCTGGTGCCTTATTCCAACCGCCTCGGCTATCGGCACTTTCGGTGGAAAGGTGTGGAGTACAAGACTGAGGCCAATTTCGACGACAACCCTCATTCAGTGCACGGAGTGGGCTGGCTGCGGTCTTGGGACATGGTTTCGCACAGCGCGCAGGAAGTGGTGCTGCGCTACCGACACACATCCGATGCCCACTGGCCCTTCGCGTTTGAAGCCACTCAATACTTCACGCTCACGCCGCATACGCTGAGCATGCAAATGTCCATCACCAACACCAGCGAGTTGGCGCAGCCGGTGGGTTTGGGCTGGCATCCTTACTTCCCCAAACGCGCGCGCAGCCGCATGCACGTCGAGCTGAGCGAACGCTGGGAATCCGATGCCACCCAACTGCCCATCAGCAAGCACGCCCAGCCCGGGATCGACGGCGATGTCGCGTACCTGAACTTCGACAATTGCTTCCAGGGGTGGACCGGCCCGGCGCGCATCCGCGACGAGAAATTTTCGCTGCAACTGAGCTCGTCGCTGAGCTACTTGGTGGTGTACACACCGCAGGACAAAGACTACTTTTGCGTAGAACCTGTCAGCCACGTGAGCAACGCCATTCACATGGCTGACCCCGCAGCGCATGGCCTGCGCACGCTGCAACCGGGCGAAAGTTTTGAAGCGTCGATGTTGTTGGATGTGACGGTACTTTGATCGATGTTGCGGCTGATCGTTGAGTGATTGTTCAGTGATTGTTCAGTGATGAAACCCGTCGATCCAGATATTCAATTGGCAGTGGCCAGCGTCAGCTTGCTGGGCGAGTCGCCGCTGTGGCATCCGATCGAACAGGTGCTTTATTACTGCGACATTCCCGGCCGCAAATTGCTGCGCTTCGACGCAAGCACCAACGACTTGCAGCACTGGTCTTTCGACACCGATGTTGCTTGCTGCGCGCCGATGCTGGACGGCGCCTTGCTGCTGGGCATGCGGGACGGCATCTGGAGGTTTGACACCGGCATCGGTGAACGCACCCGCCTGGCAGAGCCGCCGTACGACATGGCGTCTGAGCGCTTCAACGACGGCAAGTGCGATCCGCAAGGCCGCTTTTGGGTGGGCACGATTTACGAGCCGCGCAGTCCGGCGTTGGCTGCCCTGTATTGCTACTCAAAAGGCGTATTGAAGAAAAAAGCCGACGGCATCGCTGTGTCCAACGGTTTGGCCTGGAGCCCGAACGGCCGTACTCAATACTGGAGCGACACCAAAGCCCACGCGGTGTACGCCTTTGACTTTGATCCTGCCACGGGCGACCTGCACAAGCGCCGGACTTTCGCCAACTTCGCGCCCAAAGTTGCCGGTGCAAAATTGGACGAATACGGCGGGCGACCTGATGGTGCAGCTGTCGACGCAGAGGGCTGCTACTGGGTGGCGATGTTTGAAGGGCAACGCGTGCTGCGGCTGTCGCCCCAGGGTGAGTTGCTGCGTGAAGTGCGCCTGCCAGTGCGCTGTCCCACCATGCCGTGTTTTGGCGGTGCCGATTTGAAAACGTTGTACATCACCACGGCGTCTGAAGGCCGACCTGCTGACGAGTTGGCCATGCAGCCTTGGGCGGGTTGCGTGCTGTCAATGCGGGTCGATGTGCCGGGCTTGCCAGCCAATGTGTCGGCCTGATTCTCCAAAACACCCTGCATGAAAAAATCCCGCTCGCCCTCAAACTGCCCCGAACGTCCTGACGTATAGAAGGAAGGGCCCACTCAACATGATCACGACGTATCCCTCGCTGAGCAACAAACTCGTCTTTATCAGCGGCGGCAGCTCAGGCATCGGCGCCGACCTGGTTCGGCACTTCGCGGCGCAGGGCTCGAGGGTGGCCTTTTGTGGCACCAAAGCAAGCGGCGGCGATGAGTTGATCGCGGAAGTCAAAGCCACTGGGCAGCCGGTTCCTGTGTATGCGGCCTGCGACGTGCGCGACACGCTTTCTTATCAAAGCCTGCTGAAAAAAATAATCGCCGAGCACGGCCCTGTTCACGTACTGGTCAACAACGCGGGCCGCGACGATCGGCATGCGATGGAGGACGTGACGCCTGAGTTCTGGGACGACAGGCTCAACCTCAATCTGAAGCACTACTTTTTCGCGATCCAGGCTGTGGCACCTGCCATGACGCAAGCCGGCGGTGGTTCGGTGGTGAACATGGGCTCGGTGAGTTGGATGCGCGGGCGACCCAACTTGGCGGGCTACACCACCGCCAAGGCCGGCATTTTGGGTCTGACGCGCACCTTGGCGCGCGAACTCGGAGTGCGCAATATCCGCGTGAACGCGGTGGTGCCTGGCGCCATCGTCACCGAACGTCAAACCGAACTTCATCGCGACCCGGCAGCCGACCAAGCCTTCTTAGACGCGCAATGTCTGAAAATACGCTTGGACGCTGGTCACGTGTCGCGCTTGACTCTGTTCATGGCCAGCGACGACAGCAACGGCATCACTGGCCAGCATGTATTGGTGGACGCCGGCATCGCGCAGAACTCGGTGCTGACTTGACGCTACGCTGTTTGGCCCACAGAAAACACAACCACGCACCTGTTCGGGTTGAGGTATCGAAGCCCTGCGCTGGCCTCCGATAGCTCGCAGCAAACGGGAGCAACCGAAAAGTAATTTCAGGTGAAGCCACATCGCAGCAAATCTCAGCAAATCGACATGAATCGAAGCACTCAACTTGGGATCGTGCGCGAACACCAGCGCAGTAAAAAAGCCTTTGACATTGCCGTCATCGGCGGCGGTGCCACAGGCTTGGGCGTGGCGGTGGACGCGGCTGCACGTGGCTTCAGCGTGGTACTTTTTGAAGCAGACGACTTTGCCAAAGGCACCTCGTCACGTTCGACCAAGTTGGTTCACGGCGGTGTGCGCTATCTGGCGCAGGGCAACGTTGCCTTGGTACGCGAAGCGCTGCAAGAACGCGCCTGCTTGCTGGCCAACGCGCCGCACTTGGCGCAGCCCTTGGCGTTCGTGATGCCCGGCTTCCGGTGGTGGGAGCGCGGCTTCTACGGCATCGGCTTGAAGATGTACGACGCGCTGGCGGGCAAGCGCGGTCTGGGCGCCACGCAGTGGCTGTCCACGGCTCAAACGCGCAAGCTCCTGCCAACGGTGCGCGCGCACGGTTTGCATGGCGGCGTGAAGTATTGGGACGGCCAGTTCGACGACGCCCGCCTGGCCGTGGCACTGGCGCGGACAGCGGTCGCCAAGGGCGCTTGCGTGCTCAACCATTGCCGCGTCAGCGCCTTGCAGCACAGCGCACAAAAAGTTGTGGGACTCAGCGCCATCGACACCGAAACAGGCGAGTCGTTCAACGTCTCGGCGGCCTGCGTCATCAACGCCACCGGGGTTTGGGTGGACGCCATTCGCAACATGGATGCTGCGCCCGGCGCCGCGAAGAAACGACCCATGGTTGCACCCAGCCAGGGCGTGCACCTGGTGGTCGACGCTTCGTTCCTGCCCACCGATCACGCCATGCTGATCCCTAAAACCGCGGATGGTCGTGTGCTGTTTGCCGTGCCTTGGATGGGCAAGGTGATCTTGGGCACAACCGACACCCCGCGCGACGATTTGGCGGCCGAGCCCACGCCGTTTCACGACGAAGTCGAGTTCATCTTGACCGAGGCTGGCCGCTATCTCAGCAAGGCCCCAACGCGCGCCGACGTGCGCTCGGTGTGGGTGGGTTTGCGTCCCTTGGTCAAACCGCCCGAAGACGCCGGTGACAACACCAAAGCGCTTTCTCGCGAGCACACCGTGCTGGTTGATAAATCGGGTCTGGTCACGGTTACTGGCGGGAAGTGGACCACCTACCGCGCCATGGCAGAAGACGTCTTGACGCAGTGCTTTGCGTCCAACTTGTTGGCTGCCAAGGCAGGCGGCGTGACCGAGCACTTGGCGTTGGCTGGATCGCCTGAGCGCGGGGCCGCGGTCATGTCTTTGACGCTGGCCCCGGGCGAGGCCATGTACGGAAGCGACTTGGCCGCACTGCGGGCCCTGCCGGGCGCCGATCGGTGGTTGTGGAAAGCGCAGGGTGGGGGCGGTTTGAGCGAGGCAATGGTGCGCTTTGCAGCGCGATTTGAGATGGCGCGTTCGGTGGAGGATGTGTTGGCAAGGCGGTCGCGCCTGTTGTTTTTGGATGCGAAGGTGGCAGCCTCGCTGGCCGATGATGTCGCTGCTGTGTTGGCTCAAGAGATCGGCGTGGGCTTCGACGCTGCGGCGTCGGCTGCCGCGTTTCGCGTGCTGGCCTTGTCGTATCTGAACCTTCCTTGAAGCAGCGTTTCCATTGCTCAGGCTGCGCCGAATCGATGCGTGGCCTGCAACGGGCTGTGAGAGCGTCAGAGACGTGGGTTTTGCCGTGCGCGCCGCTAAACTGCGCCAGCCATTTCCCCCGCATTCACCCAAGTCCGTTTTTACCCAAACTCGCATGCAAGCTCCTACAACTGTCGACCCGTTTCTGCATTTAATCTCACGCGCCGAAGCGCTGCTGGGTCGTTTGGAGGCTGTTCTTCCTCACCCACTGACAGCACCTGACTGGTCAGCGTCGACCGCCTTTCGCTACCGCAAACGCGGCGGCTCTGGCCTGATCGAGCCGGTGCGTCACGTGGCTTCCATCCGCTTGGACGATTTGGTCGAAGTGCAGCCGCAAAAGGAGCGCCTTCTGCGCAACACCGAGCAATTTGTGGCCGGCCAGCAAGCCAACAACGTGTTGCTCACTGGCGCGCGCGGCACCGGCAAAAGCTCGCTCATCAAGGCTTGTCTGAATGAGTTTTCAGCGCGGGGACTGCGCTTGATTGAGGTGGAAAAAACCGACTTGGTTGACTTGCCTGACATTGTTGATCTGGTTGCCGATCGGCCAGAACGCTTCATCGTTTTTTGCGACGACCTCAGCTTCGATGAAGGTGAGCCAGGCTACAAAGCGCTCAAGTCCATCTTGGACGGGTCTATTTCTGAGGCATCCGCCAATTTGCTGATTTACGCCACCAGCAACAGGCGTCATTTGCTTCCGGAATACATGGCCGACAACCTCACTTACGTGCACCAGGAAAACGGTGAAGTTCACCCGGGTGAGGTGGTGGAAGAAAAAATCTCGCTCAGCGAGCGCTTTGGTCTGTGGGTCAGCTTCTACCCGTTCAGCCAAGAGGAATATTTGGCGATTGCGGCGCAGTGGCTGCGAGGCTTTGGTGTGAGTGAAGACGCCATCGCCTTGGCGCGGCAAGAGTCGCTTGTTTGGGCCCTCGAGCGGGGCTCGCGTTCAGGACGTGTGGCATTTCAATTCGCCAAAGACTACTCGGGGCGGCATCACGCATGAGCCCGGTTGCTGTCACCGATACCGAGCGCACGCCGATCGATGTGGCTGTAGGTGTCTTGATCGCGGCGGATGGCAGCTTCTTGTTGACCTCGCGCCCCGAGGGCAAAGTGTTTGCGGGTTATTGGGAGTTCCCGGGCGGCAAATTAGAGGTCGGCGAAACCGTGGCGCAAGCTCTCAAGCGCGAACTGTTTGAAGAGTTGGGCATCCAAATTGGCGAAGTCCAAGCGTGGAAGATTGAATTGATGGACTACCCGCACGCACGGGTGCGACTGCACTTTTGCAAAGTGTTGGAGTGGCAGGGAGAGTTTGAGATGCGCGAGCAGCAATCGATGGCTTGGCAAACGTTGCCTGTCGAGGTTGCGCCAGTTCTGCCCGGCACCTTGCCCGTGCTGGCGTGGTTTGCGCAAGAACGCCAATTCATTGGCGCAACCTGCGTTGCGACAAGCGTGCCTGCCCAACCGTTGGTGCAAGCTGACTGATGACTACACTCAAAACCATGAACTGGCTTGAAGATGTGAAATGGGATGCGCAGGGCTTGGTCCCCGTGATCGCTCAAGAAGTTGGCAGCAACGACGTGTTGATGTTTGCCTTCATGAACCGTGAGGCCCTGCAACAAACCGCACTTCGAGGAGAGGCCGTCTACTGGAGCCGCTCGCGCAACCGGTTGTGGCACAAGGGCGAGGAATCCGGTCACACACAGACGGTTCATGCCTTGCGCATGGACTGCGACAGCGACGTGCTGCTGCTGCAAGTCACGCAAAACGGACATGCTGCTGACGAGCCCGGAATCGCTTGTCACACCGGCCGTCACAGTTGTTTCTTTCAGCGTTACGTGAACGGTGCATGGCAAACCACCGAGCCGGTCTTGAAAGACCCGCTAAGCATCTACAAATAGGGTGCTTGATGAACAGCTTTGAAACCCTGGAACGACTGGCAGCAGTGATCGAGTCGCGCAAAAACGGCAATCCCGACACCAGTTACGTCGCGCGTTTGTTTCACAAGGGAAACGATGCGATCTTGAAAAAAATAGGCGAAGAAGCCACTGAAGTGGTGATGGCGGCGAAAGACGGAGACCGGCAAAAAATTGTCGGCGAAGTCGCCGATTTGTGGTTTCACACCATGCTGGCTTTGAGCGCATTTGAGCTGAAGCCCTCCGACGTGTTGGCCGAGTTGGAACGCCGCGAAGGCTTGTCCGGCTTGGAAGAGTTTGCGGCCCGCAAAATGAAATCGCGAGAGGAAAACGGCATATGAACGACATCATCGACGCCAACCAAAGCCTCAGTGAGCAACAGCGCTCACTCAAAACCGTCGGCAACATCAGCTACTTGTTGCACACCATCGTCGCAGTGGGTGCAGTTTTGCCCGGCGTTCAGGCCAGTGTGGCGTTGCTCATCGTGGCCTTCATCATCGACGTGATCAAGAAAGACGCTGCTGTGGGCACATGGCAGGAGTCGCACTTTCGCTGGCGCATACGCACGGTTTTGTGGGCTGGCGGCCTGTATTTGGTCACCATGCCGCTTTGGCTTTTGTTCTTGGCGCCAGGTTGGATTGCCTGGGGCTTGATCTCGATTTGGTTCCTGTACCGAGTGGTGCGGGGTTGGGTCAATTTGAATGGCAACAGGGCCATGCCGCTATGACAAATCGACAAGGCGCGAAGGAAAGCGCGCCAGCGGACTGCATTTTTTGCAAAATCATTGCGGGTCAAATCCCGAGCCGCAAAGTTTATGAAGATGATGATGTGTTCGCGTTCCACGACATCAATCCTGCCGCGCCGGTTCATTTCTTGATGGTGCCCAAGTTGCATTTGGCCAGCTTGAGTGAAGTCACCTCTGAGCACGAGCGCGTGCTCGGCAAGATGATGGTGCTGGCACCTCAATTGGCGCTGGCCCAAGGGGCGATGAACGGCTTTCGCACTGTGATCAACACGGGTGCTGACGGTGCGCAGGAGGTTTATCACCTGCACATGCACATCATGGGTGGGCCACGGCCATGGTTAAAGGGCTGACTTGTCACACGCCTCACCTAGAATCAGCTAACGGTTTTTTGGAGATAAGTAATGGGTTCATTCAGCGTTTGGCATTGGCTCATCGTGCTGTTGATCGTGGTGCTGGTGTTTGGCACTAAAAAGCTCAAAAACATTGGCGCCGACTTGGGCGGCGCGGTGAAAGGCTTCAAGGACGGCGTCAAAGATGGCGTTACCAGCGCGGACAGCGCTGCGGGTTCAGGCTCAGCCTCGACTGCGGCAAACGCGCAAGTTACGGCCAAACACGCCACTGACGCGAATACCGTCGACGTGGAAGCCAAGACCAAGTTGTGATGTCAGCTGAGTGGGCGGTGAGCTCGGTCAGCCCAAAATGATTGACTTTGGATTCGACAAAATTGCGCTTATAGGTGCGGTCGCCTTGATCGTCATCGGGCCTGAAAAACTCCCGCGCGTGGCCCGAACGGTGGGCCACTTCATCGGTAAAGCCCAGCGCTATGTGTCAGATGTCAAAGCTGAAGTAAACCGCTCTATTGAGTTGGATGAGCTCAAAAAAATGAAGAGCACCTTCGAAGACGCGGCTCGCGGAGTCGAGCAAAGCGTCTCGAATGAAATTCACCAAACCACCTCCGACTTGAACAATCTGGGCAACAGTTGGGCCGGCACAGATTCCACCGACACAGCTTTCCCCGACCACAGTGGTCAGCATGACGATTTTCGTCCGCCACCTGAATACAAACACCCCAACAAACGGTGGCGATTGAAGCAAGCGGCCATGCCGCAGTGGTACAAGCAGCGCAACGGTATACGGGGCAGGGCGCAGTCCGGCGCGGCTCGCGTGGCGCGGTTTCGGCCGCGTCAAGGACAACACAAGAGCGCTGAATGAGTGCTGATTCTTCAGGTCCCGACGGCTCTAAAGCCGACGAACTCGCGGGCACCGAGCAGCCCTTCGTTACACATCTGGTCGAACTGCGAGATCGTTTGATTCGCGCGGTGTTGGCCATTGGTATCTGCTTCGCCGCGCTTTGTCTTTGGCCCGGCCCTGGACAGATGTACGACATCTTGGCCGCCCCGTTGGTGGCGCAATTGCCCCCTGGCGCCACGCTGATTGCCACGAATGTGATTTCGCCTTTCGTGGTGCCGCTGAAGATCACCTTGATGGCGGCGTTTCTGTTGGCACTGCCCGTCGTGCTCTATCAGGTGTGGGCGTTCGTGGCGCCGGGCTTGTACACGCACGAGAAGAAATTGGTGCTGCCCTTGGTCCTTTCTAGCACGTTGTTGTTTTTGATGGGCGTGGCCTTTTGCTATTTCTTTGTGTTCGGCCAGGTCTTCAAATTCATTCAAAGTTTTGCGCCCAAAAGCATCACCGCTGCGCCTGACATCGAGGCCTATCTCGGCTTTGTGCTGACTATGTTCATTGCCTTCGGCGCGGCCTTTGAAGTGCCCGTGGTGGTGGTGGTGCTGGCCCGCATGGGCATGGTGAGCATCGTGCAGTTGCGCGCATTTCGCAGCTACTTTGTTGTGATTGCGTTTGTCATAGCTGCGGTCATCACTCCTCCAGACATCGTTTCGCAATTGGCACTGGCCATTCCCATGTGCATCCTCTACGAAGTCGGGATTTGGGCGGCACAGATATTCATCAAACACACGCAGGCGCCTGATGAAATGTTGCAGGACGAGGCTCAAGATAAAGAGCAAAAGGGCACAACCAGCAGCTAAATGCCTGCACTTCGGGGCGCAGCTACTCTCGCTGAGCGGCCGCTACTTGTGATTTAGGTCGCTGCGCCACAGTCACAGTCAATGCCAAGGCTTTGTCGCCTCGCTGCACGCTGATGATGGCGGGTGCTTTGGGTTTCAAAGATGCGACCGCGTTCAGCAGTTGCGATGTATTGGTTACTGAGATGTCCGCAATTTTCACCACCACATCTCCTGGTCGCAAACCGCCCGCGCTGGCCGGGCCGTTTTGCAGCACTCCTGTGATCAGCACGCCCTCCCTGACGGGCAAATTGAAGGTTGCGGCGATCTCGGGTGTCAAGTCGCGCGGCTCTACACCGATCCATCCTCGCGTGACCATGCCGTCCTTGATAAGACTTTCCATCACCTGCCTTGCCGTGGTCACGGGGATAGCAAAGCCAATGCCCATGCTGCCGCCGCTGCGCGAATAGATGGCGGTATTGATGCCCAGCAAATTGCCACTGGCATCGACCAAGGCGCCGCCTGAATTGCCTGGGTTGATGGCTGCATCGGTTTGGATGAAATTCTCAAACGTATTGATGCCGAGCTGGTTGCGACCGAGTGCGCTGACGATGCCCGAGGTCACGGTTTGCCCTACGCCAAAGGGGTTTCCGATGGCCAGCACAACGTCCCCTACTTGCAAGTTGTCAGTGCTGCCAAAGGTAATGCTGGGCAGCCTGTCCAACTCAATTTTCAACACCGCAACGTCGCTTTCCGGATCGGTGCCGACCAGGCGAGCTTTGGCTTTGCGGCCATCGGTGAGCATCACTTCAATATCGTCAGCTCCCTCGATGACGTGATTGTTGGTGATTAAAAAACCTTCGGGCGAGACAATCACGCCGGAGCCCAAGCCCACTTGATTCGGTTCATCGCGGTCGGGCTGCCCGAAGAAACGGCGGAAGTTAGGGTCGTTCGCGTGCGGATTGCGCGCGGACATTTTGCTGGCGGTGATGCTGACCACCGCTGGCGATGCGCGTTTGGCTGCGCTGCTGTAGCTGTGGGGTGCGGCGGTGATTGTTGACGGCAGGCTTGAAGGCGATTGCACGGAATTGATTGACACCACACTTGCAGCAGTTGCCGGAGCCTGTCGCTGTATCCAATCAGGCTTCAAGGTGGTAACGACGAACAGAACAGCCACTGCCACAGTAACTGTCTGAGAGAAAATGAGCCAAGTTTTGCGCATGAAAGTGAACTTATGGTTGCCCGCGATGAGATGAATGCTTACCTGACTGCGCTCCTGGAGCCGGCTCGCTTCAATGATTATGGGCCGAATGGTTTGCAAGTTGAGGGCAGGGTCGAGGTTCGCAAGGTCGTCAGCGGCGTGACCGCCGGCTTGGCCTTGATCGAGGCCGCCATCAACGCCCAAGCCGATACCGTGCTGGTGCATCACGGCTTGTTTTGGAAAGGGCACGACGGGCGGTTGACGGGCTGGTTGAAGAAGCGCGTTGAGCGTTTGCTAAAACACGAGATCAATCTTTTTGCTTTTCATTTGCCGTTGGATGCTCATCCGCTTTATGGCAACAACGCGCAGTTTGGAAGTCAGCTCGGCATCTGCCTCGACGCAAATTTCGGCAATCAAAATTTGGGCTGCATCGGCTCGCTGCCTGAAGATTTGCGCTTGCAAGACTTGAGCGCAAGTTTGCAAACACTGCTGCGGCGCGCGCCTACCTTGGTGGTCGGCGACGGCCGCATGTTGCGCCGTGTGGCTTGGTGCACTGGCGCAGCACAGGGCTACTTTGAAGGTGCTGTGGCGTGCGGCGCTGATGTATTCATCACCGGTGAGATATCCGAACCGCAGGCACACTTGGCCGCTGAAACGGGTGTTGCTTTTATCGCTTGCGGACACCACGCCAGCGAACGATTAGGTGCGCTTGCGTTGGGGCAACACGTGGCTGAAAAGTTTGGCCTGATCCATCAATTCATTGAAATTCCCAACCCTGCATGAAGCCCATTGTTTTGACGCAAGGCGATGTTTGCGGAATCGGGCCCGAGATCATCGCCAAATTTTTTCGCACTCCAGCCTCGTCGAACTGCTTCGTGCTGGGTGACTTGGCCGTCATGCGGCGCGCTGCAGCTTGGACCGGGGGCATGTTGGCGGTGGCGCAAATTGAGTCGCCTGGCGATGCCAGCGCGGTGCCGCCGAATTGCATTCCCGTGCTGCAGGCGCACGGCCTCAGTCCCTCGTTGATGCAAGCACCGGTTGGACAAATTGATGCACGCGCAGGAGCCGCGGCCACTGCCTGCATCGAGCAAGCGGTGAAGATGGCTATGCGAGGCGAGGTGTCGGCCGTTGTGACGGCTCCTATTCATAAAGAAGCGCTTTCGGCTGCAGGCACCCCCTTTCCCGGTCACACCGAAATGCTCCAAACGCTGGCCGCCCTGCCTGGGCAAGCGCTCCCGGCCGTGCGCATGATGCTGGCCAACGACGAGTTGCGCTGTGTGCTCGTGACGATTCACATGTCGCTGCGACGGGCCATCGACGCAGTGACGTTTGAGTCTGTGCTCAGCACCATAAGAATTGCTCACCACAGCGCAGCCGCCTGGGGTCTGGCCCGACCACGCATTGCGGTGGCGGGTTTGAATCCGCATGCGGGTGAAGGTGGCTTGTTTGGCGACGAGGAGGGTCTCATCATTGCCCCAGCCGTTCAAGCCGCCCGCAACGAAGGCATCAACGTGACCGGGCCGTTTGCACCCGACACAGTTTTTATGCGTGCGCGCAACACCCCGCAGCATGTCGGCGAATTCGACATCGTGATTGCCATGACGCACGACCACGGTCTGATTCCGGTCAAGTACCTTGGCGTTGAGCACGGCGTGAACGTGACTTTGGGATTGCCGTTTGTTCGCACCAGCCCAGATCACGGCACGGCGTTTGACATTGCCGGCACAGGCAAGTGCGACCCGGCAAGTTTGGCTTCAGCGGTGGCGATGGCACGCCGCTTGTCTGCTGCAAATTCGGCTGGGCTATAGAGCTCCTATCGAGCCCACAAATCTGGCCGAAATTGCGGCTCAGTTCAGCTTGCCTTGCGCGCGCATAGCTGCCAACTGCTTGCGCGCTCGCGCGGTGGCGCGCTCCATGAGGTAGGTGCTTTCAACTGCACGCATACGGCCCGTGTCGCACATTCGGGCCAACATGCGCGAGGTCAGTGAAATCGTTTCTTGATGCCGTTGCCCGCGCGTAAAAACAAAAAAGCTTCGCGCCGGGCTGACATAGTTCAACCTCACTTTTTGCCAAGTGTCTTTCAAGTGCATTTGATAGGCAAAGCCGACTCGTACATGGTCCATCAAGGCCAAGCCATGGGACGCGATGGCAGGGTCCGCGGCAGCCAGTTCGAGGTTGATGTCCACACCCAAAAGCGATGCCGAATTGAGGTTGCCCGGCGCTGTGACGGAGCCGCCGTTGGCTCCTGCGGCTTCGGTGGCCACGCCAGCAGCGGGTTCGATGGCATCGGCGCTCAAGTCGATGTCCAGCTTTGTTGACCAGTCCACCGCACTTTCTTCAACCAAACCAATTTGCTTTAGCTCGGCCGCAGAAAAACGTTGTTCAATTTGCAGCTCTTCCAGCACCGGCAACGGATCAGAACGCAGCAATTCGTCGGTGCGCGGAATGCCGATCGCAAATATGGCCTCCAACTGCTTGACGAGCATGTTGTGGTCCAGCTCGGATATTGCCGGTACTTTTAGCGATTCGGCATGCGAAGGCAGCAGTTGGCCGAAGAAAGTCTTTTGCGCGGCGTCAGGCCAGCCGATCAATTGCAGGCCGTGGTTCAGGTCTTTCATCAGCCCAGGCAGTTGCATCAAGAACCGCTTGCGCATGGGCAAACTGCCTTTCGGCTGCACGCTCATCACAAGCTCCACAGCGACTTGGCGCAAGCGTTTGGTGGTGGCCGCGTCAACGCCATCACGTCGCGCTGTCAGCACCAAAGCCTGGCTCCACACCTGTGACAAAAACTCGCGCAAGTAGGCTTGTAGGGCCACCGGTTGCAAGGCTTGTTGAAGCTGCAGCATGTAGCGTTGTTGAATGCGCAGCTCAGACTCTTTGCTCTCCAGCAAACTGGCCGCGCCGTTGGACTTGGCCTCGCCTTGGGTTTGGCTGGAAATAAAGGCCTCCATCGCCTCCAGCTTGGCTGCGTAAACCTCTACTTGATCGAAGTCGCCTTCAACAATTTCCTTCACCAGTTCACTGACACGGGCCAGAAACTGTTTGCCCGGACCATCGTTGAAATCGTCGAATGCACAGGCCAACGAAGCGATGCGATTGACGAAACGGCGAACGGGATGGCGCCGTGAAGAAAAGAAGCTGGCATCCATTAAAGCCACTCTCAGCACCGGCAATTGCAGCCGCGCAATTTGCCGAGCCATTTGAGGCGGCACTCTGCTGTCTGACAAGATCTGATCAAACAAACTGCCGACTACATCGATCACCAAGTGGTCCAGTTTCCCGCTGGATGCTTGCAGCAGTTCTTCTCGGTGTGCCCTTATCAAGTTCTCGGCCATCAGACCGCTGCGCCGGTCGCCGCGCTCCCTCAAACTGGCTCTGCCAAGGTCGCCCGATCCGCCGCCAGCCGCGCCGCCGGCGTCTGCAGCGCCGTGCAGCGCGTGTGGCCCATGCACATCCCAGTCAGTCGCGCTTTGACGAGCAGACATCGCGCCAGACCTCGAGCTGCTCAGGAAGCCTGAGTTGCTATGGCCGTTACCAAGCCGATCGGACACTCGGCGTTCTTCGTATGTCAAGTCAGCAGGTCGGCTTGCTAAAAATGTCAGACGCCGCAATAAGCTCATCAATTGAGCATCGCTGGCCGACGTCGTTTCTCCGGGCCCTGTAGATGCTCCGCCACCGCGTTTCAACTCGTTGCTGCTGCCCCCTCTGGTGCTGTGCAAAGACGCCGCAGTTGTTGAAATGCCTCCGCGAGTGCTAAGCCCAGATCTGCTGGAAACTGACGAAGTTGGTGCCTTGGCGACCAGTTGTCTTGAAGCAGCACTCGCGGAGTCGCGACCCAGCTTGGGCTGCGGCGAGTCTTGCCATTGCGAGCCCAGGCCTTCACCCGCAGCTGTATTGGTCGAGTTCAACTCGGCGTTCAAACTTGCGTAACCCGAGTTGTAGCCGGGCAGTTGATTGCCCGGCCCCTCCACCGTCTTCAAGCTCATATTGACGGGTTGGACGCCGCTGGCTTTGAGGTCCGCCACGATACTTCGATAGCACTCGGGCATTGCCATCGCCATGGCTTGCCCAAAGTGATGCGCGAGCAGTTTTCGCGCTTCACGGTCTGGGGTGACGGCCTCGACCGCCCGGTGGCTGGCCACTCCAATGATGTCAGGCCTCAAAGGATTGCGTTCTTCGTCGGCGCGCCCGAGCCCCAAAACCGAGCCCATGTAGGCGACGAGATCACGCAGTTCAGGCTCACACTCGTGCGAAATCTGTTGACCGATGCGTTCAGCGACCATTCGGTCTTCGATTTCGTGGTCTGCCACCAAGCTCAGTGACTGCCAGTTTGTCGCTTCGATTTTGCGTTTGACGGGTTCCCGCGGAGTGGTCTCTTCTCGCACTTTAGTGGTCAGCACATCACTGAAAACCGACTGCAGCGTCGTCAGCTTGCGGCGAAGTTCCATGTGCAGCGACATCGCGACTTCGCGGTCGGGCGTACGCACCGCAGACTGACCCTGCGCCCCCAAGTTCACCGACACTTGCTCAGCAACAGCGTCGGCAGTGGCAACCACCCGTTGGAGAGCTGCTGCGATGGCAGCGTGCATGATTGAATCAAGAGGATTCATGGCGCGGTTGCTGGGCTCGACTGGTGTGGCGTGTGGAAGTCTTCGACAGAAAATTAGCGGAAAGTATCGCTGCAAAATAAAGCATGCCACGCAGGTTTTATACGCGACGTGGACTCAAAAGTCATCGCGATGCGGAGCTTTGGCGCGCTCGAATTCTGATTGCGATACCTACTTCTTTAACGAATCGCGAATCTCACGGAGCAAGGCCACTTCATCAGGCACAACAACTGGGGTCGCAGGCGCGGGTTGAACGTTGCGTTTCGTGCGATTCATCTGTTTGATCATGATAAAGATGATGAAAGCCAGGATGATGAAGTTGATGGCGATGGTGATGAAATTGCCGTATGCAAAAACAGCGCCAGTTTTCTTTGCCTCGATCAGTGTGCTGGCCGTCTGCCCGGCCAGTGGAATGAAGCGGTTGCTGAAGTCGACACCTCCGAAGATCAAACTCACGATCGGCATCACCAGATCTACGATCACCGAGTCAACGATCTTGCCGAAGGCTCCACCAATGATCACGCCAACGGCGAGGTCCATCACGTTTCCCTTGAGGGCAAACTCTTTAAATTCTGAAGCAAAGCTCATGAGTTTTTTCCTTCATCAGGTTGTCGACCCCATTGGGCTGGGGCAAGCCTGCTTTTCTTGTCTGACAAGCGTGCCGTGAATTATTACCGCGAGATTCTTCAAGTCAGGCCGCTCTGGAGCCGACACTTCGTACCTGGAGCTTGAATTTTTCTATCGTTGGTCGCGGCGGTTCCGCTTTTCATCAGACTGTCAGTCGGGGTCTTGACGGCTCCGCTAGAATTTAGGGTAGTCCCGAAGACAATTGGAACTTTGGGCAACACAACTCCGTTGTACAAGGAAATTATGAGCGAGCAGCAAGTTGACAGTGGCAAACGAACTTGGTTGATTACGTCTGCGTGTGCGGGCGCGTTGGGGGGCGCAGCGGTTGCGGTTCCCTTTGTCAGCACTTTCCAGCCTTCCGAGCGTGCGCGTGCCGCGGGGGCGCCCGTAGAAGTCGATATTGGCGCGATAAAGCCGGGCGAAAAGCTCACGATAGAGTGGCGCGGGAAACCGGTGTGGATTGTTCGCCGGACGCCCGAGCAGATTGCCGAACTTCCCAAGGTCGACGCCCTATTGGCGGATCCGAAATCTCAGCGCAAACCCGATGAACTCACGCCAACGTATGCGCGCAATGAGGGCAGATCGATCAAGCCTGAATTCCTTGTGGCCGTCGGCATCTGCTCTCACCTTGGATGTTCGCCGTCCGACAAATTTGTACCTGGTGCGCAAGCCTCGCTGCCAGACAACTGGGCGGGCGGATTTTTATGTCCTTGCCACGGATCTACATTCGACATGGCAGGCCGTGTGTATAAGAACAAGCCGGCGCCCGATAACCTTGAAGTTCCCCCTCACATGTATCTCTCGGATACTCGATTGCTGATCGGCGAGGACAAAAAAGCTTGATCAGCCCGGCAGGACAGACCGCAACACCAGCAGTAAGCGCGTCATCGACGCGAGCAACAGGAAATCACACAATGGCGACATTCAAAGAAGCACCCGCCAACGCAGGCGCCGGCGAAAAGCTGATGACTTGGGTTGACAATCGGTTCCCAGCCACCAAGCTCTACAACGAGCATTTGGCTGAGTATTACGCTCCGAAGAACTTCAATTTTTGGTATTTTTTCGGAGCGCTAGCGCTCTTGGTGTTGGTAATCCAAATTGTCACAGGAATTTTCCTGACGATGCATTACAAACCCGACGCAGCTTACGCATTTGCGTCTGTCGAATACATCATGCGCGACGTTCCTTGGGGTTGGCTTGTGCGATATATGCACTCAACCGGCGCTAGCGCATTCTTCGTTGTAGTTTACTTGCATATGTTTCGCGGCTTGATCTACGGAAGCTACCGAAAACCCCGAGAACTAGTTTGGATTTTTGGCTGCGCAATATTTTTGTGTTTGATGGCCGAAGCGTTCATGGGTTACTTGTTGCCCTGGGGCCAAATGAGCTACTGGGGCGCACAGGTGATCGTTAACTTGTTCGCAGCAGTGCCCTTGATCGGACCGGATTTGGCGTTGCTTATTCGGGGCGATTACGTGGTGGGTGACGCCACACTGAACAGGTTTTTCGCCTTCCACGTCATTGCTGTGCCTTTGGTGCTGTTGGGTTTGGTGGCAGCCCACATTATCGCTCTGCACGAGGTTGGTTCCAATAATCCAGACGGTGTGGAAATCAAAGCCAAAAAGGGCGCCGACGGAATTCCACTGGACGGAATTCCTTTCCATCCCTACTACACGGTTCACGACATTTTGGGAGTGAGCGTCTTTTTGATGATATTCACCGCCGTGGTGTTTTTCGCACCCGAGTTCGGCGGTTACTTTCTTGAGTTCAACAACTTCATACCTGCCGACCCGCTGAAAACACCCGCACACATTGCGCCGGTTTGGTATTTCACCCCTTACTACTCAATGCTACGTGCAATCACTGGGGAGATGATGTACGCCTTGGTGGCCATTGTCTTGGCCGCAGGCATTTTGGGTGCGGCAAAGGCGAAGCTCGGCATGATTTTGAAGGCCAGTATTGTAGGTGGCGCCTTTCTGATTGCTGCAGCGATGCTTTCATTCGACGCCAAGTTCTGGGGCGTCGTAGTCATGGGCGGTGCAGTTGTAATCTTATTTTTCTTGCCGTGGCTCGATTACAGTGAAGTCAAATCGATTCGTTATCGACCAGATTGGCACAAGTACTTATATGGAATTTTTGTGATTAACTTTTTCGTTCTTGGCTACCTCGGTATAGAGCCGCCGTCGGCTTTGAATGAACGAGTTTCACAAATCGGCACCTTGTTCTACTTTGGTTTCTTTCTGTTAATGCCTTGGTGGAGCCGTTTGGGCCAATTCAAGCTCGTGCCTGACCGCGTAGTTTTTGCACCTCATTGAAAAACGGAAGGTCGCTTTGTCTTCCTGTTGTAGCGGCTATGTCGCGGATAAATTGAATATGAAAAAACTAATCTCCTCGCTGTTAATTTGCCTTGGCGTGTCGTTGGGTTTGAGTTCAGGCGCCTCTGCCAGTGAGAGCGGCATGCACTGGGACAAATTCCCGACGGAAAAGATGGAGGACGTGGCGTCGCTCCAAAACGGAGCCAAGTTGTTCGTCAACTACTGTTTGAACTGCCATGCCGCCTCCTACATGCGTTACAACCGCATGCGTGACATAGGTTTGACCGACGAGCAAATCAAGAAAAACCTGATGTTCGCTACCGACAAGGTCGGAGACACCATGAAGGTTTCCCTCGACCCAAAGCAGGCCAAAGAATGGCTGGGAGTGAATCCGCCTGATTTGTCCGTGATCGCGCGCTCACGCGCAGGGGCTGGCGGCAGCGGGGCTGATTATCTCTACACCTACTTGCGAACTTACTACCGAGACGATACGAAAGCGACCGGTTGGAACAACTTGGCATATCCCAACTCGGCGATGCCTCATGTGTTGTGGGAGCTTCAAGGCCAACGAAGCGCAAAGTTTTCTGAGTTCAAAGACGCTCACGGAACCGTACAACAAAAACACGACGGCTACACCCAACTAAGTCCGGGTTCTATGACCGCGCTTGAATACGACAACGCTATTGGCGACCTGGTGGCCTATTTGCAGTGGATGGGCGAGCCGGCGCAAGGGCAGCGGGTTCGCTTGGGTGTGTGGGTGCTGATGTTCCTGGCTGTGTTCACAGTCATTGCTTGGCGCCTGAATGCTTCGTACTGGAAAGACATTAAGTAGTTGGATAACTGCATACAGCGACGCACAATCACCCACTTTGTTCTTGATGGCTGAGCAGCCGGCTCAGACCCACAACTTGCGGCGCAGTGAGATGCCTGAAAAGGCTGCTCACTGCGCTTCTTCTTTATAAAAATTCTTTGAGGAGCCGACGCTCATGATGGTGCTTTATTCCGGAACAACTTGCCCTTATTCGCACCGATGCCGCTTCGTGTTGTTCGAGAAAGGGATGGATTTTGAGATTCGCGATGTAGATCTCTATGCCAAGCCCGAAGACATAGCGCTGATGAATCCGTACAACGAAGTTCCAATTTTGGTTGAGCGCGATTTGATCCTTTACGAGTCTCACATCATCAACGAGTACATCGACGAGCGCTTTCCTCACCCTCAGTTGATGCCTGGCGACCCTGTTGCACGTGCCCGCGTGCGGTTGTTTCTGCTGAACTTTGAAAAAGAACTGTTCGTTCATGTCAATGTCCTTGAGTCGCGAGGCGGTAAGGCCACTGACAAGCAACTGGAAAAAGCACGCGCGCAAATTCGGGATCGATTGACGCAACTGGCGCCCATCTTTTTGAAAAATAAGTACATGCTAGGCGACGACTTTTCCATGCTCGACGTTGCCATCGCGCCGCTGTTGTGGCGTTTGGATTACTACGGTATCGATATGTCGAAGAACGCAGTTCCGCTGCTCAAGTATGCAGAGCGCATTTTTTCTCGGCCTGCATATATCGAGGCGCTGACACCGTCTGAAAAAGTGATGCGCAAATAGTGCATAGCTTGTTGCGGTTTTTAATCCGACCTTACGCGGCCCCATGAGCGCAACGCCTCCTTCAATTGGAAGTCCGGGCACATCCACGCGGCCGTACCTCATTCGTGCTCTGCACGACTGGTGTACGGATAACGGCTTCACGCCTTACGTGGCTGTTTTTGTCGACGCGAATGTGCGCGTACCGATGGAACACGTTAAAAATAACGAAATTGTGCTCAACGTTGGGTTCGAGGCCACAACTGGGTTGAAGCTGGGAAACGAGCACTTAGAGTTCAAAGCGCGCTTCGGTGGAACTTCGCGCGATATCTTTGTGCCTATTGACCATGTGATCGCGATCTACGCGCGTGAAAACGGGCAAGGTATGGCGTTTCCCGCGCCCAGTGATACGTTGGCGGGTGCCAAGACTCCGGCCCTGTCTGCGGTGTCTGGCCCCTCGGCTTTTGAAAAGAATTTGGCTGGCCTGCGTCTCGCGCCCGCGGTCAGTGAATCAGCAGAGTCCGCAGAGTCGCAAACCTCGAATCAGGAGCCGACGTGTGTCGCAAAGTTGCCCCCGGATTCGCCTTCACCATCAGCAGGGCCTGGCGGCGGACGCCCGGCATTGAAGCGTATCAAGTGATTTCTTCGCTCAAGCTGGCGATAAAATAGAAAAAGTGCCCTTGTAGCTCAGCTGGTAGAGCAGCGGTTTTGTAAACCGAAGGTCCCGGGTTCGATTCCTGGCGGGGGCACCAACAAACACATGGCTTTCATCGGAGCTTGTGCATCTGCACCAATTTTTTTCGGTCGGCAGTTGACCCGCCTGTGCGTCACAAGTTATGACTTTTTATCCGGTGGGTGGAGGTCGGCCAGCACTGAGTCTTCAAGA
>JBBRGA010000029.1:0-27508 GCA_038241115.1 Burkholderiales bacterium | reverse complement strand
CGAGCTGCGCCGTTTGCGCATCTTGATCGACGGTGCCACACACCTCGGCGCGCCCAATGAGTTGCTGTTGCAGGTGTTCACCCAAACCGTGATCGGGCCGATATTTTTCGAGATCATTCAGCGCAAAGGCGATCAAGGTTTCGGCGAAGGCAACTTTCGCGCACTGTTCGAAAGCATCGAACTGGACCAGATACGGCGCGGCGTTTTGAGTGACGCGCCGGCGGTGACTTCGACGACGCAAACCGCCCCATGAAAGCCGTGAACATCGGCGTGGCGCCCACCACCTACGGCCAAGGCACGCGCCCACCGCGCGGCGACTACGCCACTGCGCGCAGCAACTACACCTGCGAACAAAACTGGTCGGCGTACAGCGTCCAGGACCACAGTCTGTACAAACGCCTTTATCAACGCCAAGCCGCGCAGTTGGATGGTTTGGCCTGCGAGGAATTCATAGCCGCGCTGCGGCACCTCGGCACGCCCGATCAGATTCCTCGCTTTGATGTGTTGTCAGAAAAGCTGCACCGCGCCACCGGCTGGGTGGTGGAGGCCGTGCCGGGTTTGATACCCGAAGAAGCGTTTTTTGCGCTGCTGGCAGCGCGCAAATTCCCGGTGACGAATTGGATCCGACGGCCAGAAGAATTCGACTACGTGGTCGAGCCCGATGTGTTCCACGACCTTTTCGGCCACGTGCCGTTGCTGTTCAACCCGGTGTTCGCCGATTACATGCAGGCTTACGGCCGAGGCGGCCTGAAAGCCAGCGCGCTCGACGCATGTGAGCTGCTGGCACGGCTGTATTGGTACACGGTCGAGTTTGGGCTGATCGAAACCAGGCAGGGGCTGCGCGCTTACGGCGCGGGCATCCTGTCGTCGGCGGGTGAGTTGAAGTACAGCGTTGGCAAGCCAATGGGCAGCGAAGTTGGCAAGAGCTTCGAGATCAGCAAGCCCAAGCGCGTGGCCTTTGACTTGCCGCGCATCATGCGCAGCCGCTATCAAATTGACAGCTTCCAGCGCAGCTACTTTGTGATCGATTCCTACCAGCAGTTGTTTGACGCCACCGCGCCCGATTTCACCGCGCTGTATGCATCGGTGCGGGCCGACGTCGCCGCGCGCGGAGAGATTGAGGCGGGCGTGGTGCTGGAGGGTGAGCGCGTGTTTTGAAATGCGCAAAGCGCAGCACAACGCTCGCCTTCATTTCACGTTCGCCCTGAGGTGTGGAAGGGCCAGCTCAGGACTTCGATACCTCAGTCCGAACGGGTCTGGGGTCTGGGGTCTGGGGTCTGTATCTCGTGAGACCCACATCGCTGGTTGAGCTCAGCCCTCAAGCTGCTTCACCACCGCAGCCCAAACCTCAGCGTGATACGCCATGTGCACGTGCGCGCAAGCCGCGATATGGCGGTTGTCGGCGCCTGGCAAGGTGGCGTTGGACGCCGGGAAAACGATGTTGTCGGCATGCCCATAAAAGCAGGTGAAGCGCTTCACGCGCTGCGGCGGTTCGGCATCCCTCAGCGCTTTTTGCCATGCATCACCTTGGCGCATTTGCAGCGCGTTCAGAGTGCTGCCGAAGCGCGCCAACCAGGTCCCGTTGTGGGGCGTGCCGATGGTGATGATGCGGTGCGGCAAGGCATCGTCCGCAGCGGTTTTCAACCACGCTCTGGATGCCAAACCACCCATGCTGTGAGCCACCAAAATCGGAGCTGAACCGGCGGCCGCGGTGACGCGTTGAACGGCGGCGGCAATCAGCGGCGTGTAGTTGTCGATCGAGCCAAACACCGGCTCTAGATTCACCGCGATAAACGGCACACCACGTGCTTGCAGCTTCTCCATCAGCGGGTTCCACAGGCCCCGATTGCACACATAGCCGTGCACAAAAACCACGCCGCGCTGGGATGCTGAACCGACGGCTCGTGAGGGCAAAAAATCAGGCACCGCGTTGGACCTGAACGGTTGCCGCCAGCAGAAAACCAGGGGCGCGGTGGTGACCTCACCCAGCCACGCGGTGAACAGTTGCAGCGCACTGGCATTGGGCGTGGGGTCGGCGCGGTTCACGAACCACAGCAGGACAAATTCAAGCGCTAAAAACAGCGCATAGCCCAGCAGGATAAACAGCGCGCCGAACACCGCCCATGCCGTTTGGCCGCGCGAAACAAACACCGCCGCCCACACCGCCGCTGTGGCCAGCAAACCGAGGGTGATGAACTGTTGGAGGCGGGCGAGCATTCTCGATGTCGGATCAGCTTGGCTCAGCTCAAGCCAACACCACATCCTTGCCACTCAAGCGCTTGGCCAACGCAGTGGCCAGCTTGGCCGCCAGGCCGTACACCGACAGCTGCGGGTTCGCACCGATGCTGGTGGGGAACAGCGAGCCGTCATGAACCGACAGGTTGTCGATTTGCCAATGCACGCCGTCACCGCGCACCACACCCTGTTTGTCAGTGGCCGAAATGGCGCAGCCGCCCATCACGTGCGCGCTCACCACGCGGGTCA
Source organism: Burkholderiales bacterium (assembly GCA_038241115.1). Lineage (GTDB taxonomy): Bacteria > Pseudomonadota > Gammaproteobacteria > Burkholderiales > Burkholderiaceae_C > JANYJJ01. The sequence goes on along the minus strand of JBBRGA010000029.1, from coordinate 25,024 downwards.
GCAGGGGCTTCATGGCGAGCGCGTTGATGGCGTCGCGCGCCTGTGCCCAGCTGCTGTACATCGCCGCCTGCTCGTGCACTGGCAACACGGACTTGGCACCCGCCGCGAATTGAATTTCGGCCATGCTCAAGAAGCTGCGGCGCGCGCCTTCCATCACGTAGTCGGTCAGCGGGTAATCCAAGATCGGCGTGCCGTTGCTGTGCAGCTTGACTTGACCGCCCACCGACTGCTCGTGAAAACCGTCGCGCATCAACGCCAGCAGGCTGTGCGTGTTGGGAAATGTCTTGAGCATGTCGGCTTGCTGTTGGCCGTACCCCGGCAGTGACGACGCAAAAATAACCGGGTGGATCGGCGGCGCTTCAAGCTTGTAGCCGATGGGGCCGTCGATGGCCTGGGTGCCTAAAAAGTGGTCGGAGTAAATGGTTTGCGGTGCGCCGTTCCAGCCTTCCACCGCTTGCTGAAAAATGGCCGATGAAATCACCACCGGATGCAAAAAGGTGCGCGCACCGAGCAGCGAATGGGGGTCGGGCGCGTTGGAGCGTTTCAGCAGCGCCGGTGAATTGATGGCACCACCAGACACCACGTAGTGCTTGGCGACGATGCGCGTGGCCGTGTTTCCCACGGCGCTGCCGTCGGTGCCCACAGGCACGCACAGCAGTGCTTCCACCTTGCCGTTGCTGAACTTGAATTCCTGTGCACGTGTTTGTGTCAACAGACGCGCGCCTTTGTCGAGCGCGGCGGGAATGGTGGTCACCAACATCGACTGCTTGGCGTTGGTGGGGCAGCCCATGCCGCACGAGCCCAGGTTCCAGCAGCCCTTCACGTTGCGATGAATCGACTCGGCGGGGATGCCGAGCTTCTCGGCGCCGCGGCGCAGCAGGTCGTTGTTTTCGTTGGCTCGCGTCAACCAGGGGCCGATGTTCAAACGGCGCTCGGCCTGCTCGAACCACGGCGCCATGGAGGCCTCGGTGAGGTCGGTCAAACCAAAGCGCTGCTGCCAGTAGGTCAAGGTGCTGGGCGGCGTGCGAAACGAGCTGGTCCAGTTCACCGTGGTCGAGCCGCCCACACAGCGGCCTTGCAAGATGTTGATGGCCTTGTCGGCTGTTTTGCGGGCCGCACTTTCTTGGTAGAGCTGCGGATAGGCCTCGCTCTCCTTCTGATTGAAGTCGGCGCTCGATTTGAGCGGGCCTTCTTCAATCAAGATCACGTCCAGGCCCGCCTGCGTCAGCAGTTCGGCGGTGATGCCCGCACCCGCACCCGTGCCGACGATGACCACATCGCAGGTCATGGTGACGGGCAACGCAGCGTGCGGGCCGCCGTGAACTTTCCAGCCGCGGGCCAAGCCGTCGCGAATCGGGTCAGGGCGGGAAATGGGCACGGATGTGGTCGCCGCAGTTGTCAGCGACGCGGGCAGCGCCGCGGGTGTGGATGTCGTCACTGGCGGTGTCAGTGGGGTCAGCTCTTTGGAAATCACAGAGGTCATGGCGGCTTCTTCGACAATTCAAATCGTGACAGGGCCGGGGTAGCCCATCAGCTTCCAGGCTTCCGCATCGGCATAAAACGCGGCGTTGGTGAGGTCACGCAACGCGTGATAAGTCTGCTGGCGCAGCGCCAGGCTGGAGGTGCGCAGGCCCTGCATGGCGGCTTGAATTTGCGCCGCGCTGGCGGCGTCCCAGTCGGTGCTCAAACCCATCAAACCCAGGCGGCCAGGGGTTGAGGCCAGCAGCGACAACAGCTGCGACAACTCGGCCTGCGTGGCGGCTGGAAAGGCCGCGATGGCTCCGTCCAAACGCAGCAAGTGTGCAGCGAGTGAGGCTTGTTGTGCCGCCGCATCCTTTGGCAAGCTGCCGTCCAAAACCGCACGCGCAACGCCCGTAAAAACAGACCTGCCGGACGCCGTGAGCTGCCCGTTTGTCAGCGCAGGCCGGACCAGCGACACGCCGCCGCCCACCACCGCGATCAAAACGGCACTGCCTAAACCAAGGCGAAGCAAAGTACGTCGTTGCATGTCAATTTGTGGAATATCGCAAAACTTGCGGGAAGGGCAGTGTTGCATCATTCACAACCGCCTTCTTAGAGATGAGGGACTAACCCCAGTCGCGACTGACGTCGTTTGCGAGCTCCGTCCGTGCGCAGGTTGAATCCGCACAAATTTAAAATCAGCGCCATCGTGACCCACCCCATCCTGACCCACCTGAACGCGGTTCAAGCCGAGCGCGAGCGCCGACGCCAATCTCCCGAACTGCACGCCCGGGTGCAAGCGGTGAAGGACTATCAGCAGCGCCGCTTCGCCGCCACCTACGACGACCTGCTGGCCAACCCGCGTTACCGCCCCGCGGCGCGATTCTTTCTGGACGAGTTGTACGGGCCCACAGATTTCACCCAGCGCGACGCGCAATTTGCCCGCGTGGTGCCGGCCTTGGTGCGCCTGTTCCCGGAAGCCATCGTCGCCACCGTGGCCACATTGACAACGCTGCACGCGCTGTCTGAAAGCCTGGACAGCCAAATGGCGGAGAAGATGGGAAGCGATGCACTGGGCACCGCAATCTTCACCGCCACAACGTACCGCAGCGCGTGGCAAGCCACCGGCCGCGCCGCCGAGCGTCAACAGCAAATCGATTTGATGCTCAGCGTGGGCAGCTCGCTCGACAAACTCACCCGCAAGCCGCTGGTGCGCGCCAGCTTGCTGATGATGCGCGGCCCTGCACGCGCGGCGGGTTTGGGCGAGCTGCAAACTTTATTGGAGTCTGGTTTCGAGGCGTTTCGTTCGATGAAAGGCGCGGCTGAATTTTTGAGCATCGTGCGGCAGCGCGAAACCGAGCTGTGCGCCGCGCTGTTCATGCCTGCGGGCTCGCCGGGAAGTGCTCAACTGGATGGCGCGGCATCGATCGCCGTTCGAGGCCTGCCTTGAGCGATGTGATCAAACTGTGATCTTTTGTGAGTTGAATGTGAGTCAGAGCGCGGCCAAGCAGCCGACACATCAGAGCCGAACAAGCCAACGCGTATTTAAAAAACGCTTCTTGCAAAAACGCGTTGTGCAAAGGCTCGGACTTTGAAATCACTCAACCACATCACAGGAAATCACCATGAACACGAAACACATCCTCGCCGCCCTCGCTTTGTCAGTGACCGGCGCATTTGCAGCAAACAGCGCCCTGGCATCTGAAATCACAGAATTCAAGGACATGCCCAGCACCGCCAGCCGCGCCAGCGTGAAAGCCGAACTGGCCCGCGCTCAAGCTGCAGGCGAACTGAAGAACACCGCGCAAACCTACGGCTCGTTCCAGTCCAAGGCCTTCACCAGTGAGCGCAGCCGCACCGAAGTTCGCACTGAAGGCGCCATGGCCGTTCACAAGAACAGCTTCAACCAGCTGTATGTCGGTGCTTGAAGGGTACTTAATACGCGCCCGGCGCGCGGCGCGGCAGTTTGATCGATAGCCGTCTTCGGGCGGCTTTTTACTTTCGGGGGGTGTCTCCGAAAGTCAGACACGATTTATCTTGGCTCGTCGCGTCTGTGTGCGCCACCACACAGACTTTGCAGGTCAACGTCGTGACTATCGCGTGTACATGATTCAATTCGCAGCGCGATTTGTGTTTCTCTACCAACTGCAGTCTGCGCGACAAAGATGCTTCCGTTTATGCAAACGACCATGCCCCAAGACCAAACTGCTCCGAGTGAATTAACCCGCGTGATCAGCCAGAGCGAACAAATCAAGACGACGGTGGAGGACTGCGCAGACGAATTGGCTTTGGTCAATTCGGCGCTCAAGAACGAAATGACCTCGCAACCGCAGGCCGGATTGGAAGAGGTTCTTGCACAGAACGAAGTGGTCGAAAACAAGGTCAAGGCTTGTGCAGATGATTTGGCTTCGGTCACCGACGCACTGCAAGCCGAATTGCGGGAACGCGAGGTTCTGGAGCACCAACTTGCGGCCGCACACGCGCAAGAAAAATCAGCGCGCGATGCTGCGTTTCACGACCCGCTCACGTCCCTGCCCAACCGGGTGCTTTTCAATGATCGCCTCGAACACGGGCTTTCCCAAGCCAAGAGGCATGCCCGAACACTGGCGGTCATGTTCATTGATCTGGATGGATTCAAAGCCATCAATGACACACACGGCCACCCTGCAGGTGACAGCGTGCTCAAGACGGTTGCGAGCAGGCTCATTGCAGTGACCCGGGAGGAGGACACGGTCAGCAGACACGGGGGCGACGAGTTCTTGTACCTGCTCCTTGAGCTCAGCGAAGAAGCTAATGCTGCTGCAGTTGCGACAAAAATCGTTACGGAGCTCGGGCGACCATGCCAAGTGGACGCCAATGGCGCGCAGATCTCGCTTCGCGTGGGCTGCAGCATAGGAATTGCCATGTTCCCCGGTGACGGCACAACCTCAGACGAACTGGTAAAAAGTGCGGACAGAGCCATGTACTGCGCGAAACGCGAGCGCAGCGGGTATGCCTTCGCTTCGACCGTTGCCCCGTGAGGCTGCGAATTCGGCAAACACGTTGACTTTCAAAACAGACTCAAACCACCCACTCCGTTCACGGCTTCAATTGCAGTGCCGTCATCAACGCCTCGCTGTGAGCAGACCAGCCCACAATGGCAGCCTGCGCGGTCAGCATCGCTATCGTCGCGGTTTTGAATTCGGCGAAGTAACTCTCAGTTGCGTCTTCGACCAACAAGCACTCATAGCCTCGGTCGTTGGCTTCGCGCATCGAGGTTTGTACGCAAACTTCGGTGGTCACCCCAGTAAATACCAAGTGCGCGATGCCTGCGGCTTGCAAGCACTCGTGCAGCCCGGTGTTCCAGAACATGCCCTTGCCCGGTCTGTCGATGACCCACTCGCTGCCGAGTGGTGCCACGGCGTCGATGATGGCGGTGCCGCTCTCGCCGCGCACCAGCAGACGGCCCATCGGGCCGACATCACCGCGACGCGGTACCTGTGTGTGCGGTCAGCTTGCCGGCCACGCCCCAGCGGGTCACGCTGGATGTGCGTCGCAGTGCCTTGGCGGTCATTGACATGCAGAACGATTTTTGCCACGCCAAGGGCTGGCTGGCTTCCATCGGAGTTGACGCGACCCCGGCGCGCGCGCCGATTGCGCCGCTGCAAGCGCTTCTACCGGCCTGGCGCAGCGCCAGCGGCGGGGTGGTGTGGCTGAAATGGGGCAACCGGTCTGACAGACTCAAACTCAGCCCTTCGGTGCTGAATGTGTACCAAGCCACGGCGCAGGGCGTGGGTTTGGGCACGCCGCTGCCAGGCACTGACGCGCCGGTTCTGGAAAAGGGCTCGTGGTCGGCAGCAGTGGTGGACGAGCTGACCGTTGCACCCACCGACATTCAAATCGACAAATACCGCATGAACGGTTTTTGGGACACGCCGCTGGAGCCCACATGAACAATCGCAAGCCGTCCGGTGTCGACCCCAGATCCTGCCCTTAGATCGCGCCCTTAAATCTCTACCTTAGACCCCAATTCCACTACCCGATTCGTCGGCAGGCTCAAGAAATCTGCCGCAGCAGAGGCGTTGCGGTGCATGCTGGCAAACAGCTTTTCGCGCCACATCGCCATGCCAGCGCCGAGGGTGGGGATCACGATGTCGCGTGACAAGAAATAGCTGGTGTCCATCTCTTCGATGTGTACGCCGCGAGCTCCTAAAAGCTTGAGCGCTTCAGGCACGTTGGGATCATTTTTAAAACCGAAGTGCAAGGTCACTTGCCAGCAGTTGTGGCCCAGCGGCTCGATTTCACAGCGCTTGTTGAAACCCAGCCAAGGCACCTCGTGGTGGCGCACGGTGACGAACAGATTGGTTTCGTGCAGCACCTTGTTGTGCTTCAGGTTGTGCAGCAGCGCGTTGGGCGTCAGGCCCTGGTCGCTGACCAAAAACACTGCCGTTCCCTCCACGCGTGTAGGCGGGTGAACGAACACCGACTCTAAAAAACTCTTCAGGTCGATGGCCTCTTCACGCATGCGGTCGTGCATCAAACGCCGACCCTGCTTCCAGGTCATCATCAGCATGAACATGATCGCTCCGATGAGCACCGGGAACCATCCGCCATCAAAAATCTTGATGACATTGGCGCTGAAATAGACGAAATCGACGACGAAGAAAAATCCGGTCGCTGCAAACGACAGCGACCAGGGGTACTTCCAGCCGTAGCGAATCACGAAGAACGTCATGGTGGTGGTGATGAGCATGTCTATCGTCACCGCAATGCCGTAAGCCGCCGCCAATTTGCTGCTGCTGCCAAACACCACCACGGCCAACACGATGCAGACGTAGAGGCCCCAGTTGATGAAGGGCACGTAGATCTGGCCAGTTTCTTTGACGGAGGTGTGCAGGATGCGCAGGCGCGGCAAATAGCCCAACTGAATGGCCTGCTTGGTGACCGAGAACGCGGCGGTGATCAGGGCCTGCGAAGCGATCACGGTGGCGATGGTGGCCAAACCGATCAACGGGTAAAGCGCCCACGTGGGAGCCATTTCATAAAACGGATTGCTCACTTTTTCAGGGCTCGTCAGCAGCATCGCGCCTTGCCCAAAATAATTGAGCACCAAGGCGGGCATGACCAGACTGAACCACGCCAATCGGATGGGGCGTTTGCCAAAGTGGCCCATGTCGGCGTACAGCGCCTCGGCACCGGTCACGCACAGCACCACCGAGCCCAAGGCAATGAACGCAATGTGCGGCTGCGCGGTGAGGAAGATCAGCGCGTAATGCGGGCTCAACGCCCAGAGCACGGCCGGGTTGTCAACGATGTGGACAACACCCATCACGGCCAACACCGCAAACCAAAGCACGGTGACGGGCCCAAAAAACTTGCCCACCAAAGCGGTGCCTTGGCGCTGCACCATGAACAACGCCGTGAGCACCAAAAGCGTCAACGGAACCACGTACTTTTCCAATGCTGGTGCCGCGACCTTCAAGCCTTCCATGGCGGACAAGACCGAGATGGCCGGCGTGATGACACCGTCGCCGAAGAATATTGCGGTGCCGAAGATGCCCAGCATCAACAAGCGCCGGCGCAGCACGGGTTTGTCTTTGACGGCCTGCGAGGCCAGCGCCAGCATGGCGATCAGGCCGCCTTCGCCGTTGTTGTCGGCCCTGAGTATGAGCAGCACGTATTTGATGGACACCACCACGGTGAGCGTCCAAAAAACCAGCGACAACACGCCGTAAATGTTTTGCGGCGTGAGTGGCACGTGGCCGTGCGCAAAAACCTCCTTCAGGGCGTACAAAGGGCTGGTGCCGATGTCGCCGTAGACCACGCCGATGGCGCCCAAGGTCAAAGCCGCCAAGCTGGACTTGGTTGACGCAGAAGAATTACTCAATGGAATGCCCGAACAACACAGGGACAGGCATTTTGCGCCCGCACTGGGCAGCATCGACGAGGGTGCTGCAGATTTATGTCGCGGCGCAACAACCGAGCGCCGCACTCACGTGGTCGCAGGGTCGCAGGGTCGCAAGGTCGCAAGCGTCAAGCCCTTCGGTCACAGGCTCAGTCGTAAACCTCCGCGTTCGGGTCAGTGGCTTCCAATTCATAGCTGGCGGCCACCATGGCCAAGCGGGCGATCACGCCGTACATGTAAAAGCGGTTGGGCGCGCTGGCACCCGGTTTGCTGCCCGGCTTGGGCAACTGACTGGCTTCGGCGAAGGCCAACGGCACGTAGGCTGCGCCCGGCGAATTCAGGTTTTCGTCGATGGCGCGAGCCGCGTTGACGCGGTAGTAGCCGCCCACCACGTAGCGGTCGATCATGGTGACCACCGGCTCGGCCACCGCGTCGTTGACGCGCTCATAAGTCGGCACACCTTCTTGCAGGATGACTTCACCGACCTGCGCACTCCCTTCTGCGGCATTTGCGCTGGCGTTGGCGCTGAACTTGTTGCGCACGCGCTGCGCCAAGCCGCTCAAATCTTTGGCGTCGCGCACCGTCATCAGGCCCAAACCGCTGGTACCGGCGTCGGGTTTGATGACGATGAAGGCTTTCTCGTTGATGCCGTATTCCTTGTACTTGCGCCGCACTTTGGTGAGCAGCGCATCGGCGTGGGTTTGCAAAGAATCCACCCCGTCCGCTTCGGTGATGCGGATGTTTTGAACGCTGGAAAACATCGGATTGATGAGCCACGGATCGATGCCCATGAGCTTGGAAAACCGCTTGGCGGTTTCCTCGTAAGCGGTGAAGTGCGCCGACTTGCGACGCACTGTCCAACCGGCGTGCAGGGGTGGCAGCAAAAACTGCTCGTGCAGGTTCATCAGCACCTCGGGAACGCCGGTAGAAAGGTCGTTGTTGAGCAACACCGTGCACGGATCAAAGTCTTTCAAGCCGACCCGGCCGCGCTCTCGAATCAAAGGCTCCATGGTCAGACTGCTGCCGTCAGCCAACTCGATGGCGGTGGGTTTGGTGATGCTTTTGTCGAGCGTGCCCAAGCGCACGTTGAGGCCTGCCATGTGAAAGATTTGCATCAAGCACGCCACGTTGGCCAAGTAGAACGAGTTACGCGTTTGATGGCCAGGAATCAGCAGCAGGTTCTTCGCTTCAGGGCAGATTTTCTCGATCGCCGCCATCGCCGCTTGCACTGCCAAAGGCAGCATCTGTGGCGTCAGGTTGTTGAAGCCGCTGGGGAACAGGTTGGTGTCCACCGGCGCCAGCTTGAAACCGGCGTTCCGCACATCCACCGAGGCGTAAAACGGGGGCGTGTGCTCCATCCACTCCAAGCGAAACCAGCGCTCGATGGCGGGCAGCGATTCGATGACGCGCAACTCCAACTCGTTGATGGGGCCAGTGAGCGCGGTGACTAAGTGAGGAACCATGGTCGGAGTCCGTGAGTGTCTGTCGGTTGGAGGAAACGGTACCTCGTGATGCTGACAGATGGGCTATTCCGCAAACGGTTCAAGGTTGCTGATTGACGAGCTTTCGCACAAAGCGACTCCCCAAAGGAAAAAGGCCACCCGAAGGTGGCCCGCTGAATTCAGCAACGCGTCTTACTTGTGATACGCCGTCTCGCCGTGCGATGTGATGTCGAGGCCTTCGCGCTCTTCGTCTTCGCTCACGCGCAGGCCAATCACCAAGTCGACGATCTTGTAGGCGATCACGGAAACCACACCCGACCACACCACCGTCAAGAGCACGGCTTTGAGTTGAATCCAGACCTGCGCGCCCATACCGTTTGACGCCACCGTGGCGGTGACCCAATCGGTCACCAGACCAGGGCCGCCCAAAGCCTGGTTGTTGAACACACCGGTCAGCAACGCGCCCACAATGCCGCCCACGCCGTGGATGCCAAACACATCGAGTGAATCGTCAGCACCGAGCAGCTTTTTCAGGCCATTGACGCCCCACAGGCATGCCAAGCTGGCCACAAAGCCGATCACCATCGCGCCCATCAGGCCCACATTGCCTGCGGCCGGGGTGATGGCCACCAATCCGGCCACCGCACCCGAGGCTGCACCCAACATCGAGGCCTTGCCGCGCATCAGCGCTTCACCGATACACCACGCCAACACGGCTGCTGCAGTGGCGGAGAAGGTGTTCATGAAGGCCAACACCGCGCTGTTGCCAGCTTCCAGGGCCGAGCCTGCGTTGAAGCCAAACCAGCCCACCCACAGCATGGCCGCGCCCACCATGGTCAGCGTCAGTGAGTGAGGCGTGAACGACTCTTTGCCGTAGCCCACGCGTTTGCCCAACATGTAAGCACCCACCAACCCAGCCATGGCCGCGTTGATGTGAACCACCGTGCCGCCCGCGAAGTCGAGCGCACCCATCTGCCACAGGAAACCTGCCTTGCTGTTCATCTCGTCGACCACTGCCGCCGAGGTGTAAGCGTCAGGACCCATCCAGTACCAAACCATGTGGGCAATCGGTGCGTAGCTGAAGGTGAACCAAAGCACCATAAAAGCCAGCACCGCAGAGAACTTCATGCGCTCTGCGAAGGCACCCACGATCAAGCAGCAGGTAATGCCGGCGAAGGTGGCTTGGAAGGCCGCGAACAACAGCTCGGGAATATAGACACCCTTGCTGAAGGTGGCCGCCATCGCAAACTCGCCGGTGGTCGGGTTGAACACGCCTTTCATGAACAAGCGGTCGAGTCCACCGATGAATGCATTGCCCTCGGTGAAGGCCAGGCTGTATCCGTACAACATCCACAGCACCACGATCATCGAGAAAGTGACCATGACCTGCATCAGCACCGACAGCATGTTTTTGCTGCGCACCAAACCGCCGTAGAACAAAGCGAGTCCGGGGATGGTCATCATGATGACGAGCAAAGTGGACACAAACATCCAGGCGTTGTCACCTTTGTTGGCAACCGGCGTTGAAGCCGCCGAAGCCGGCGCGGAAGCAGATGCTGCTGCGGCAGGTGCAGAAGCCGAGGCCTCTGGAGCCGACGCCGACGCTGCGGCCAGGGGAGCAGGCGCGGCCGCAGATGCTGCTGCGGCAACAGCGGCGGCCTCAGGCGCTGACGCGGCTTGCGCCCAGACGGCGCCTGTGAAACCCCAAACTGCAAGACCTAAGACAAGACTGGCAAAGTTTTTTTTCATGACTCTTTGATTTGATTTTGTTGTGGGTGGGCGCAGCAACGACGGCTCTCAGAGAGCGTCTTTGCCGGTCTCGCCAGTGCGTATGCGCACCACCTGCTCCAGGGACGACACAAATATTTTTCCGTCGCCGATCTTGCCGGTGCGTGCGGCGCTCTCGATCGCCTCGATCACTCGGTCGACCATGCCGTCGTCCACCGCCGCCTCAATTTTTACTTTGGGCAAAAAGTCGACCACATATTCCGCACCTCGGTACAGCTCGGTGTGGCCCTTTTGACGTCCGAAGCCTTTGACTTCGGTCACCGTCACGCCCTGAACGCCGATGGCGCTGAGGGCTTCGCGAACTTCATCAAGCTTGAACGGCTTGACGATGGCAGTCACCATTTTCATGATTGGTTCCTTGAGGGTTACGTGATCAGAAGGTTTTCTTGACGCCGAGAACCAGACCGGCTTTGCCCAGGTCTTTGCCATTGGCGGCCGATGTGTAAGCTGGAACGCCGCCGATTGATTTGGTGTCGGTGCCCACGATTGCAGCGCTCAGCAAGAAGCCGCTGAAATCCTTGCTGACAGTGATCGAATAGTCGGTGTACGAGAAGTCGCTGTTCTTCTTGACGGTCTGGAAACCAATGTGCGGAACCACGGTGAGTCCGCTGACTTCGAAAGTGGCGCTCAGATCGAGGTAACCGCTGTTCTTGCTGTCAGTGAAGCCGAACAAATTGGTCACGCTGTGTGAATACTTGGCCGTGGCGGGGCCGTATGTCAGCGCGCCGTAAATCTCGGTGGTGTTGGGGCTGGTGGCCAGTTTGTGACCTGGGTATTGGTAGGTCAGAACGCCGATGTCGTAGGTGAAATCTTTTTGGATCTCGCCCTTGTAGCCACCGTACAGGTCGTACTCGACGGCCGCATCGCCGCCGCCGTCCTTGATCCATTTGATGTTTGAAGCCCAAGCGCCCACGTACAGGCCGTTGGCGGCTGCGTAGTCAAAACCACCTTGAATGGCAGGCTTCAGACGCGTCTGCGAGATGCCGCGATAGCGGTAATCAGTGAACGCGCCGATGTTGAAGCTCAACGGCGAAGCGTCTTGCGCGAACGACACGGAAGGCAACGCGGTGAAGCCGATTGCGGCTGCAACTGCAATGAGGGTCTTTTTCATGAAGGAGTTCTCCGGGGTCGTTGTGATGGGGATGCAATCGCAAGTGCAGCTTTTGTGCCAATGCGCTTGTGGCGCGAACGCACCAATTTGATGCGCACGCTGACTTGTGCCGCCCAATTGCTTTAATTTGGTGCTCATCTGCTGTGTCGAGTGCACACCTCACCCTTTAAGTCGCTCTTCAGCGGGTCGCACGCTGCCCCCAAAGAGGGATGGCATCACCACCTCAGCGCGGCAATCCTTGCCACTCTCATAAATTTGCAAGGAAATTTGAATGTCGCTCGCCGTCGTACACAGCCGCGCACTGCATGCGTTAGATGCCCCGGAAGTGACGGTGGAGGTCCACTTGGTCAACGGACTGCCGAGTTTTACTTTGGTGGGTTTGGCCGACACAGAAGTGAAGGAAGCGCGCGAACGCGTGCGCGCGGCGCTCCTCAACAGCGGCCTGGAATTTCCACACAACAAACGCATCACGGTGAACCTCGCGCCCGCCGATTTGCCCAAAGAGTCAGGCCGGTTTGACCTGCCGATTGCGCTGGGCATCCTGGCAGCCAGCGGCCAGATTGACGCCGCCAAACTGGCAGCGTTTGAGTTTGCGGGCGAGCTCTCGCTGGCCGGAGAACTGCGCCCCGTGCGCGGCGCTTTGGCCATGAGCCTGGCCCTGAAGCGGCGGGCGCAAAGTGTTCAACACGCCGATTCACCGACGCGCGCGCTCGTGCTGCCCGCAGCCAGTGCGCAAGAAGCCGCTTTGGTGAGCGATCTGGTGATCCACTCCGCCAAGCACTTGCTGGACGTTGTGCGCGCCCTGTTGCCCGGCGATGCATCGCAAAGTGAGCCTTTGAAGCGCGCGATCGCAACACGAGTGGAAAGGTCGGTGGAGCAGCCCGACCTGCGCGATGTAAAGGGCCAGACTGCCGCCAAGCGTGCGCTGGAAGTGGCGGCCAGCGGCGGTCACAGCCTGCTGATGGTCGGGCCACCGGGAACGGGGAAGTCGATGCTGGCGCAACGCTTCGCGGGCGTGCTTCCGAGGTTGAATGAGTTGCAGGCGCTGGAGTCGGCAGCGCTGCTCAGCCTGACCGGCGCGTTTCAGGCGTCGCAGTGGGGCCAGCGCATCGTCAGGTCGCCGCACCACACCGCCTCGCCGGTGGCGCTGGTGGGTGGTGGCTCACCGCCGCGGCCGGGCGAAATTTCATTGGCGCATGAAGGCGTGCTGTTTTTGGACGAGCTGCCCGAGTACCCGCGCGCTGCCTTGGAGGCGCTGCGCGAGCCGATGGAGACCGGCCGCATCTTGATTTCACGCGCCGCGCGCCAAGCCGAATTTCCGGCGCGCTTTCAGTTGGTCGCTGCGATGAACCCCTGCCCCTGCGGCCACTTGGGCAGCCCGCTGCGCCACTGCCGCTGCTCACCCGATGCGGTCGCGCGCTACCAAGGCCGCATCAGCGGTCCGCTGCTCGACCGCATCGACCTGCAGGTGGAAGTGCCTGCTGTGCCGCCCGAGACCTTGGCAGCAGCGCCAGGCGGTGAATCGACAGCAATCGTTGCACGGCGCGTGGCGGCGGCGCAAGACATTCAGTGGGCGCGCCAAGCCTGTTTGAACGCGGCTTTGTCGGGCGACGCCATCGACCTGCACTGCGCCCTGGACACGGCAGCATCCAAGTTTTTGCAGACCGCTGCAGCGCGGCTGGGTTGGTCAGCGCGCAGCTTTCACCGCGTGCTGCGCATGGCCCGCAGCGTGGCCGATTTGGCGCAGTCCAAACAAGTGCAAGTGGCCCACTTGGCCGAGGCGATTCAATATCGGCGTGTATTGGCATCGCAGTGAAATGCCAAGCCACCGCCGCGATTGCGTCACTTGGCCGTGCGCGTTGTCGACGGTCACTCGGAAATGGAAGCAATGAACACTTTGCAGCTTCGACTCAGTGACGCGTCGTGCATCTGACGAAGGCAGCCCGCGCGGGCTATGCGGCAGTCGCGGCGCAGCTGACTTGAAAATCGGTTCCAATCTTGGACTGGCTGTTAATGGCCGTCCGCTCAACCATCTTGGAGACACCCTCATGCGCCTCTCGTTCAGCAAATCTGTTCTACACACTGTGGCCGGTTTTGGCCTGGCCGTACTCGCGCTCACCGCCCAAGCTCAGCAGGTTCTGCGCGTCACCACCATTCCCGAAGAAGCTGCCACCGAGCAGATGCGCAAGTTCACCCCCATCGCGACCTACCTGGAAAAAAAGCTGGGCGTAAAAGTCGAGTTCACACCCGTGAGCGACTACCCGGCGGCCGTGGAGGCGCTGGTCAACAAGAAGGTTGACTTGGTGTGGTTTGGCGGCTTTACCTACGTTCAGGCGCAGATCCGCTCTGGCGGCAAGATCGTGCCGATCGCGCAGCGCGAGGAAGACACCCGTTTCCAGTCGGTGTTCATTGCCAAGACCGACTCCGGCATCAAGTCGCTGGCTGACATGAAGGGCCACCAAGTCTCCTTTGGCTCGCAAAGCAGCACCAGCGGCCACCTCATGCCGCGCAGCTTCTTGCTCGCCGCCAAGATCGATCCCGAAAAGGACTTCAAGCGCATCGCCTACTCCGGCGCGCACGACGCCACCATCGCCTCGGTGGTCAGCGGCAAAGTCGACGCAGCAGCGCTGGACATCACCGTGTGGCGCAAGTTCGTGACAGAAAACAAGGTCGACACCAAGCTCGTGGATGTGTTCTTCACCACGCCGCCTTACTTCAACTACAACTGGTCGGTGCATGCCGACATGCCGGCCGATCTGCGCAACAAGCTTCAAAAAGCGCTGCTGGACCTGGACCCTGCCACCGCGGAAGGCAAGGAAATTTTGGGCCTGAATCGCGCCACGCGCTACATCACCACCACGCCTGAGAACTACAAAGGCATCGAAGCCGCGGCGCGCAGCGCCGGTCTGCTGTAAGTCGACAGCGTGCAAATCACGCTGAACAGCGTGGCCGCTCGCCACCCGGCGGCGCGCCCCGGTGCCGTTCCGGCGCTGAAGGCATTGACGCTCAAAGTGGCCGCCGGCGAGCAGCTGGCCGTGATCGGCCCTTCGGGCGCAGGCAAGACAACGCTGCTGCAGTTGCTGGCCTGTGCGCTGCCGCCGACGCAGGGCGAGTTTTCACTCGACGGTGTCCAGCCTTGGACGCTGCCACGTCCGCAGCTGCAGGAACTACGCGGGCGTCTGTTCCTGGCGCCGCAGGTGCCGCCGCTGCCACCGCGCCAGCGGGTGGTGACGGCGGTGCTGGCCGGGCGCCTGCCCGCGATCAGTTTGTGGGCGAGCTTGCGGTCGCTCTTCTATCCCAGCGACATCCCGGCGGCGTTTGACGCGCTCGAGCGGTTTGACCTCGCGGACAAACTCTTCGAGCGCGTTGACCGCTTGTCCGGCGGAGAACGTCAGCGTGTGGGCTTGGCGCGCGCGCTGCTCGCCCCCGCCAAACTGTGGCTCATCGACGAGCCTTTGTCGGCGCTGGACCCGACCCGCTCGAGTCAGGCCATCTCAGCCTTGGTCGAAGGGGCGCGCGAGCGCGGTGTCACGCTGGTGGCGACCCTGCACCAGGTCGACGCGGCGCTGGCCTCGTTCCCCCGCATCGTCGGGCTGCGCGACGGCGCTTTGGCGTTTGACCTGCCCGCAGCCGAGGTGACCCGCGCGCGGTTGGCAGCGCTGTATGCGCAGTTCGAGGACGAACTGCATGGCGGAAGGGCGCCGGACAACGCACCCGCGGCCAAGCCCCTGCCTGCGGTCATGCACTGCCGCTGATGACACTGTGAACGTCCTGTCCCTGTGAGCGCCCCATGACCACGATCACCCGCGCCGCGCCGCTGCGCGACCCCGCCTGGGCCGGTCGGGTGTGGTGGTGCAGCCTCGCATTGGTGCTGCTGTGGCCGCTGGCGGTGGCCACCGAGTTCAGACCCTGGGTGCTGCTGGAGCCGGCCAACGTCAAGGTCAGCGCCAAGTTCATCGCCAGCTTCTTCCCGCCCGTCATGAACGTCGAGTTTTTGACGCTGGTTGTGCGGGAAGCCTGGCGCACGGTGGCCATCGCCACCGCCGGCCTGAGTTTGGCCTTGGTCCTGGCAATCCCGCTGACGCTGCTGTCCACCTCAGCGCTCTCCGTCTCGGCGCTGTCCGGCCGCATGGCACGTGGCCCGTTTTGGTTCCGCCAAGTGATGCGCTGGATGTTGATCGTGCTGCGCAGCGTGCCCGAACTGGTGTGGGCCCTCGTCTTTGTGCGCGTGGTGGGTTTGGGGCCGACTGCGGGTGTGCTGGCCATTGCCCTGACTTACGGCGGCATGCTCGGCAAGGTCTACGGCGAGATCCTGGAAAGTGGCGAAGCCCACCCAACGCAAACGCTGATGCGCAACGGCAGTGGCCGCTTGCAGGCGTTGTTCTACGGATTGCTGCCGCAGAACGCGGCAGAGCTCAGCTCCTACACCGTCTACCGCTGGGAATGTGCCATTCGCAGTTCGGTGGTGCTGGGCTTCATCGGTGCAGGCGGCTTGGGGCAGCAAATGGACAACTCGATGAAGATGTTCAACGGCGGTGAAGTGGCGACCATGCTGCTGGTCTTCATGGCGCTGGTGGCATTGGCCGACCGAGTCAGCGCCATCTTGCGCAAGTCATTGGGCTGAAAGGTTCAGACCCATGACACCGCAAGCCGCCAACAAGCCCTACAAACTGCCGCCGCCGCTGTTCAGCAGACGCTGCAGCGCGTGCTGGTTCACCGCCGCCGTGGTGGTGCTGATCACCGCCAGTTTCTGGACGCTCAACCTGCAATGGGCAGAGTTTTTCTCGCTGGACGCCGCGCGCAGCATGGGCCGGTTTTTGGGCGAGTTCTTCCCGCCCGATGTGAGCCCTGTTTTTTTGACCAAGGTCGGCTGGGCCACGCTGGAAACACTGGCCATGTCGGCACTGGGCACGCTGATGGCCGCTGCTGCCGGGCTGGCGTTGGCATTGCCGGCCAGTCGCCTCGAGTCGGGGTCGCACACATCGCCCACCGCATGGGCCAGGGCACCCACCCGCCTGCTGCTCAACGCGCTGCGCTCGATTCCTGAATTGGTCTGGGCCGCACTGCTGCTCATCTCGGCCGGCCTGGGGCCGATGGCCGGCACGCTGGCGCTGGCGCTGCACACCACGGGCGTGCTCGGCCGCCTGTTTGCCGAAAGCGTGGAGAACGCACCGCCGGGCCCCGGCGAGGCGCTGCGCACCCAAGGCGTCGGGGCGCTGAGGATTTTTTTCTACGCCACGCTGCCGCAGGTGTTGCCACAGTTGATGAGCTACACCCTGTACCGATGGGAAAACAACATCCGCGCCGCCTCTGTGCTGGGCGTGGTGGGCGCGGGCGGTTTGGGTCAATTGCTGTCGTTCCACATGGGCCTGTTCCACATGGGCAAGACCTGCACCATCCTGGGCTCGATGCTGCTGCTGGTGGCGCTGGTCGATGCGCTGAGCTACGGCGCGCGGCGGGTTTTAACGCGTTAATTCTGGTTGCCAGCGAGACATTCGAGAGTCCGTCCACCGGACCTCGAATCCTTTCTAGGGCGCGGCTGGCAGACGGACTCGGCGGTGCCAGCAGTAAAACCAATTTTCAAGTGCGCTCTGACAGAGTTGATCCAATCAAACGATCAGCGCAACGTCCGACGCAAAGCCGCAAAAAATAGCTCGGACTGAAGTCGCTCGCTCAGGCTTTGCTCGCAAACTTGGGCGGCAAGGTGGGGACTCACCGGCGCCAATGTTCGGCCGGTCGACGCCGCGAGTACCTGGGCTTGGCAAGCCCTCTCCAAGTAGTAGAGATCGTCGAACGCGTGGTCGATGCGCGCACCGCAAACGATCACGCCGTGATTGCCCAGAAAGGCCACGTCGGCACCACCCATCGCCGATGCTATTCGGTGGCCCTCGGCATCATCGAGTGCGAGCCCGTTGTAATTGGCATCCACCGCGACTCGCCCGTGAAAGCGCATCGCCGTCTGCGACAAACAAGTGTCGAGCTTGCGCCCTTCGGTAAGAGTGAGTGCGGTGGCGTACGGCATGTGCGTGTGCATGACGCATGCCTTGCGGCAATGCACGTGAATGGCCGCGTGGATAAACATCGCGGTGGGTTCCACTTCGTGCCGCCCGGCCAGTCGCCTGCCCTGCGTATCGACCAGGACGATGTCCTCGCCGCGAACTTCGCCCCACATCAGCCCGCGCGGGTTCAACAAGAACCGGCCCGAGTTGTCTGGAAGTTCCACACTGAAGTGATTGCAGACGCCCTCCCCCAGACCGAAGTGCGCCGCGGCGCGCAGCGCCAGCGCCAAGTCATCGCGCAGTGAGCGGATCGCTGCTGAATCGAAGACGGCCTGATTGTTCAAGGTGTGTGCTCGCTGAGAGGACTTAGGTTGCGGTGCTACGCTGAAGTTGCAGCACCGCGCGCCTTCTCCGAGGCACGCGCCTCACTCTACATTCCCGCCTTGACTCAAGCCTTCATGAACCCCAAGTCGCGTGCGGTGAAGTTGCGCAGGTTGGGGAATACCGTGTCGAGCTGGCCGTCGCTCGCGCCAAACCACTTGCCCAAGGTTGCGCCGATCGAGTCGACTGAGGTGACCGGGATGTAGGCGTTGCCGTTCGAGTCGGCAGCGTTTTGGATGAACTGTGGGAAGCGGCCGTAGATGTCGCCGCCGTTGACTGCGCCGCCTGAGACGAAGTGATGCCCGCCCCAGCCGTGGTCGGTGCCGTCACCGTTGCTGGTCAGCGTCCGACCGAAATCCGACGCGGTAAACAGCGTCACGTTGTTGCGCATGTCGCCGCCCGCCAAACCTGCCAGCGCCGTGTCGAAGTAGCCCAGCGCATGGCTGATCCGCGCCAGCAAATCGGCTTGGTTGGGGTTTTGGTTGTCGTGCGTGTCAAAGCCGCCCATGGACACAAAAAACACCTGGCGCTTGGCACCCAGACCAGCGCGCGCACCGATGATGCGGGCCACCGTTTGCAACTGCGACGCAAGGCCGTTGTTGGTCATCTGGTTGTTTGACGGCTGGGTGTACTGCGTGGGTGCAGCCGCCATTGACGCGTTGAACGCGATTTGAAAATTGGACTGCGCCTCGACCGAGCGTTTGACGATGGCGCCGTACTCGTTGGCAAACACGTGCTGGTTGCCTGCGGTGACGATGGTTTTGAGCGTGGCAGCGGCTGTGCTGGAGCCGAACAAGTTGCCGCTCAGGCTGTTGATTTGTGTGGCGCCGCCGCCGCCCACCTGGTACTGAAACACAGTGTCGCCAGCGGAAAACACGGCGTTGCCCGACACCGAGATGCTGGTGAACACCGTGCCATTGCTGCCATTGCCCGCCGCCATGATGTCGCCCAAACGACCTCCCCAGCCGATCTTTGCGCCCTCGGGGCCGAGTGCTTGCCAAGTGGACTGCTGGTCGTTGTGTGAGCCGATGGCCTTGGGGCGCGGCTTGATGTTGGCCACGTAATCGGCCCGCGTCAGCGGCACCACCAGCGGCCCGGCGTTGGCCAAAATGGCCAAGCGGCTTTGCGAAAATAAATTTGCGACTTCCGGCATGCTGGGATGCAACGCAAAAGTGAAGGCGCTGTTATCTGCCGAGTTGTTGGCGGTGGCCAAAAACTTCGGCGTGATGGCGCGCACACCGCCCAGCCGGTCAGGCGAGGCGAGTGCAGCGTTGGCCACCACCGGGGTGCCAGGCCTTTTCAATGCAATCGATTCAGGCGCCACCGAGCGCAGGCGGGTGTATTCGCGGAACGACAAATCATCAGTGCGCAGCACCATGTGCGAAGCGTCGTTGCCGCCGTAAAAAAACAAACACACGATGGCTTTGTAGTCACCTGCGGTGGTGGTCTGCGCCGACGACGTACTCAGCGTGGCCAGGTTCAAAGCGAAAGGCACGGCGGCGCTGCCGACCGACGCCGATACCACCGAGGCCTGGCGCATAAAACTGCGGCGGGTGGCGTCTGGGCGTGAAGTTTTGAGTGTGAGCATGGTGTGGTTCTCGCTTACTTTTGGATCAGATAGTCGGGTGACGACATCGCCAGATACACGGCGAGGTAGACCCGGTCGCGCTTGGCGCTGTCGATGGCCGCTTGGTTCGTGACCACTTGCGGCGGCGGGGGCACCGCGCTGGCCGCGGGTGCCGCAGCCACTGGCGTCGGCACGAACAAATAACAAGCCTTGCCCACACCGGACAGCGGATCTCTGCCAAAGAAGTCGTTGGTGCATTGGACCGCGCCGATCAATGTTTTTTCGACAAAGTTATTGGTCGCGGCGTCGCCGTATCTGACGATGCCAGAGGTCTGGAGGGTGAAGCTGCCACCCTCGTCGGCCTGCTTGGTCGAGGTGCCAGCCGCGCCGCTCGTGACCGCCGCGAAGACGGGTGCAGGCACCGCCCGACTGGTCACCGCGGCGACCAATTGCGTCTTCAGCGCGTCAGGCATCTGGCCGTAAAAAAGCAGCAGATTCATGCGCTCGACCAGGTCGACGGGTGTGCTTGCCAAGGCCAATTCAGCCGTGTAGTTCTGCTGAATGTCGCGGTTCGTGTTCACAGTAACGATGCTGCGCATGTAGTTCATGTAGCCGGCCACTGACACGTCGTGGACGATCTGAAATTCAGGCGCAACCAAGTTCGCGTCGGCGATGGGTTTGCTCGACGGCACATAGCCTGGGCGGTAAAAGTTGAACACGGTTGGCGCGAACATCGGCGTCTGGTTCAAACTCGACGCCGGATCGTCTGTGTTGCCGATGCCCTGGTAAAAACTGCTGCTGGACGTGGCATTGAAAGCACGCATGAAATTGGCCAAACGCAGCACCGGCTCACGCACCTTGCCTGCGGTGGCCGAGGTGCTGACGCTGCGCGCCTCGGGGTCCAGCAACACGGCCTTCCAAACGGCCTTCATGTCGCCACGTTTGCCGCCGTTGGCACCGTCAAAGGCCGCCGTGACGCGTGCCACATAAGCCGGGCTCGGGTTGCTGGTGACCAGGCGCTGTATTAACTGCTTGCCGATGAAGGGGCCCACATTGGGGTGATTGAAAAGCGTGTCGAGCGCGATTTTCAAGTCGCCTTTGGTGTCGGCGGTGGTCACGGTTTGCGCCGGAATCGTCACACCAAAAAAGTTCTTCGCGCTGACGGAGTGGAAGTTGGTGTTGGCGGCGAACTGGTTGTAGTCCTGCATCGGACGCCAATCAAATTCAAGGTTGCGGTCGTTGCCAAAAAACCGGCGACTGGTTCGGTCGGACGGCAGCGTGCCGCCGTACCAACTCCATCCTGTGAACACTTGCGACAAGCCTTCCAAGTCGGCTGACACATAAGCCGCAACAGGCTTGCCATCGGCGCCCATCACGACGCTGCCGTCGGGGTTCAACTTGTACTGGCCAATGGTGAAAAGTTGTGTAATTTCGCGTGCGAAATTCAAATCCGGCACGCGGCCAGTGGCAGCGTCTTCCTTCTGGTTTTTGAGGTGCGACAAATACACACCCATCATCGGGTGCAGGCTGACGGCTTCCAACAAATCGCGGAAGTTGCCAAATGCGTTTTCACCCAGCATGTCGTAGTAAGAGGCCACTCCCCGCACCTGACTGCGCAGGGCCGAGTCGGTGAAAGAGATGACAAAAATTTGCGACAACGCGAAGGCTGCGCGCTGGCGCAATTGGTCTTCGCCGGCGATGGCCTGGGCCCAATACGAATCGAAGAAGTTGGTTTGGCTGATGCCGTTGCCTGCGGCGACCGCATTGGCGGAGGCCACGTTCAATGTGTTGCGGTGCAGGACTTGAGGCTTGGCGAATTGCTCGTCCATCCATCCGGCGTACGTCATCGTCGACACGCGCGTGATCTCGCCCGGAGTCGGGCCGAAGGTGGCCTGGGTCAGGAAGCGCGCTGCCGCTGCTGGTGCATTCGCTGGTGTGGTGTCAGTGGCGCTCAAGCCGCCGCTGGACGGGCCCAACGTGCTGGCCGCGTCTGGGCTGGTGCCGCTGCCGCCGCCGCAAGCGGCCAGCGCTGACGCTAGCAACGAAGCCAGCACCACCGCGCTCATGCGCGATGCCGCAGGCTGCGAGACAGACCGCTGCCCGAGTTGTTTCGCAGGCCGCTGTTGTGGTTTGGTCAAAGTTTTGTTCACTGCTGCTCCCGGTGCTTATTTGCAATACCTGGGGCAACGGATTGCAGACTCCATGCCCGGAGCAGAGTGACAAAATACCGTCACTTCTCAGCGTTTGAGCGTGAATAGTTGGCACCTCGATTCAAAGCCACCTGAATTCATCAAATCGGCTGCGACGCGATAGCGACACCTTGCGAACGGATGCTTCAGACAGTAAGCAAACGTGAGCGCAGCGATGTGCATTTGCAAGCAAATACTTCGCCGCAAGGCACCGGCGACTTTCGCCAGTGCTTTTGATGACAAAGAAAACCTTAAATCAGTGCGGCCAGAGAACGGCGAACCTGGGACGCGTCTTGAGCGCTGCGCTGGGCCCAGTCTTCAATTTGATCGTCACCGACCTTGCCCACGTTGAAGTAGGCGGCTTCCGGGTGTGCCAGGTAAAAACCGCTCACGCTGGCGGCTGGCGTCATGGCCCAGCTTTCGGTCAAGGCCATGCCGATGTCGGCGCACTTCATGACCCGAAACATCTCGCCTTTGACCGTGTGGTCGGGGCACGCCGGGTAGCCCGGCGCTGGGCGGATGCCAAGGTATTTTTCGGCGATCAGATCGGCGGGCGTCAGGCCGGCGTCGTCGGTGTAGCCCCACAGCTCGGTGCGCGTGCGCTGGTGCAGGCGTTCGGCAAAGGCTTCGGCCAAACGGTCGGCCAGCGCCTTCAACATGATGGCGCTGTAGTCGTCGTGGTCGTCGAGAAACTGCTTTTCTTTTTTCTCCGTGCCCACGCCTGACGTCACGGCAAACATGCCTATGTGGTCGACCACACCCGAGCCTTTGGGGGCGATGAAATCGGCCAGGCAGCGGTTGGGGCGCTTGATCCCGTCAACAACCGGCCGCACGCTCTGCATGCGCAAACCGCGCCACGTCATCAGCACTTCGCTGCGCGTCTCGTCGCTGTAAATCTCGATGTCGTCGTCGTTCACCGTGTTGGCCGGGTACAGGCCCATCACGCCGTTGGCGGTGAGCCAGCGACCTTCGATGAGGCGCTTCAACAAACGCTTGCCGTCGCTGTGCACACGGCGGGCCGACTCGCCGACGATGTCGTCGGTGAGGATGGCGGGGTAAGGTCCAGCCAAGTCCCAGGTTTGAAAAAACGGGGCCCAATCAATGCACTGCGCGATCTCTTCAAGGTCGTAGTTTTTGAACACCCGGCGGCCGATGAACTTGGGTTGCGGTGCCGCATAGCTGGCCCAATCGATCTGCGCCTTGTTGGCCCGCGCCTGCGCCAAGCTGACCAGCGGCGTGGCCTTCTTGTTCGCGTGCTGTTCGCGTACTTTTTCGTAGTCGGTTTTCAGCTCGGCAATGTAGGCCGCGGCCTTTTCGTCGCTGAGCAAATCACTGCACACCGCCACACTGCGACTGGCATCGGGCACGTAAACCACAGGGCCTTCGTAGTGCGGCGAAATCTTCACGGCGGTGTGCACGCGCGAGCAGGTGGCACCACCAATCAGCAAGGGAATCTTGCGAATGCGGAAGTAATCGTCGCGCTGCATTTCACCGGCCACGTGCTGCATTTCTTCCAGGCTGGGCGTGATCAAACCGCTCAGGCCAATGATGTCGGCACCTTCAACTTTGGCGCGCGCCAGGATGTCGTGGCACGACACCATCACGCCCATGTTCACGACTTCAAAGTTGTTGCACTGAAGCACCACGGTGACGATGTTTTTGCCAATGTCGTGAACGTCGCCCTTGACCGTGGCGATGACGATCTTTCCTTTGGCTTTGGCTTCACCGCCAGCCTCGACCATGGCCAATTTTTCGGCCTCGATGTAGGGCAGCAAATGCGCCACGGCCTGCTTCATCACGCGGGCGCTCTTGACCACCTGCGGCAAAAACATCTTGCCTTGGCCAAACAAATCACCCACCACATTCATGCCGTCCATCAGCGGGCCTTCGATCACATGCAGCGGTCGGCCGCCTTTGGCCAGCACGCGCTGATAGACCTCTTCGGTGTCTTCGGTGATGAAGTCGTTGATGCCGTGAACCAGCGCGTGGCTGAGGCGCTCATCGACCGGCTTGGCGCGCCACGCGAACTTGGCGGAATCGTCTTTGGCCGCACCTTTGGCGGTCTCGGCGACTTCGATCAAACGCTCACCAGCGTCTGGCCTGCGGTTCAACACCACGTCTTCCACGCGCTCGCGCAGCACCGGCTCCAGGTCGTCGTACACGCCCACCATACCGGCGTTGACAATCCCCATGTCCATGCCGGCTTGGATCGCGTGGTACAGAAATACGGTGTGGATGGCCTCGCGCACCGGGTCATTACCCCGGAAGCTGAAGCTGACGTTAGACACCCCACCGCTGACCTTGGCACCGGGCAGGTTCTGCTTGATCCAGCGCGTGGCGTTGATGAAGTCCACCGCGTAGTTGTTGTGCTCTTCAATGCCGGTGGCAATGGCGAAGATGTTGGGGTCGAAAATGATGTCTTCGGGTGGGAAACCCACCTCGTCCAACAGAACACGGTAGGCCCGCGCGCAAATCTCGACCTTGCGCTGGTAGGTGTCGGCTTGGCCTTTTTCATCAAACGCCATCACCACGGCTGCAGCGCCGTAACGGCGCAGCAGCTTGGCTTGGTGCTTGAAGGGCTCCACGCCCTCTTTCATGCTGATGGAGTTCACCACCGCCTTGCCCTGCACGCAGCGCAGGCCAGCCTCGATGACACTCCACTTGGAGCTGTCGATCATGATGGGTACGCGGGAAATGTCGGGCTCGGAGGCGATCAGGTTCAGGAAGCGCACCATCGCCGCCTGGCTGTCGAGCATGGCCTCGTCCATGTTGATATCGATGATCTGGGCGCCGTTTTCGACTTGCTGGCGCGCCACGGCCAAGGCTTGTTCAAACTCACCGTTCAAGATCATCCGGGCAAAGGCTTTGGAGCCCGTGACATTGGTGCGCTCGCCAATGTTAACGAAAAGTGAACTGGTGTCGATGCTCACCGGCTCTAAGCCGGACAACATCATGGGCGCCACTGTTTTAATAGCAGCTTTGGCAATCGATACGGGGGCCTGGGGCATAAACTCACCTGAAAATAAACAAAAACAGGTGAGCGTGGTTGCGGTCGTTTGAACGATCCAAGCCTGACGGTACGCTGGGTACCGCTGCAACGCTCCTTGGGTTGTCGATTTTAAGGGATAACCTGCAGAAATGGGCTTATGGGGTCTGCCCATGCGCCCTAAAAGCCGGGCTACAGACGCTGTGTAGCACCCGG
>JBBRGA010000028.1:0-27608 GCA_038241115.1 Burkholderiales bacterium | reverse complement strand
ACCCGCGCCGCAGCTCATTTCCAGCCTTTTCGCCGGTTCAAAACTTGGCCATCACATGCCGCGCCACGGTGTAGTCCTCCAGCGCGTACATGCCCATGTCTTTGCCGTAGCCACTGCTTTTCATCCCGCCGTGCGGCATTTCATTGACCAGCATGAAGTGGGTGTTGATCCAGGTGCAGCCGTATTGCAGCTTCTTGGCCACCCGCATGGCCTTGCCCACGTCTTGCGTCCACACCGAGGACGCCAGACCGTAGTCGCTGTCATTGGCCCAGGCAATGGCTTGCTCAGCTTCGGTAAAGCGGGTCACGCTGACCACCGGGCCGAACACCTCGCGCTTGACTATTTCGTCTTCTTGCCGAGCCCCGGCGATCACCGTGGGCTCGTAAAAATAACCCGCGCCCGGCCGCGCTTTGCCGCCGGCGGTGATCTCCATGTGCCCGGCCATTTGCGCGCGCTCGACAAAACTGGCCACGCGGCTGCGCTGACGGTCGCTGATGAGCGGGCCGATTTCAGCGTCAGCGTCGTCTTGCAAACCGAGCTTGATGGTCTTGGCAGCACTCGACAAATCGGCCACCAGCCTGTCGTAGATTTTTGCGCCGGCGTAAACACGACACGCCGCCGTGCAGTCTTGCCCGGCGTTGTAAAAGCTGAAGGTGCGCAGGCCTTCCACCACGGCGTCCAGATCGGCGTCGTCAAACACCAGCACCGGCGCTTTGCCGCCCAACTCCAAATGCGTCCGCTTCAACGTGCCGGTGGCGGCTTGCAAAATCTTGCGCCCGGTGGACACGTCGCCAGTCACACTCACCATGGCCACCTTCGGGTGCTCAACCAGCGGCTGGCCGACGCTGGCACCGCGCCCGGTGATGACGTTGAAAACGCCTTTCGGGAAAATCTCGGCCGCCACGCGGGCCAACAACAAAGTGCTCAGCGGTGTTTGCTCGCTGGGCTTGAGCACCACGCAATTGCCCGCGGCCAGCGCCGGCGCAATCTTCCACGCCGCCATCATCAACGGGTAATTCCAAGGCGCAATGGAGCCCACCACACCCAAAGGATCGCGCCGGATCATGCTGGTGTGCCCAGCCAGGTACTCGTTGGTGACCGTGCCGCTCATGCAGCGCGCCGCGCCCGCAAAGTAGCGGTAGCAATCGACGATGGCAGGAATCTCATCGCCCAAAGCGCGCGCGTAAGGATTGCCGCAGTTCAAACTTTCCAAACGGGCAAACTCAGCGCCGCGTTGCTCTATCGCGTCGGCCAGCTTCAACAGCATTTTGGAGCGGTCGGCCGGTGTGGTTTCACTCCAGCTGTCGAAGGCGCGGTGTGCGGCCGACACCGCTTTGTGCACTTGCTCGGCGGAGGCTTCGGGCACCAACGTCAGCAATTCACCGGTGGACGGATTCAAGATGCGTTCAGCCTCACCTTCGCCCGTAACGAATGCGCCGTCGATAAACAGGTCGGTGTTGAATGGGATGCTTGGGTTCATGTGGGCTCCTTCAGTGAGTTCAGTGCGTTCAGTGCGTTCAGTACGTTCAGTTTTTACAGGTCGAGGCTCAGCGCGGGTTGGGCTCGTCTGCGCGGGTCAGGCTGTAAGCGGCGAGGATGGGTATGAATGTGAGCGCGATGACGACGACGGCCACCACGTTGGTAACAGGGCGCTGACGCGGCCGTATCAACTCTTGCAGCATCCAAATGGGCAGCGTGGTTTGTTGGCCTGCGGTGAAGGTGGTGACGATGACCTCGTCAAAGCTCAAAGCAAACGCGAGCAGCGCACCGGCCAACAAGGCTGAGCCGAGCTGCGGCAAGATGATGTAGCGCAGGGTTTGAAAATAATCGGCTCCCAAGTCCATCGACGCTTCGATCAGGTTGGGGTTCAAACGCCGCAGTCGCGCCACCGCGTTGTTGAACACCACCACCACACAGAACGTGGCGTGGCCGATCACGATGGTCCAAAAACTGAACGGGATTTCCAACGTGCCCAAGCCCGAGCGCAGCGCAATGCCGGTGATGATGCCGGGCAGGGCGATGGGCAACACCAACAGCAAGTTGATGCTGTCGCGCCCAAAAAAGCTGCTGCGCGCCATGGCACCTGCGGCCAGCGTGCCCAGCACCACCGCGATGGCCGATGACCACGCCGCCACCTCAAAGCTCATGCGCATGGCGGCCCATACGTCGTCGCGGCCCCATGCCACCGCAAACCATTTGGTGGTCAGGGCGGGCGGCGGAAATTGATAGGTTTTGTCTTCGGCGCTGAAGGCGTAAAGAATGATGAGCAGCAGCGGGATGTGCAGGAACGC
This sequence comes from Burkholderiales bacterium, assembly GCA_038241115.1. Taxonomy (GTDB): domain Bacteria; phylum Pseudomonadota; class Gammaproteobacteria; order Burkholderiales; family Burkholderiaceae_C; genus JANYJJ01. Next base: position 25,317 of record JBBRGA010000028.1, on the reverse strand, counting down.
GATCACGCCCCAGGCGCTGAGCTTGAGGCCCCAACCCGCCGGGCGGTCAGTTCGCATGACGATGCCTCGCGCATCCGTTACATGGCATCAAAGGCTCCTAAGCGCTTGGCAAACCACAGATAAATCCCAATCACCACGATGGGCACCAGGGAGAACGCAGCCGCGAACGGCACGTTGCCCGCCACGCCTTGCTGCATGTAGACCACCTGACCGATGTACAGCGTGCTGTTACCGATGACCTGCGGCACGATGTAGTCGCCCAAGGTCAGTGAAAAAGTAAAGATGGAACCGGCTGCCACACCTGGCATGGCCAAGGGAAATATCACTTTCCAAAATGTGGTGCGTGGCGGTGCGCCCAAGTCCCCCGAGGCTTCGATCAATGAGCCCGGTATGCGCTCTACCGCGGCCATGATGGGCAGCACCATGAAGGGCAGCCACATGTACACAAACACCAGGAAGGTGCCCAGTGTGGAAAAACTCAGGCTGGGGCCGCCGATGAGCGGTGTGGCGAGCAAGCTGTCCAACAACCAGGTGGCGTGCAGTTGCGCTGCCAACCAAGACACCGCGCCTTCTTTGGCCAACAGCAATTTCCAGGCGTACAGCCGCACCAAATAGCTCGACCACAAGGGCAGCATTACCGCGATGTAGAGGAACGCTTTTTGAGCGCCGGTGGCGTGTCGGGCCATGTAGTAAGCCAGGGGAAAAGCCAGCCCCACACTGGCCAATGTCACGCTGATGGCCATGACCACGGTGCGCACCGCCACGTCGACGTTGGCACCACCGGCTAGCTCCACAAAGTTCTTCAACGACAACTCGCGCACCACTTGGCCGGTGTAGTCGTCCAGGCTGAAAAACGCATTGGCAAGCAGGGCAAACAGTGCGCCCAGATAAATCACGCCAAACCAAAGCAGGGGCGGCGCAAGCAACGCGAGCAGCAGCAATCCCCTGCGCGTGTAGAGCGCATCCGACACGCGGCGGCGAAAGCTCGGCGCAAAGGCCCGCGCAGGCGCAGCTATCGCAAGGCCCATGGTCATGCCAACGCAACAGCCAATGGATGCACCGCACGATCGTCCCAATGCAAGTGAACTGTCGCACCCGTTTGCGGCACCGCCTGCCCCAGGCTCTCGGGCAGATCGGCCTGCACCTGCGCGTTCATGGCGCTCACCTTGATGCGCGTAAATGCACCGAAGTACTGCACCTCGCTGACCACGCCGCTCACCTTGGCATTCGACTGCGCGCCAAGTTGAATGCGCTCGGGTCGCAGCATCGCGCTTGCATGCCCTGTCAACTGACGCGCCACATTGCCGTCGAGCACGTTGGCCGCACCTACAAACTGAGCCACGAAGCGGGTGGTGGGTGCGTTGTAAAGCCTCTGCGGTGTGTCGACTTGTTCGAGCTTGCCTTGGTTGAACACGCCAATTCGATCGCTCATTGACAAGGCTTCATTTTGGTCGTGGGTAATGAACACAAAGGTGATGCCGAGCTTGCGCTGCAAGGCCTTCAATTCGGTTTGCATTTGCTCGCGCAGCTTCAAGTCGAGGGCACCCAGAGGTTCATCGAGCAACAGAACTTGCGGCGCGCTGATCAGCGCGCGCGCCAAGGCCACGCGCTGACGTTGGCCGCCCGAGAGTTGCGCCGGTCTGCGCTCGGCCGCGCTGCCCAGCTGCACCAACTCCAGCAACTCGTCAGCGCGCTTCAAACGCGTCGCCTTAGGCACCTTGCGCACCATCAGCGAGTAAGCGACGTTGTCGCGAATGCTCATGTGCGGGAACAGCGCGTAATCCTGAAACACCGTGTTCACAGGGCGCGCATAAGGCGGCTGCTGCGATACGTCCACTCCGTTGATGAGCACGCGCCCGGCGGTGGGCAGCGTGAAGCCGCCAATCATGCGCAGGCAAGTGGTCTTGCCCGAGCCCGAAGGCCCCAGCAAGGTGAAAAACTCCCCCGCTTCGACCTTCAAGTTGACGCCGTCTACCGCGCGCACTTCAGCGCCTGACTTGCCGCGAGCGCCAGAAAAGATACAACTTAAATTTTCAAGACCAACAGCGGCGGTCATAAGAGGCAAGTCACTCGGGTGAAAGTCAAAGCGGCGGGCATCAATAAAAACAGCGCGCGGCCGAACACGGTCTGCGCGCTGCGATGGAGTCTGGCGGCCGAGTCCTGCGGCGCGTCAGTCAAACCATCAACGTCCGCCCAACACCGCGATGTAGTCCGACACCCATTTGTGATACGGAATGCACTGGTTGTTTTGCGAAGCGCACTGAGACGTCGGGGTGCGCCAAAACGCAATTCTGTCAAAGGCATCGAAGCCTTGACGCGCGCATCCATCATCACCCAACAGCTTGTTGCCCTTGCACGCGGCCGGCACCGCAGGCACCGAGCCGAACCAAGCCGACAAGTCGCCTTGCAGCTTCGGGTTCAGCGAATGCTCCATCCACATGTAGGCGCAGTTGGGGTGCTTGGCATCGGCGTGCAGCATGGTGCTGTCGGCCCAACCGGTGGCGTTCTCGACAGGAACGGTGGTGGCAATCGGGCGGTTTTTGCTTTTCAGAATGTTGGCTTGAAACTGCCATGAACCCGAAGCCACCACGCCTTCGTTGGTGAAGTCGTCGATTTGCACAAATGCGTCGTGCCAATACTTGCCAACGATCTTGCGCTGTGCGCGCAGGGTGTCGAGCGCGGCTTTGTACTGGGCTTCGTTCAGCTCGTACGGGTTCTTGATGCCCAAAGCCGGGTTCTTCTTCATCAGGTACAGCGCCGCATCGGCAATGTGAATCGGGCCGTCAAAGGCTTGCACACGACCTTTGTTGCTCTTGCCGTCAGGCAGCATTTGTTCTTCAAACACCACGCTCCAGCTGGTGGGCGGCTTGTCTTTGAAGACCGCCGTGTTGTACATCAGCACATTCCAGCCCCACTGGTAGGGCACGCCGTAGTGGGTGTTGTTCTCAAAATGCCAGGGCGCTTTTTGCAGGCGCACATCGACGTTTTTGAAGCTCGGAATCAGGCTGATGTTGAGCGGCGCAATTTTTTTGCCGCGAATCAAGCGGCTGCTGGCGTCGCCCGACGCGGTGACCAAATCAAAGCCGCCTTCGTTCATCAGCGACACCATCTCATCGGAGGTGCCAGCTGTTTTCACGTTCACTTTGCAGCCGGTTTTTTTCTCAAAGTCCGTGACCCAATCAAAGGCCTTGTCAGTGGCACCGCGTTCGATGTAGCCGGCCCACGCCACGATGTCGACCTGGCCTTCGCCCTTGCCGAGTTTTTTCAGCGCGCCTTTGTCAGCGGCGGCGGGAATGGTGATCGCAGCAGACGCGGCGACGGCCAGCAAAGACAGGGTGAGGCGCTTCATGGGGTGAGGTTCTCCTGGTGTGAGCAAACACCGTGCGGTAGGCACAGACTGGAACCGAACCATAGCGAGGTCACGCATGACTGTGAACTTCAATATTCAAAATTCGACCCATCTAAAAATCAGATACTTCGGGTTTTCCCAGATCGCTTGCCTCGCAAGTCACTGCCGTCCATGAACCATCGTCACCTCACCCTGCGCCAGTTTCGATACTTCACTGCAGTGGCGGAAACAGGCTCGGTGGCCGCGGCTTCGCGCATGCTGAACATCGCGCAAAGCGCGGTCACCACCTCGATGCTGGAATTGGAGAGCGAGCTCGGCAGCGCGCTGTTTGAGCGCAGCTCGAAGGGGATGTTGCTGACGCCGCAAGGCCATCGGTTTTTGGTCAGCGCGCGACGCGTTATCAGCAGCGTGGCCGAAGCCACCCGCTTGCACGGCACCGAACAAACCGAGGGCTTGCGCGGCGAGTTGAGCATCGGCGTGACCAGCTTGGTCGCGGGCTACTACCTCAGCGAATTGCTGCGTCGCTTCAGACGCCACTCTCCGGCCGTGGAGGTGCAGGTGACCGAGGAAGAGCCGCGCTTTTTGGAACATCTGCTTATCAACGGCGAGCTCGATGTGGCCATCATGGTGAGCAATGTGTTGAGTGAGCCGCAGGCCCTGGTCAGCGAAACCCTCACGCGCAGCCCCAACCGTGTCTGGTTGGCCGCCAACCACCCGCTGGCCACGCGCAGCGAATTGACCTTGGCCGATTGCGCCGGCTGCGACCAGATCGTGCTCGAGGCCGACCGTATTCACGAGTTGATGTCAGGCGTGTGGGCGCGCCACGCGCTCAAGCCGCGTCGCATGTTGCGCACCAGTTCGCTAGAGGCAGTGCGCTCGCTGGTGGGTGCCGGTTTGGGCTTGGCGGTGTTGCCCGATTTTTTATACCGGCCGTGGACGCTGGACGCCGAACATGTGGAGGCGCGTCAACTGCGCGACGAAGTGCCCACGGTGGACGTCGGCGTGGTGTGGCGGCGTGGTTTGACGCTCAAGCCAGCCGCGGCCGAATTCATCGAGCTGGCCCGCGAGCAGTCTCGCAGCCGAGGTCGACGCGCTGTGGCTTGACGAGACTGCTTGACAGCACGGCTTGGCTCATGCGGCCCCGCCGTCACCGAACCGCCGCGCTGCGCAACTTCTGTCCCACAAACCAAACGCCAGCCACTGTCAACAGCACGCACACCAAAAGCGGAATCAACACTTGCGCGGCGCTGAAGTCTTCGCCCTTCAGCACCCGCGTCATCAGGGTGTTTTGCGCCAGCGCAGGCACCCACAAATGCCACGCCGCTTCGCCGCCAAGATTGAACACCGTGACCAACGGCATCAACGACACCCCCAGGATCACCACCGTGCTGTTGGCCTGCGCTTCTTTGAAGCTTTTGCAGCGTATGGCCACCGCCATCAACACCGCAGACAACGCTGCCGCCAGCGGCAACAAAACCACCAAAAACAGCAGCGCCTCGCGCAGGCCAAACTGAAACAGCGCCTGCAAGGTGTCACTTCGCAAAAGCCACTGCGCCGGTAAGAAGCTGAAGCAGCTCAGAACCGCGATCAACATGCTCAGGCTGGCCACCGCGCCCCATTTGCCCAACACCAACGCCCAGTGCGGCGCGGGGTTCATCAGCAGCGGCTCGAGCGAGCCGCGCTCTCGCTCGCCTGCGGTGGTGTCCAGCGCGGCGTTCAGCGCACCGTAGAGCACTGCCATCAGCACGAAAAAAGGCAGCATGCCCGTGACTTGCGTGGCCCGGGTTTGCGTGCTGGCCAGATCACTTTCGTCCACCTGCACCGCCTGCAACAGCTCGGGCGCCACGCCGCGCAAGGCCAGGTTCAAACTAGCGCGCTCGCGGTTGAAGCCGTCCAGCAAACGACCCAGCCTGCCCGTGCCCGACTCGGCCTGCTTGTTGGCGCTGTCGCTGATGACTTGCAGCGCGGGCATCTCACCGCGCAGCAAGGCGGCCTCGAAATCGCTCGGTATCACCAACACCGGGTCGGTCAGTGTCGAGGCGCGCAGCTGGGCTTCGAAATCGGCGGGGGCGGTTTTGATTTGATAGGTCTGACGCTGGAAATAATTCATCAGCGTGGGTGCGTTGGCCATGCCTTGCACCACCACCTCGCGCTTCTCGGCGCGCGCCTCAAACGTGGCCACAAACGCCGACAGCGCAATCAACACCAGCGGGCCCATCAAGACACTGGACAGCAACACCACCAACAGCGTGCGGCGATCGCGAAAGGCGTCGGTCCACTCCTTGCGAAAGACCACTGCTGTGGCGCTCCACGCATTCATGAACACGCTCCAGCCGTTCTTTCTGCGAGTTGATCCACAATGAATTGCTGTGACATTCGTCACACCTCTATTCGTTAACTATGGGGAACCCATGATGACTCAGCCCAGACGATTTTTAACCATGCGTGCGTTTTGGTGGACGCTGCCGGTGGCGTTCAGCGCCTCTTTGGCCGCTTGCGGTGGCAATGACGACAACGCGGTGGCAAGCACTTCGTGTCTGCAAACCACCAGCAGCGGTGGCACCGTGGTGGTCGGCTCGGGTTTGCCGGGTGACCCGTCCTTGCCTGAACCCTCGTCAGGCTACAAGGTCGGTGCCAAGCCAGTAAGCGGCAAAAACTACATGGTCGTCACAGCCAACCCGCTGGCGTCTCAAGCCGGTTGCGAAGTGCTGAAACAAGGCGGCAGCGCGGTCGATGCGGCAGTGGCTGTGCAAGCGGTGTTGGACTTGGTCGAGCCGCAATCGTCTGGCTTGGGTGGTGGTGCTTTCATGCTGCACTACAACGCCAAAACCAAGGTGGTGCAAGCCTATGACGGCCGCGAGCAAGCGCCGGCGGCCGCCACGCCCGACTACCTGCGCTACATCAGCGCCACCAACTTGGCCTACCCATTGCCGGCACCGGCCAGCGCCACCAGCGACGGCGCAGCCTTTGGCGGCGTCCGCGCCAGCGGCCGCTCGGTCGGCACGCCCGGTGCGGTGCGCATGCTCGAGTTGGCGCACCAAGAAAACGGCAAACTGGCCTGGAACGGTTTGTTCGGCGCAGGCACCAAGCTGGCCACCGACGGCTTCAAGATCAGCGGCCGCATGGCCGACGCCATCGTCGCCAACAAAGCGTCATTGCTGGTTGATGCCGAAGCAACCGCTTATTTTTACGGCCCCGGCCCCGACTACGCGCCTAAAGCGCTGGGCACGCTGCTGAAAAATCAGCCTTACGCTGACACCTTGGCCGCCATCGCCAGCGGCGGCGCCAACGCCGTGTACACCGGCCCGATTGCGCAGTCCATCGTCGACAAGATCAAAGCCAGCGTGGGCAGCGGCCCGACCACCATTGCACTCACGCCTGGGCTGACCGAGATGAGCGACCTGGCCGGCTACAAGGCTGTCAAACGCGCTGCTGTGTGCAGCAGCTACCGCAACAACATCGTTTGCGGCATGCCGCCGCCGTCCTCGGGCGGCATCGCGGTGGCACAAACCCTGGGCATTTTGGAAAACTACTACATGGCCGGGTTCGCACCCACCGCCATGGACAGCGAAGGCGGCAAGCCATCTGTTCTGGGCGTGCACCTGGTGACGGAGGCACAGCGCTTGGCCTATGCCGATCGCAATAAATACGTGGCCGACACCGACTTCATCGCGTTGCCTGGTGCCACGTCAACGGGCAACGCCTTTGATGCACTCATCAACAAAGACTACCTGCGCGGCCGTGCCAATTTGATCCGCTACGACAGGAGCATGGGCGTGGCCACCGCGGGCGTTTTCCCCGGCTTCGTGCCCACCGGCTCGAGCGCTGCCGAAGGTGTGGGCACGACCCACATGACCATCGTCGATAAAGAAGGCAACGTGGTCGTGATGACCACCACCGTAGAAAGTTCGATGGGCTCGTTCCGCATGACACGTGGCTTCTTGCTGAACAACCAGCTCACCGACTTTTCCTTCCAGCCCAGCGACGCGTCTGGCCCCATCGCCAACCGCGTGGCCCCGCTCAAGCGGCCTCGCAGTTCCATGGCACCGACTTTGGTGTTTGCCAAAGCGGCAGACGGCTGCGCGGCGACTTCGTCATGGGCACTGGGTCACCCGGCGGCGCAGCCATCATCCAGTTCGTGAGCAAAACCCTGGTGGGCGCTTTGGACTGGGGCATGGACGCGCAGCAGGCCACCTCAATGATCAACTTCGGGGCCAGCAACAGCGCCACCACCGGCATTGGCGGCGAGCACCCCAACGTCATCAAGACCAGTGCCAACGGCGCGGACGATCCCTTGGTGATCGGCTTGCGCGCGTTGGGCCACACGGTCAACGTGGCGGCGCAGTCCAGCGGCACGGGCACCATCATCAAAACGCAAGTGGGTGGCGTCGCCACTTATGTTGGCGGTGCCGATCCACGGCGTGAAGGTTTGGTGCTGGGGGACTGAATACAAGCGACTGACCGGTTCAATCCGGTTTCGAGACAGAGCGCTTCGGCGCTCTTTTTTTCGCGCGAAAACTAGAACGCCAGTTTGACAAAGGCCTCTTCGAAGTCGCGCTCGCCGGTCTTTGCCAACAGCTGGGCCACTGTGCCGCTGGCGACGCTGCGACCCTGGGCCACCACCACCACGCTGTCGCACAAGCGCTCGACCTCTTGCATGATGTGGGTCGAAAAAATGATGCATTTGCGGCCCCCTTCGGGCGTGCGCAAAAACCTCAGTGCCTCACGCAAAGCGCGAGTGGCCAGCACGTCCAAACCGTTGGTGGGCTCATCTAAAACGATATTGGCAGGGTCGTGAACCATGGCGCGGGCCAGCGCGGTTTTCATGCGCTCACCTTGACTGAAGCCTTCGGTGCGGCGCTCCAGCAGCGGCTTCATCTCCAGCACCTCGGCCAGCACATCGGCGCGGGCGTGCGCTGCTTGTGGCGTCATGCCCTGCAGGGCACCGTAGTAGACGATGTTTTCACGCGCGGTCAAGCGCGGATACAGGCCGCGTGCGTCGCTGAGCACGCCCATTCTGGCGAGCGCTTCGCGTGGTCGCGCGCCCACATCGATACCGTCGACTGTCATGCGGCCGCTGTCGGGTTGGATCAAGCCGGCCAGCATGCGCAGCGAGGTGGTTTTTCCCGCACCGTTGGCACCCAGCAAACCGGTGATGTGACCATCGGGTGCGCTGAAACTGACGTCGCTTACGGCCTGCACCCAAGCAGCGGCTTGGCGCTTCAGGCTCAGCCCATTCCTGGGTGCCTCAAAGCGTTTGGCGAGATGTTCGACATCGATCATTTGGCACCCATGCGAGGCGGCTCGAACACGCCGGGACGCGGTAGCGCATCGGCACAGTCGGTGGCCACCTTCAGCGCTGTGTCGTCGGAATCACTGTCGATGAATTTGTAAATCACATCGCGCATGCAGCCCACACTCATCACGCCGTGACCCGCGTTGGCCACCACCACATTCAACGCCTTGGGACCCAGCGCCAGTGCCGCGCGCTGCGCATGGCGCGGTGGTGTGGCGGGGTCCAAGCCGCCGCTGAGCATCAACACCGGCGAGGCACTGCGAGGCATGTCGTAAAACGCCGCCGGAACCTCTCCTCGCGGCCACGTCGCGCACACCTTGGCGTAAAGCTGCGCGGTGCTGTTGCCGAAATAGAGGCCTGTCGCCGCTGCCACGGAGGCCTCCACAACAGAAGCGTCTTTCGCGGTGGCCTCGAGCGCAGTGGCGGCGCTCGACATGCGCGGCGCGTCTTCTGCGCAGAGCACGCTGAAGTGCATGCCCATGGCCAAAGCGCTGCCCTTTTGTGGCGCCAGCAAGCTGCCCAGGCCGAGCAGGCCCTCGAAGCGGCCGGCTGCCGCGTCGCGGATCGCCTGGGGCAGCGCCGCAGCCACGTTGGGCGCGTATAGCGGGCCACGAACCGCAGACAGCAGCAAATCGCGCGTATAGAGGAAGGTCTCGAGCCGACCGGTCAAGGGGTGTGCGGCGGTCACTGTTTTCGGCAGGCTGCTGAAAAGTTCGGCTGCCTCGCGTCGCAAATTCGGGTGCGTGCTCTGGCATGCGGATGTTTGTTCGCAGTCGCGAATCAATGCATTCAACGCCGCTTGGTTGTCTGCGGACATGCTCAGCGGCAAGGCCATGTCGGGCGGTGCCACGCCGTCCAGCACGCTGCGCCGCACCGACGCCGGGAACTGGCGCTGGTAATCCAGTGCGGCGCGGGTGCCGTAAGACGCGCCGATCAGATTGATGCGCTGCACACCCAATTCGCGGCGCACGGCGTCGAGATCTTGCATGGCCAAAACGGTGGTGAAAAAGCGCAAATCCCCGTAGGGCAAAGTCTGCAACTGTTCCCGGCAACGGTTGATTTGGCGCAGCTGCGCCGCCGCGTCGGCGAGTTCAGACAAAGGCCGAGCGCGTGTGTCGTCACAACCCAGAGGCGCCGACAAACCGGTGCCGCGTTGATCCACAAAAACCACATCGCGGCGGTTGTTCAATCGGGTGAACAGTGGGAAGACGCGCGGGCCCAAAGCGATGGCGCTTTGCCCCGGCCCGCCCGCCAGCAAAAAAACCGGGTCGGGCAACTTGCGGCGAGCCAGCGCCGGCACGACCACATAGTGAATGTCAATTTGCACGCCATCCGGACGCGCTGGATCCAGCGGGCGTTTCAGCACACCGCATTGCGCCGGATGGCGAAGGCCGGCGACGCGACAGGTTTCAAGCGGTGCCGCGACAGCCGCTCCAGTACACACAACCGCGCTCACAACCGCACACACAAACGCGCACCCGAACGTAGGCATCACTGAAACCGCGGAACGAAGCGGCGTGTTTTTTAGCAAGCTCATCGGAGCAGTCAACACAGTCGGCATGGGCAGAGTGTGCCTCGCTCTGCCGGCACGCGAGACACGGCTGACCCGGTGGTTGAAGGCCAGCTTTCGAAGATCCCGCTCTGGCTTTCTGCAGATTCAAGGACCGACAATCTTTGACATGAAAAGTCATGCCGCCGACCCGTTGATTCAGACGCCCGCCGACTACATCAAGCAACACATCCGCACCGTGCCCGATTGGCCGGCACCGGGCGTGCAGTTTCGCGACATCACGCCGCTGCTGGCCAACCCGCGCGTGTTTCGGGTGCTGATTGACCAGTTTGTGCACCGTTACTTCGACGTGCGGCCCACGGCCATCGCGGGCCTGGACGCGCGCGGCTTCATCATCGGATCGGTGCTGGCCTACGAGCTGAATGTGGGCTTCATTCCCATTCGCAAAAAAGGCAAATTGCCTTTCACCACGGTGGAAGAAACCTACGAGCTGGAGTACGGGTCGGCCACCGTGGAAATTCACACCGACGCGGTGCAACCCGGCGACCGCATTGTTCTAATCGACGACCTCATCGCCACCGGCGGCACCATGATGGCGGGCAGCCGCCTGCTCCAGCGTTTGGGGGCCACCGTGATCGAAGGCGCAGCCATCGTCGATCTGCCGGAACTGCACGGGTCGCAAAAACTGCGCGACGCTGGTTTGCCGCTGTTCACGATGGTGACGTTCGAAGGTCATTGATTCAGGGTGCCGGCACAGGCACCCGCCAGCAAGACCCAGTGCGCAAAGACGCGCTCATTTGCCAATGCAAAAACGGCTGAATATTTCGCCAAGCAGATCATCAGCGCTGAACTCTCCGGTGATTTCGCCCAAGGCGTGTTGAGCGCGTCGAAGGTCTTCGGCCAACAAATCCAGCGCCGCCGGAACATGTCCAAGTTGCCCCGCAGCGCTTTGCAAATGCGTGTCAGCGCGCGCCAGCGCTTGCACATGGCGCGTGCGGGCGGTGTAGACGCCTTCGGCGCCGGCGCTCCAACCCGCACGCTGCAACAGCTGTTGGCGCAAGGTGTTCAAGCCTGCGCCTGTGGTGGCCGAGATCGACACCCCGCTGCGACTCACTGGTGAGTGCGGTGCGGCGTCGAGCTTGTTGAAAACGTGCAGCAATCGATCGCCTTTGAAAAGCTCGCTCGGCAAGCGTCGGACTATTTCAGCATCCGCGGCCTCAAACTCGGCCTCGCCCACGCGGGTGAGGTCGTGCAAAAAAACCAGCGCGTCGGCACCGGCAATCTCATCCCAGGTCCGCGCGATGCCAATGCGCTCGATTTCGTCTGAAGTGTCTCGAAGGCCCGCCGTGTCCACCACATGGATGGGCACGCCTTCAATTTGTATGGTTTGGGTCACCTTGTCGCGGGTGGTGCCTGCAATCGGTGTGACGATGGCCAACTCTGCCCCGGCCAGCGCGTTCAGAAGTGAACTTTTGCCCACGTTGGGTTGGCCGGCAATCACCACTTTGATGCCTTCGCGCAGCAACACGCCTTGACGCGTCTGGCGCATCACGCGGCCCAATTGCGCCGTGAGCTGCGTCAGTTGCCCGGTGGCGTCGGCTTGCTGCAAGAAGTCGATCTCTTCTTCGGGAAAATCCAAGGTGGCTTCCACCAGCATGCGCAGCCTGATGAGGCCGTCGCGCAGGGTGTGGATCTCGGCCGAAAACGCACCGCTCAGCGAGCGACTGGCAGACCGAGCGGCTGCTTCGGTGCTGGCGTCAATCAGGTCGCTGACCGCCTCGGCCTGCGCGAGGTCCAGCTTGTCGTTCAAGAAGGCGCGTTCAGTGAACTCGCCCGGTTCGGCCACGCGCAAACCCAACGCTGCCCCGGCCTCCAGACATCGCGCCAACAGCAGCTGCAACACCACTGCGCCGCCATGCGCTTGCAGCTCCAACACATCTTCGCCGGTGTAGGAGTGCGGGCTGGGAAAGTGAATGGCCAAACCGTGGTCGATGGGCGCGCGCCGGCCGTCAAGCAAGGGCAGGTAGGTGGCCACGCGCGGCAGCAGAGCCTTGCCGCAAAGTGCCGCAATGACGGCGCTCAGATCGCGGCCCGACACGCGAACGATGCCCACCGCGCCGCGCCCCGCAGCGGTGGCAATGGCGGCAATTGGATCAGCGTGGCGCGGAAGCATTGGGTGATTTTCACCGACGCTTTGCGACTCACGCAGACACAAGCAGCTTCGAGGTCAATGCGCCTCGAAGCGGCGCGGGGGAGGCCAGAGCAAGCGTTCGTCTTGGACTCTTGCTCAGAGCGCTCTTGAACTGTCGGCTCAACGACACCGTCAGTTCTTTCCCCGCTTCTGAGTTATCGGCCGTTGTGGGCGCAACTTGAGAGCGCCATGAAAAACGCCGCGTCAGAACGACGCGGCGCGGCATGGCGAACAGCGGTGGCGCAGCTTTATTTGCCCAACACACCCAGTTGCTTGTTGATCAGGTATTGCTGGGCAATCGACAAGATGTTGTTGGTCAACCAGTAAAGCACCAAACCCGCCGGGAACACAAAGAACATCACCGAAAACATCAGCGGCATGATCCACATCAACTTGGCCTGCATCGGATCCGGTGGCGTGGGGTTCAACCAGGTTTGCAGCAACGAGGTCAAGGTCATCAAGACCGGCAAGATGAAGTACGGGTCTTTGGCAGACAGGTCGGCGATCCAACCGATCCACGGCGCATTGCGCATTTCCACTGTCGACAACAACACCCAATAAAGTGCAATGAAAAAGGGCATTTGCACAAAGATAGGCAAGCAACCACCGAGTGGATTGACCTTTTCTTCTTTGTAAATGCGCATCATCTCCTGCTGCATTTGCTGCGGCTTGTCTTTCAATCGCTCGCGCATTTCAGCAATCTTCGGTCCGATTGCTTTCATCTTGCCCATCGACCGATAAGCGGTGGCGTTGAGCCAGTAGAAAGCGATTTTCAAACACACCACCAGTGCGACGATCGACCAACCCCAGTTGCCGATGAAGCTGTGCAGTTGGGTCAACAGCCAAAACAGCGGTTTGGACAAAATCGTGAACCACCCGTAGTCCTTTACCAGTTCCAAGCCGGGTGCCATCGCGCTGAGTTTGTTTTCTTCCTGTGGGCCAACAAACAAACGCGAGTCCAGGGTTTTGGTGGCGCCAGGCTCCAGAGCACCCAGCGGCACCAACATGCCGATCGAGTATTCATTGGTCGCAACTTTTTTGGTGAAAAACTCACGTGGGCGCTTTTCGTCGACGCTTGCTCCCAACATCCAGGCCGAGGCAAAGTAGTGCTGCACCATGGCCACCCAACCGTTGTCGTCGGCAGTGACGTGATCGGGCTTTGTGTCGCTTTTGCGTTTCTCGATGTCCTTGAAGTCGATTTTGTGGAACTTGGTTGCGTCGGTATAGACGGCAGGGCCGGTGAAGGTGAAGTAGAAGCTCGACTCACCGGCCGGTGCATTGCCATCGCGCAACAACTGAAGATAAAGCTGTGGGTTGATGACGGCGCCACTGGTGTTGATGACCTCGTGTTTCACGGCCACCACATAGTCGCCGCGCTTGAAGGTGAAGGTTTTGACAAGCTTGGCGCCGCCGACATCGGGCGACTCAAACTTGACCTGCAATTCGTTCATGCCTGGCTGAAGCGTGCGCTCTCCCGGCAACAACGTCATCAATGTCAAATGGTTAGGCAAAGCCGCGCCTCCTGGCGCGGGGATCAAACCAGTTTGCGCCTTGTACAAACGGTCCGGCGACTGATCGAATACCAGCGTGTTCTTGCTGCGGTCCGTGTGGTCAATTTGTTGAAGCAATTCCAACCGGACCACGTCACCGCCCTGACTGTCCAGCGTGGCTTTCACCAGATCGGTCGTGACAGTGACCCTTTCCGACCGCGTCGCCGCAGGCGCAGGTGCAGGTATCGATGCTGTTGCTGCGCCTGGGACGCTGGTGGCTGCTGCGGGCGACCCGGCGCTGGCAGTAGGCAGTGTCGAAGTGGGCAAAGCCGCGGACGCGGGGCTCGCGGGCGCGGTTTCTGTCGACGGCTTTGTCACTGCCACCGGACTGAACAGCGAAGGCTTGCCGTTGGCCTTGTTCCAGCCGTCGTACAACAAAAACAACGACATCGAAAAAACAACCCACAGCAGGGTGCGGCGCATATCGTTCATGGGAGGGTCTTTTCAGGGTCAGGTTGCTGAGCAGCTGCGTGAACAGAACCGGCAAACAAACCGGCTCCGAAAGAAGGTACGGGGTCATGGCCGCCGCGACAAAATGGATGACAACGCGCGATGCGTCGAAGCGTCAAATAGCTGCCGGCTGCCGCGCCATGAACCTGCAACGCCTCTAAAGCATACGCGGAGCAGGTCGGCTCAAACCGACAAGAACTCCCCAGCCAGGGACTGAGGAGCAGCCGGTAAACACGCACAGCGGCCATCAAAACACGTTGCGGGCTGAACACGACAAAGCTAAGTGACATGACGTACAGCAGCGGATAAGCAGGTGCACACGGTCACGCCGCCGGGTGCCGTTGAACAGCAGACTGCAGCACTCGCATCAATTCCTCACGCACCGCATTCGACAGTGTCTTCGACGCCGCACTGGTAAAGATGTTGCGGTCAAAGGGTGCGCGCAATCTCACAACCCACAGGCCAGGCGGAACCGCGCTTTGTTCAGACATGACGGCCTTGATTTGACGCTTGAGCAAATTCCGGGTGACAGCCCGCTTGGCATGCCTTTTCGGCACCACCATTCCAAGCCATGTCCGGCCTGGAACCGACTGGGCAGGTCCGATTTCCGGCAAGTCATCCACAGCGACGCTGGGATGTGATGCGGCGCTTGTTGATAACTGTTTTTTTTTAGCGTTGAGGTCCGCTTTTTTAGGCCTACTGGGTACGGATACCAAATGGTGGACCGCGAAGTGAGGGCTTCTTGTTTGTTGCTTGCTTTTCAACACGCGCTCGAAATCTTCAGCCCGTGTGATGCGGCCAGTCACGGGCAAAGAACTTTGACCAAAAACGTGTGCCGCGTCCGAGCCACCGTTTCCGCTGGACTCAGACCGCCAGACGCTTGCGGCCTTTGGCTCTGCGTGCATTGATCACTGCACGCCCGCCTCGAGACTTCATGCGAACCAGGAAACCGTGGGTGCGAGCGCGGCGAACTTTTGAAGCTTGGTAAGTGCGTTTCATGATTGATCCAAAAAAATATTCTGACCCTTTTTGGCTGTGTTTCATGCAAACCAAGCCTTCGGGCAACCGAGCATTAAATCAAACATATCAGCCGACGTCAACGCAACCGCCTAGCGCGGACAGATTCGACAGCGTCCCGCGGATGAAAATCAACTGTGGATAACGTCTCGGAAACAACGACGCGCAGCTTACAATCCAGCGCCCCGAAGGACAGTTTTCCACAACATGAATGCCGACCTGTGGCTGCGCGGATGCGATCAACTCGCAGCCGTCTTGCCTGAACAACAATTCAACACTTGGATACGGCCGCTGCCTGCAGCCGCTGTGTCTGACCACGGCGACAGTGGTTTGGTGGTGACGCTGAAAGTACCCAACCGGTTCAAACTCGATTGGATCCGCAACCAGTACGGCAGCCGCATCGAAGCTGTGCTCGGAGAGTTGGCAGGCCGCGCGGTACGCCTGGACATTATTTTGGCGGCGCGCGATGTCATCGCACCCACCGGCATCGCACCCAACGGCATCGACCCGGCTTCATCGAATTCGTCTTTCCCTTCCCAACCGGTGATCGCTGGTGCAGCACCTGCCAGTGCGGCTGGACGTTCTGCCGCTTCTTTTTCTCTGGCAGCCCAGCACCCTGCGCCGTCCAGCACGCGTCACCGCTTGAACCTAGGGTTGACGTTTGACAGTTTGGTCGCAGGCCGAGCCAATTCCATGGCAAGAACCGCCGCTTTGCATGTCGCTGGAGCGCCGGGGGTCATGTACAACCCGCTTTTTATTTACGGCGGCGTGGGCTTGGGGAAAACCCATTTGGTTCATGCCGTGGGCAATGCGTTGCTCGCTGACAAACCCGATGCGCGGGTGCTGTATTTACATGCCGAGCAATTCATCACCGACGTGGTGAAAAACTACCAGCGCAAAACTTTTGATGAACTGAAAGCCAAGTACCACTCGCTCGATTTACTGCTGATCGACGACGTTCAGTTTTTCGCCGGCAAAGAGCGCACCCAGGAAGAGTTCTTCAACGCTTTTGAGGCTTTACTCGCCAAGCGCGCCCACATCATCATGACCAGCGACACCTACCCAAAGGGCCTGGTGGACATCGATGAGCGTTTGACCAGCCGTTTCGACGCAGGGTTGACCGTCGCGATTGAACCGCCGGAATTGGAAATGCGCGTGGCCATATTGATGCGCAAAGCCGAAGCGGAGGCTACCGTCATGCCTGAAGACGTGGCTTTCTTCGTGGCCAAAAACGTTCGCGCCAATGTGCGCGAACTGGAAGGGGCCCTTCGCAAAGTCTTGGCCTACTCACGTTTCAGTCACAAAGAAATCAACATCGGTCTGGCCCGCGAAGCGCTCAAAGATTTGCTGTCCATTCAAAACCGCCAGGTGGGCGTAGAGAACATTCAAAAGACCGTGGCTGATTTTTACAAAATAAAGATCGCCGACATGTACAGCAAGAAACGCCCGGCCAGCATCGCGCGGCCGCGTCAAATAGCGATGTATTTGGCCAAAGAGATGACGCAGAAGAGCCTGCCTGAAATTGGTGAACTGTTTGGCGGGCGCGACCACACCACAGTGCTGCACGGCGTTCGAAAAATCGCCGCTGAACGTCAGAAAAACACAGAGTTGAACCAGCAGTTGCACGTACTAGAACAGACACTGAAAGGCTAGGAAAATAACTGCTGCACACGGAATGTTGGCTGTCAACGCACAAGGGTGTGGACAAGTTTGGGGCAACACGGCGCTTATCCACGGCAATGGCTGATTGCGAAAGTTGTTGCCTGTGAGTCCCACACCCAGACAGCTTCCACACACAGCGTTCTGCCTGAGCTAAGTGGTTGAAATATCAGGAGAAAATAGGGTTCTCCACAGAAAGCATCGACCCCTACTATTACGACTACTCCAAGAGGTTGAAATGATCGTTCTTAAAGAAGCACAGCAAAAGATTTTGGAAGCCTTGCAAGCTGTGTCTGGCATTGTTGAGCGTCGCCACACTTTGCCTATCTTGGCCAACGTCTTGGTGCGCAAAACAGGTTCACTCATTGAATTCACCACCAGCGATTTGGAAATCCAAGTTCGCACCAGCGCTGAACTGGGCGGCGACACCGGTAACTTTTCGACGACTGTCGGTGCTCGAAAGCTGATAGATATTTTGAGGTCGCTTCCGGCCGACCAAATCGTGTCTTTGACCGCCAACCAGAGCAAGCTGACCCTGCAGGGCGGCAAGAGCCGGTTCACTTTGCAGACCATGCCCAGCGATGACTTTCCGTTGGTCCAAGAAGCCGCTGACTTTGGCCCGGTGTTCAGCGTGCCGCAAAGAGTGCTCAAAGCACTGATCAACCAAGTGCACTTCGCCATGGCAGTGCACGATATTCGCTACTACCTGAACGGAATTTTATTTGTCGCTGAAGGCAAAAACCTGACCTTGGTGGCCACCGACGGTCACCGGCTGGCTTTGGCGCAGGCCACGCTGGAGACGGAAATTCCCAAACAAGAGGTGATCCTCCCCCGCAAAACAGTGCTGGAGCTTCAACGCCTGCTCAAAGACAGCAAAGACGAAAAAGAAGGCAGCGCTGATGCCCCTATCGAGATGCGCTTTGCCGGAAACCAGGCGAAGTTCAGTTTCAGTGGAATGGAATTCGTCACCAAGCTGGTCGAAGGAAAGTTCCCTGACTACAACCGTGTGATCCCAAAAAATCACAAAAACAACATCACGCTGGGACGCCTCACTTTGTTGGCCAGCTTGCAGCGTGCAGCGATCTTGACGAGTGAGAAGTTCAAGGGAATTCGCGTCAACATTGAACCCGGTACCTTGAAAATTGCGTCGAGCAACGCCGAGCAAGAAGAAGCCAAAGAAGAAATCGAAATCGACTATGCCGGTGACCCAATCGAAATCGGTTTCAACGTGACTTACCTGATGGATGCGTTGGCCAACATGAACGTCGAGATGGTGAAACTGGAGTTGCAGGACAACAACTCGAGCGTGCTGATCACCGTGCCTGAACAATCGGGCTTCAAGTACGTCGTCATGCCAATGCGGATTTGACAGGTCGTTTCGCTGAAGCGATTAAAACAACCCAACACACAAGCGGGCTTCGGCCCGCTTCAGCATTTTTCAGGCGCATCGACAAGTTTTCTCGGAGCCAGAAAACAGTGTCAAAAACCAATGCGAACAGACAGTCAGGAACCCCAATGACCGAGCCTCAAAACATTCCGAACAGCGATGCAGACAACGCGCAGCGCGCTGCCAATCGAGCTGCCAGTGCAGCCTCGAGTGAAGCTTACGGTGAAGGAAGCATCCAGATTCTTGAGGGCCTGGAAGCCGTGCGCAAGCGTCCTGGCATGTACATCGGAGACACATCTGACGGCACTGGATTGCATCATTTGGTTTTTGAAGTTGTCGACAACTCCATCGACGAATCGCTGGCGGGCCATTGCGATGACATTGTTGTCACCATCCACAGCGACAACTCCATCTCCGTGACGGACAACGGGCGCGGCATTCCGACCGGCGTCAAGATGGACGACAAGCACGAACCCAAACGAAGCGCGGCCGAGATAGCGCTGACCGAGTTGCACGCAGGCGGCAAGTTCAACCAAAACAGCTACAAGGTTTCAGGCGGCTTGCACGGTGTGGGTGTGAGCTGTGTCAACGGGCTGAGCAAATGGCTGCGCTTGACCGTGCGGCGCGACGGCTTGATGCATCAAATGGAATTCAAGCAAGGCATACCGCAAGACCGCGTACTGGAAATGCGCAACGGTTTCGAGGTGTCACCCATGCGCACCGTGGGTGAAACCGACAAACGCGGCACCGAAGTTCACTTCTTGCCGGATCTGGAAATTTTTTCCAACATCGACTTCCATTACGAAATCATCAGCAAACGCCTGCGCGAATTGAGCTTTCTCAACAACGGCGTGCGCATCCGCTTGGTCGATGAGCGCAGTAATCGTGAAGACAACTTTGCCTTTGCTGGCGGCGTGAAAGGTTTCGTCCAATACGTCAACACCGGCAAGAAGGTTTTGCATCCCAACATCTTCAATGCCAGCGGCGAGAAGATGAGCGAGCAAAACACCAACATCACTGCTGAGGTGGCAATGCAGTGGAACGACGGTTACAGCGAAAACGTGCTGTGTTTCACCAACAACATTCCGCAGCGTGACGGCGGTACACACCTCACCGGCCTGCGCGCCGCGATGACGCGCGTCATCAACAAATACATCGATGACTCTGAACTGGCCAAAAAAGCAAAAGTAGAAGTCACCGGCGACGACATGCGTGAAGGTCTGTGCTGTGTGCTCAGCGTCAAGGTGCCAGAGCCAAAGTTCAGCAGCCAAACCAAAGACAAGCTCGTCAGCAGTGAGGTGCGCGGGCCGGTGGAAGACGTGGTCAGCAAGGCGCTGACCGACTATTTGTTAGAAAACCCAAACGACGCCAAGATCATTTGCAGCAAGATCGTCGACGCCGCGCGCGCCCGCGAGGCTGCTCGCAAGGCGCGTGAAATGACGCGTCGCAAAGGCGTGCTCGACGGCATGGGCTTGCCTGGCAAATTGGCCGACTGCCAGGAAAAAGACCCAGCGCTGTGCGAGATCTACATCGTCGAGGGCGACTCGGCCGGCGGCTCGGCCAAGCAAGGCCGCGACCGTAAATTTCAAGCCATCTTGCCCCTGCGCGGCAAAATATTGAACGTCGAGAAAGCACGTTTTGAGAAGCTGCTGACCAGCAACGAAATTCTTACGCTCATCACCGCCTTGGGAACCGGCATTGGCAAGGGTTCAGGTGGCGATGACTTCAACGTCGCCAAGCTTCGTTATCACCGCATCATCATCATGACCGACGCCGACGTGGACGGCGCACACATCCGCACCTTGCTGCTGACCTTCTTTTACCGCCAGATGCCCGAGCTGGTGGAAAACGGTCACATCTACATTGCCCAGCCCCCGCTTTACAAAGTCAAACTTGGCAAGGAAGAGCAGTATTTGAAAGACGCGACCGAGCTCGATGCTTATTTGCTGCGCGTGGCCCTGAAAGACGCCAAGCTGGAAACCGGCGTGCCCGGCGGTGCCATGTTGCAAGGTGACGCGTTGGAAGCGCTGGCGCGGCAATATGTGTTGGCCAACAACGTGGCCAACCGCCTCAGCGCCTGGATGGACGTAGAGGCCTTGCGCGCCATGGCCAATGGTCTGGATTTGGACTTGGACAGCCTTGCCGCGGCTGAAAAATCTGCGGCGGGCTTGAAGGCGGCATTGCACGACGCCGAGGTCGACGCCGAGTTCGATGCGCGCAGTGACAAGCACATTTTGCGCATCAGCCGGATGCAGCACGGCAATGTGAAAAGCAGCGTCATCAGCGCCGACTTCATTCACGGTGCCGACTACGAAGTGCTCAGCACCGCGGGCAGAACCTTCAAAGGTTTGGTCAGCGACGAGGCGGTGGTCAAGCGCGGAGAAGGCGAGCGCCAAAAAGAATCACGCGTTGGCGATTTCCGGCAAGCCATGGTGTGGTTGATACAGCAGGCTGAGGCGGCGGTTGGCCGCCAGCGCTACAAAGGTTTGGGCGAAATGAACCCTATACAGTTGTGGGAAACCACCATGGACCCGGCCGTGCGGCGTTTGCTCAGAGTGCAAATCGACGACGCCATCGAGGCCGATCGGGTGTTCACCATGTTGATGGGCGACGAGGTGGAGCCACGACGCAATTTCATCGAGACGAACGCGCTGCGGGCATCGAACATAGACGTCTGAGATTGACTCACCAGGTTTTATTCAAGCCGTCAGCGGCTTGAAGTGGAGTGGGGTCTGCGGGTCGAGCTTGAACATGCAGGCTGCGAACAAAGGGCTGCGCAGCCAAACGGCCAGCCAGGCGCGCAAAAATGGCAGTTCTTGCGCCTCGAACCAGTATGGGTCCACCGCCGCAAACTGGCGCACAAACGGAAAGATCGCCAGATCGGTGGCGCACGGCGCAGTACCGCCCAGGTAAGCCTGCGATCGCAACCGGGTTTCAACCGAAATCAAGAACGAATCAACCGCCAACCGCCGCACCGTCTCACGCGCTACGGTGTCAAGACCGTGGCGCTCCGGGTACTTGTAGCGGTCAAGCCATGGCTTGAACTCACTGTCGTTGCAACGCAGCAGGTCAAGGTTTTCTGGCGAGTTTGCCAAGTGCCACCAGCCGCTGTCCGCGGCGCCGTGTAGAGCCCAGCGCATGATGTCCCAACTCTCGTCCAGCACCTGCCCGTCGGCCAACTGCAACACCGGCACCGTGCCTTTGGCGGACAACGCCAGCAGCGCGGCAGGTTTGTCGCGCAGGGAGATCTCGAAGGCGTTGAAGCTGCGTTGAGCCACCAGCAAAGCCATGCGCGCGCGCATGGCGTAGGGACAGCGGCGGTAGGTGTAAAGCAGAGGAAGCGGCACAACCAACTTAGAAACCACGGTTATTTTCTCAGCGAGTCCAGCATGGATGACGAGCGAATGTTCAGCATGGGCCTTGCCGCGCATCTGAAGCTGCCCAAGCATGCGTCCGCGCGGACCCGTCTTGAAGACGAACAATCGCCAGCTTCTGAAAACCGAGTTTATTGGACCGCACCTGATTTCGCGCACCGAGTCGGCACATCGCTTGCTCTGTGCTGGTGATCAAGTTACTGATCGTTTACTGCCATCCTGACGCCACCAGTTTTGGTGCGGCCTTGCGCGATGCGGCCGTGGCGGCACTGACCGAAGCGGGCCACGAGTTGCGCTTGTCGGACGTCTACGCCGTGGGCTTCAAACCGGTGTTCAGCGCCACAGACAGGGCCGACTATTTGCCCAACACGCAGGCCAGCGTCTACGGGGTTCAAGACCACGTTGATGCGCTGCAGCGCACAGCTTTGAACGAAACCTGCGACAACGTCACTTACTTCAAAAACGTGCACGGTTGCAGCGCCATGCAGTTTGCAGAAAAGTATGAATGGGTCGGTCCTGATGTGTGGTTTGCGCACATGGTGCATTTGAGTGACGACGACATCCAGCGCTGCGCCGCCACCGGCACTGGCATTGCCCGTTGCCCGTTGCCCGCAAAGCAATGCACGTTTGGGCAGCGGCATAGCGCGTGTGCCCTACAGCCTCAAGGCAGGAGCGCCGGTGTCGCTGGGGGTGGACGGCGCTGCGTCAAACGAAGCAGCCGACATGCTCAGCGAGGCGCACACGTGCTGGCTGCTGCACCGCGCCAAGCCGCTTGAATACGGTGGCGACGCCGCTGCCATGTCGGCTGATCAAGTGATTTACCTCGGCACTGCCGCGGGTGCACGCATGCTGGGGCTGGACGGTGTGGGCACGCTGACCGTCGGCATGGCAGCCGACCTGGTGGTCTACGACCTCGCCTCGAGAACAACCACATTCCCGGTTTGGACATGACCGAGCTGCGCGCGCAAGCGAGCTCGCTGGTTCAGCAGTTGGCGTCGAAGCAGCGCTTCGACCCTGCAGGTTTGCTCAACCCCGGCAAGCTGCGCGGCTGGGATCAGAGTGAGGCATTGGCAGCCCGTGCTGCCCGCGGGGATGTGTCGTTGCGCACCTTGCCGAAGTTTTGAATCGGTGTGGCGTTGAAAGCGCGTCGGTCAGGCGTTCTGTTCCCCGTGGCTGACAATCGACGACCTCATGGAACACAGTTTTCTTTCGGCCTTCATCTTGCTGTTGCTGGTGCTCGATCCGCTCGGCAGCCTGCCGGTGTTCATCCCGCTGATGCGCGAAGTCGAGCCCGCGCGCCGCACGCGCGTGGCCGTGCGCGAGGTGCTCATTGCCTTCATGGTGCTGTTTGTTTTCATGTTTTTCGGCGACGTGTTTTTGCGCGTCATGCGGCTGTCGGAGCGCTCGCTCGAAGTCGCGGGCGGCGTGATTTTGCTGATGGTGGCCATCCGCATGATCTTCAGCCACGAAGGCGGTGTGTACGGCACGCCCGAGGGCAAGGAGCCTTTCATATTTCCATTGGCGGTGCCGCTGTTGGCGGGTCCGTCGGCGATGGCCACGGTGCTGCTGCTGGCCTCGCGCCAGCCCGACCAGCTGATGTCGTGGGTGGGCGCGTTGTTCTGTGCCATGGCCGTGTCGGGCGCGGTGCTTTTGATGTGCGAACGCATCCGCAAGCTGTTGGGCGACTCGGTGGTTTCGGCGCTCGAAAAACTCATGGGCTTGGTGCTGACCGCCATTGCCGTGGAGATGATTCTGGCGGGCCTGAAACAGTACTTCATGGCGGCGCAATGAACCTCATTTCGACTCACACAGCCTGTTCAACCGGGCTTAGACTTGATCGCCAAGCTGCGCAAATTGAAGCTGCGCTGTCCACCTGACCCGCCAAACCGCATTCTTTTTACCTGTCCATTCACGCACCCCAGCCACGAAAGAGCGTCACGCCATGAACCTCATCCACACCGCCGCTGCGATCGCCGCCAGTCTATTGTTTGCAGTGGCACCGGCCCAGTCACGCAGCTTTGACGACGTCAAGAAAGACGGCAAGATGATCGTCGCGACCGAAGGGCAGTTTGCGCCGTTCAATTACTTTCAAGGCGCCAAGCTGACCGGCTTTGAGGTTGAAGTGGCCGAAGCGGTGGTGGCCAAAATGGGTTTGAAGATCGAGTGGAAGGCGCTGGGGTTTGATGCCCTGCTCGCCGGTCTGCGCCAAGACCGCTGGGACATGGTGATCGCCTCGCACGGCATCACCGAAGAGCGCGCCAAGGCGGTCACCTTCACCGAACCGCACTACTGTTCCGGCGGCGTGATCATCGCCAAAAGCGATGCCATCAAAACCGCCGCCGACCTGACCGGCAAAACCGTGGCGGTGCAAACCGGCACCACTTACCTGGAAAACGTCAAAAAGCTGGCCGGCGTGAAAGAGATGAAGAACTTTCCGCAAGACACCGACGCCCGCGCCGCCTTGATGACGGGCCGGGTTGACGCTTGGGTCACCGACCGTTTCGTGGCCCGCACCGCGCTGGAAGCCAACCCCGGCAGCGGCTTGAAGATGGGTGATTATTTGTTCGTTGAGCGCATCGCCTCGGCCGTCAGCAAAGGCAACACCGGTTTGGCCGCCGAAGTGAACAAGGCCTTGGCGGCCATTCAGGCAGATGGCAGCTATGCGGCCATCTCCAAGAAATGGTTCAACGAAGACATTCGCTGCAAATGAATGCCGCGACATGAAAGCCCTGGACTGACCCTGCTCAGCTGATATCTGCTGACCATGTCCATCTTGCGCAGCCCATGGCCTGCGGCCTGGAGCCGTCAACAACGCAGTTCGGCCACCATGGCTGCTGCGGCACTGGCGCTGCTGCTGTTTTTGTGGGGCATGGCGATTCCGCTGTCTGCCGCACCGGAGCCCATAGGCAACAACGCACAACTTTTTGCCGAAGGCACGCGGATGACGGTGCTGCTCACCGCGGTGTCGGGCGTGGCAGGGGTGTTGTTGGGTGTGTTGGCGGCCTTGGGCAAGACGTCCAAGTTGCCGCCATTTCGTTGGATAGCAGGCACTTACATCTGGGTGATGCGCGGCACGCCGTTGTTGGTGCAAGTGCTGTTCGTGTATTTCGCTCTGCCGGTATTGATCCCTGCCTTGCGGCTGAGTGATTTCGCCTCCGCATGCGTGGCGCTAAGCCTGAACGTGGGGGCTTACAACGCCGAGGCGATACGTGCCGGTTTGTTGGCCGTGCCCAAAGGCCAAATAGAGGCGGCGCGCTCGCTGGGGCTGTCACCGGGCTACACCTTCATCGACGTGACGTTTCCGCAGGCCTTCAAAATTTCTTTGCCGCCGCTGGTCAACAACGTCGTGGCGCTGTTGAAAGATTCTTCGCTGGCCTACGCCATTGGGGTGGTCGAGTTGACCAACATCGGCAACCGGATCCAAGCGGCCACGTTTCAGCCGCTGCCCATTTTGTTGACTTCGGCTTGCATCTATTTGCTGCTGACCACGGTGCTGACGCAGATTTCGAACGCGGTAGAGCGGCGCTTTGATGT
>JBBRGA010000027.1:0-28034 GCA_038241115.1 Burkholderiales bacterium | reverse complement strand
CGACCGCATGGACGCCCTGGTTGAAAAAGCCACTGAGTTGGGCGTGGCAGGCGTCCAGCCTCTGATGTGCGAACGCTCGGTGCTGCGCTTGCACGGCGACCGGGCAAGAAAAAAGGTTTTGCACTGGCAAGCCGTGGCGGTCGCGGCGTGTGAGCAAAGTGGGCGCACACGTGTTCCACCGGTTGGCGAAGTGTTGAGCTTGTCCGACTGGTTGAAATCTCTTCCGCCGGCGACCGACGACGAGCTGCGCAGCGTGCTGAGCCTGCGTGACGCTCAGCCTTGGGCGAACTTGCTCAAGAGCGTGCAGACGCGCCTGCAGACGCATTTGCATGCGGATTCGCAGGCGGATTCGCAAGCGGATTCGCAAGCGCACTTGCGGCCGCCAGCACCATCGAGCCCAACCCCTCATGTGCGCTTTCTCAGCGGCCCTGAAGGCGGGTTGACCGAGGCCGAAGAGGCACTGGCGCGACAGCACGGCTTTGTCCCTACCTCGCTCGGGCCGCGCGTGCTGCGGGCCGATACTGCGCCCTTGGCGGTGCTGGCGGCGCTGGTTTTATCTGAGCGGCCGTAGAAATCTGCGTCAGACTCAAACGCATGAACACCTCCTTGAT
This sequence comes from Burkholderiales bacterium, assembly GCA_038241115.1. Classification (GTDB taxonomy): domain Bacteria; phylum Pseudomonadota; class Gammaproteobacteria; order Burkholderiales; family Burkholderiaceae_C; genus JANYJJ01. The sequence continues at coordinate 27,423 of JBBRGA010000027.1, read as the reverse complement.
TTTGCTCACCCTGTGCCAGGGTTTCTTTCTCATCAACAACGTCACGTTCATCGCCATAAACGGTTTGGTGGGTCTGAACTTGGCACCCAGCGCATGGATGGCCACCTTGCCGATCACCGGCTTCGTGGCAGGCGGCGCACTCTGCACGGCCCTTGTGGCCAAGCACCAGCGCGCTTGGGGTCGTCAACGCACGTTCCAGGTCGGCTTGCTGGTGGCGGTGGCGTCGACCGCGCTGTGCGCATACGCGGCCGCCACCCGCAATTTTTGGTTGTTGGTGTTCGGCACGCTGGTGGCCGGGTACTACAACGCCAACGCCGGCCTGTACAGGTTTGCGGCCACCGAGTTGGTCACCCCCACATTCAAGGAGCGGGCCATCTCTTGGGTGCTGGCGGGCGGCATCATCGGCGCGGTGGTGGGGCCCAATCTGGCATCTGCCACACGCGACAGCCTGAGCGTGCCATTTGCCGGGGCTTATGCGGCGCTCGCCGGGGTGGCGCTGATGTCGTTTGCCGTGATGAGCTTCATCAAGTTTCCTGCGCTGCCGTTGCCCAGCGCCTCGAGCCCGGGGCGGCCGCTGCGCGAGATCGCGCGCCAGCCGGTGTTCATCGTGGCGGTGATTGGCTGCTCGCTGGGCTACGGTGTGATGAACCTGCTGATGGCGGCCACGCCGATTGCGATGGCGCAGTGTTCGCATCCGTTCAAGAGTGCGGCCTTGGTGCTGGAGTGGCATGTGCTGGGCATGTTTGTGCCGAGCTTCTTCACCGGCAGCCTGATCAAACGCTTTGGCGCATTGCCCATCATGGGCGTGGGCGTGGCGTTGAATTTGGCGTGCATTGCGGTGGCGCTTTCGGGCGTGGACGTGATGCAGTTTTTGATCGCTCTGGCGGTGCTGGGTTTGGGCTGGAACTTCCTGTACATCGGCGGCACCACGCTGTTCACCGAAGCCTATCGACCCGAAGAAAAAACCACGGCGCAGGCGGCGATGGATTTTTGCGTGTTCAGCACCATGACGGTCACCTCGTTCAGCTCGGGCGCGCTCATCACCACGCAGGGCTGGACGTGGTTGAACCTGGGCTCGTTGTTGCCCGTGGCGCTGACGGGTGCGGCCTTGCTGTGGCTTGGCATGAGGCGGCGCGGCCATCAAAATCAGTTGGCGGTTTGAGTTCACAACACAGGAGCTAAAAATGGGCTTGCTCGATTCAGTCATGGGGGCGGTTGCGGGAAGCGGCTTGGGCAGAGGGTTGGGTGGCAGCTTGGGCGGCAGTTCGCAAGCCGGTGGGCTGGGCGGTCTGCTTGGCAGCCTGCTTGGCGCGGGCAGGGGTTCAGGAGCAAGCGGCGACCAGAGCGTGCTGCTCAATATCGTGCTGGGCATGGTGGCCAATCAAGCCGGTGGCAACCACGGCGCGGGCGGCGGCCTCGGCGACTTGCTGAGCAAATTCCAGCAAGGCGGCTTGGGCGAGGTGGCTGCGTCTTGGGTGGGCAGCGGGCAAAACATGCCGGTGTCGGCTGACCAAATCAGCGATGTGTTCGGTTCGGACATGCTGAGCCAGATCGCCAGCCAACTCGGCGTGTCACACGGTGAGGCGGCCGATCAGTTGTCGCAGATGCTGCCGGAGGTCGTCGACCACCTCACGCCCGATGGCCAGGCGCCCAACGGTGGTTTGGGCGATATCGGCTCGATTTTGGCGCAGTTTGCCCAGAAGTAATTACGGCTTGGCGGGCGACGCGGTGCGCGACCGCGTGCCGACTTGAGTCACAGCGTCGGAACCGGCTGCAGTGCCGACGTCAGTGCCGCCATCAGCGCCGCCATCAGAACCGGCTGCAGACGCAGCGCGCATCGAGCCCGCCACCAGATCGAATCTGAAGAGTCGGCACTCAATAGTCCCGTTCCACATCGGCACCCGGCGCGCTTCTTTCAAACGCATCGCGGTCGGCAATTTCATGTCAGGGCTGAGGATGTAGGCCGTCCATCCGGCTGCATGCGATGTGTAGGCACGCTTCCAGTGCGACGCCAAACGCGTGAAGAAATCTGTGGGCGCGGCTTTGTTACCGACGTCATTGGAATGGTCGCGAAGGCGTTCGGGGTGGGGGTTGGGGCTGGGGTTGCGGATGCCTCGCGGATCGCGCGGCGCTGCGTTGCCTGCTTTGCCGCTCACCTCGATGCGCTCGCCATACGGCGGGTTGAGCATCAAGGTGCCCGACATTCCTTCAGGCAACGCGGGCGCGGCGCGCTCCAGGGCGTCGCCGCCGTTGAAGACGATGCTGTCGAGCACGCCCGCACGCTCGGCATTGCGGCGCGCAAAGTCGACCATGCGAAACGACACATCACTGGCAAATATCGGCACTGCGCTGGCGTGAATGCGTGACTGCGCATGGCTTTTCAGACGCTGCCAGTCGCCGCGCATGTCAGCGCTGGAAAAGGGCAACAAGCGCTCGAACGCAAAGCGGCGCAGCAAGCCCGGCGCGATGCCGCAGGCAATCTGTGCGGCTTCGATGGCCACGGTGCCAGACCCACAAACCGGGTCGTGGAGCGCGCCACCGTGCTGCGCGGTGCCTTGCCAGTCGGCGGCCGCCAACATCGCCGCCGCCAGCGTTTCTTTCAGCGGCGCGTCGCCCACATCTTCGCGCCAGCCGCGCTTGAACAGCGGCTCGCCTGAGGTGTCGACGTAGAGCACGGCGCGGTCAGCGCTGAGGTGCAACACCAAGTGCAGATCGGGGTTTTGCGTGTCCACGCTGGGGCGCTCGCCGGTGGCTTCGCGCAGCGTGTCGCAGACCGCGTCTTTCACGCGCAACGCCGCAAAGTTCAAGCTGCGCAAGGGGCTGCGGTGCGAAGTGGTGTCCACGCGCAGGGTGTGCTGGGGCGTGATCCACTGCGTCCAGTCCACCGCCTTGGCCATCAGGTAGATGTCGGTCTCGTCGCGGTAAGCGGCCTCACCCACTTCCACCAAGACGCGCTGCGCCAATCGGCACTCCAGGTTGAGCGTCATCACGTGAGACGGGTCACCGTCAAGCGCGACACCGCCGCGCTGGGTGTGGATGGCCACGCCCGGCAACAGGCGCTGCAATTCGGTGGCCAGCAAGCCTTCAACGCCAGCGGCGCAAGGCAAAAACAAAGGAGCGGTCATAGGAGGTTTTTGATCTGGCCAGGTGCTCAAACGCGTCACATCGCGGGTCACATCGCGCGGCGCAAATTGGCCGGCGCGATCCGCAAAGCTTCGCGGTATTTGGCCACGGTGCGGCGCGCCACTTGAATGCCTTGCTCGGCCAACATCAGGCTGATCTGGCTGTCTGACAGCGGGTGCGCCACGTCTTCGGCAGCGACCAGTTGTTTGAGCAGCGCACGCACTGCGGTGCTCGACGCGTTGCCGCCGGCTTCGGTGTTGAGCGACGAGCCAAAGAAATACTTCAGCTCGAAAGTGCCAAAAATCGTGGCCATGTATTTGGCGGTGGTCACCCGAGAAATGGTCGATTCGTGGAGCCCCAACTCATCGGCAATTTCACGCAGTACCAGCGGCTTCATGGCGATGGCACCGTGCGTGAAAAAGCTCTTTTGCCGCTCGACGATGGCTTGTGAAACGCGCTGGATGGTGTCGAAGCGCTGCTGTATGTTTTTCATGAACCAGCGTGCTTCCTGCAAACGCCCGCTCAGCCCCGCGCCCGCCCCGGCGCTGCCAGCGGCGCCCCGCCCTTGGCGTATGGCCTGGGCATACAAATCATTGATGCGCAGCTTGGGCATCACCTCGGGGTTGAGCACCACCTTCCAGCCGCGACCGACTTTTTGAACGATGACATCGGGCACCACGACAAGGGCTTCGGCTTTGGAAAACGGTCTCCCGGGCTTGGGCTCGGTGGCCACGATCAGCACCTGCGCCTGCTTGATGAGTTCTTCATCGGCGCCGGTGGCAGCCATGAGCTTTTTCAGGTCGCGCTTGGCCAACAGCTCGAGGTGCTGCTTGCAAATCATGATGGCAATCATTTGCGCTTCACTGCGCGGCAAGGCGCGCAGTTGCAGCGTCAAGCACTCGCCCAGATTGCGCGCGCCCACGCCCAGCGGCTCCATGGCTTGCAGCCATTTCAGGGCGCAGTTCAAGTGCTCGAGCAATTCACTGCGCTGCTCTTCGTCGTCGACCAGCTCGGTGGCAATGGCTTCCAGCGTGTCTGCCAGATAGCCGTCGTCGTTGAGCGAATCGATCAGGATGTCGAGCGCGCCTGCATCGGCCTCAGACAAGCGCATTCCCACGAGCTGATCGCGCAGGTGGTCTTGCAAACTGACGGCGCCCGGGTTGCGCTCGCGCGACTCGAAATCTTCGTTGTCAGAGCCGCTGCTGCCTGCGGCGCTGGGCAGCTCGCGGATGCCGTCGAAGTCTTCTCGCTCTGTGCCGTTTTCCCAGTCGTCGCGTTCGGTGGTGCCGAAGTCGGCGCTGTCCAGACCCGCGGGCTCGGCGGCAACTTCGCTGGACGTGTCTGATGTGGTCTCGGCGGCGCGCTCGGTTTCGCGCTCGGCCACGCGTTCCAAGGCGCTGGTGCGCTCGACCATCGGCTCGTAGACCTGACCGCCATCGTCTTCGGTTTCCAGGAAGGGGTTGGCGTCGAGCATTTGCTCAACCTCCTGGTGCAACTCCAGAGTCGAGAGTTGCAGCAAGCGTATGGACTGCTGCAACTGAGGTGTGAGCGCCAGGTGCTGCGACATCCGCACCTGGAGCCCTTGTTTCATGCCAGCCATCCGCGCTCACATCCGGAAGTGTTCGCCGAGGTAGACCTTGCGCACATCGGTGTTCTCAACGATCTCGGCGGGCGTGCCTTCGGCTAAAACACGGCCCTCGCTGATGATGTAGGCGCGGTCGCAAATGCCCAGCGTCTCGCGCACGTTGTGGTCGGTGATGAGCACGCCGATGCCGCGACTTTTCAGGAATCCGATGATCCGCTGAATCTCGATGACGGCGATGGGGTCGACGCCCGCAAACGGCTCGTCGAGCAAGATGAACCGAGGCTGGGTGGCCAAGGCTCGTGCGATCTCGACGCGGCGCCGTTCACCGCCAGACAGCGCGGGCGCGGGCGAGTCGCGCAGCTTGTCGATGCTCAGGTCACGCAGCAGCCGGTTCAGCAGAGTGTCGATCGCCTCGGCGCCCAAGCTCCTGCCGGAGGCGTCTTGTTGCAGCTCCAGCACCGCACGTATATTTTCTTCCACCGTGAGCCGGCGAAAGATCGACGCCTCCTGCGGCAGATAAGACAAACCCAAACGCGAGCGGCGGTGAATGGGCATGCGCTCGACGCGTTGGCCTTCGATAGTGATCTCGCCGGCATCGGCGCGCACCAGACCCACGATCATGTAAAAACTGGTGGTTTTGCCCGCGCCGTTGGGCCCGAGCAAGCCCACCACTTCGCCGGCGTTCACCGACAAATGCACGTCTTTCACGACCTTGCGTGCGCCGTAACTTTTTTGCAGACCCAAAGCTGTCAAAGAGCCAGCGCGGGGAGGAGAAGTCGCTGGGTCGGACGATGAGTTGGGCGTTGCGGCGCTCAACGCTTGCCCCCAGACGAGTTGCCGGGTTGCTGTGCTGCGGCCGCTGGCGCTGGCGCAGTCGGGATGGCCGCTGGACTGGCGGATTCGGTGGCAGCGGCCGAGCCCTCACGCGGCGTCAGAACCGCACGCACCCTGCCGGGAGTGCCGTTGGCGTTGGGTGCGCCTCCGGACACGCTGAACACTTCGGTGCTGGCGTTGAAGCTCACCACGTTGCCGGTGATCTCGTCGGCCACTGCAGTGCCTCGCAAACGCCGCACCACGGCAGCGCCGATAAAACGCACGCTGTCAGCACTGCTGTCGTACTCCAGACGTTCGGCCTGGCCTTCGATGTACTCGTCTACGCCGTCGCGCTTTTGGCGAAAAGTGGCGGGCTTGCCGGCCGAACCGTTGGCGTTGGCGATCTGGTGGCCGTCGGCGGTTTCGCGCACCTCCACTTTGGCAGCGCGTATCACCAAGGTGCCTTTGCTGATGACGACATTGCCGTTGAAAACCAACACCTTTTTTTGCAAATCCAAGTTGCTGGATTGGTCTGCTTCCACGTTCAACGGCTTGGCGCGGTCGGCCTTTTCAGCATGCGCCGCGCCCAAAGTCAAAGCCAACACCACCGCAGACAGTGCTTGGGTGACGATGCCGGAAGGAGCGCGGAGGTTGAATTTCATAAGGGCACGGAACTTGCATCAGATTCTATCTGCAAGTCTCGATTTACCCGCTGAAAACCGTCGTGGCTCAACGCCAAATGGTCACGCGATTTGCCGCGCAACCGAACCCGGCGCTTGAAGAAAAAGCGCGCGGGTGGCGCAAAGCGCCACCCGCGTCGGTTCAGGTCTTGCGCGAACGCTGGATCAAGGTGTCAGCCACCATCAAGGCGCGTTCCGGGCTGCCGGCGATGCTGCCCGACGTTAAAAACTGGCCCTGTATGCCCAAGGCGGGAACACCGTCCAGCTTGAAAGCTTCGGCCGTTTGCCTGGACTTCAGCACCTTGGTTTGTACTGAAAACGAATTCATCACGTCGACAAACTTGGCTCCGTCAACGCCATTTTTCGTCATGAATGCGCTGATGTCGGCCGGCTTGGCCAGCGCGGCCTTTTCGTTGTGGATGGCGGCAAAAATTTTGCGGTGCACGCTGTCGAGCAACCCCATGGTTTCCACGGCGTAGTACATCCGCGCATGCGCGCCAAAAGGCTCTTCGCGGAACATGACGGGCAAGCGGCGAAAGGCCACGTCGGGCGCCAATTTCTTGGCCCAAGCTTCGAGTGCGGGCTCAAATGAGTAGCAGTGCGGACAGCCATACCAAAAGAAATCGATCACCTCGATCTTGCCCGCGGGCACCGCCAAGGGCGTGCCCAAGCGCAAATAGTCTTTGCCTTCGACAACGGCAGCTTGTGCGTGCGCAGCACCTGACCAAGCGGCCGTGGTCAAGCCTACAGCCAGACCGCTTCCAAATAACTGGGTTGAAAAGTCTCTGCGTTTCATCTTTGGTTCTTTCTGTTTTGAACGGATCAAGCCTGGCAAGTCACTGTCGTTGAGACGACGGGGCGACGCGAAAGTTCATATGCGCTTTATTTTTGTACCCGAACCAAGGCAGATTCCACACCTGAGCTTTCCAGCTTTTCCTTGGCACTGTCAGCGTCGTCTTTCTTGTCATAGGGCCCCACCCGAACCCGGTACACCGTGCGCCCGGCCTGTTCGCGCTCGGTCACTTTTGGTGAAAAGCCCTGCATGGCCAAGCGGGCGCGCTGCTGGTCGGCGTCCTCCTGACGCGAATAAGCACCAGCCTGCACGAAGTACAAAAACGGATCAACGCCAGGTCGGGTGGACACGGTTTGCGAATTGCCTGCGGTTGGCGGCGTCGTGGGCGCCATTGCCGGCGCCTCTGCGCCCGCCGGCCTGTCGTTCAAGATGTCGTTCGGGTCGCGTTTGGGCTTGACTGCCGTGGCCGCGACAGCGCTGGCGGATGCTGCCGCGGATGCCGCTCGCGCTGCGGCCAGCGCCGCAGCTTGGGCCGCGGGGGCAGTGGAGGCCGAAGCCGCCACGTCAGGCGCAGCGGGAGCTTGCGTCACCACCCCGCTGGCTGCTTTGGCCGGATTTTTCCCGTATAGCGGGCTGTTCGGGTCCCAGTTGCGATTTTTCTCAAACTCAGCCGCATCTTGTTCGGCAGTGCGCTGCGGCACTTTGTTCATGAACGGCACGGGCACTTTGGTGACGTACAAAGCGACCGCCAACGCCAGGGTCAAGCCGATCAACAGGCCGACGATGAGGCCCACGGCGAAGCCGCCCCGTTGATACGCGAAGCCGCCCCGCTGATCAGCGAAGCCCCTCTGTGGCGGCCCGAAGGCACCCGAACGCAAAACCTTCATGCCGTTTCTCCCGCTGTTTTGTTCTTGTCTTCTGCCGCACGGTCCATGCGCTGTGGCGCTGCCACGCCCAACACCGTCAGGGCATTGGCAATGACTTGACGCGTGGCCACCAAAAGTGCCAAACGTGCGCGTGTCAATTCTTCGTCGTCCACCAAAAAGCGCTCGGCCCCGTAGTAACTGTGGAACAGCCCGGCCACATCGCGCAAATAAAACGTCACGTCATGCGGCGACAGCGTGGCGGACGCGTTGGCCAGCATCTGCGGATACTCGGCCAACTTCAGCATCAACGCCGCTTCGGTGGGTGCGACCAGCAAGGCCAAATTCGCTTTTGCCAAGTTGGCGACAAGACCTCCTTTGTCGGTGAATTGCTGAACCACCGAGCAAATCCGGGCGTGCGCGTACTGCACATAAAAAACTGGGTTCTCGTCGTTTTGCTTGAGTGCCAAGTCCACGTCGAAGGTGTATTCGGTGTCGGCTTTGCGGCTGAGCAAAAAGAAACGAACCGCATCCTTGCTGGTCCAGTCGATCAAGTCGCGCAAAGTCACGTAGCTGCCAGCGCGTTTGCTGATCTTGACCTCTTGGCCGCCACGCATCACCGTGACCATTTTGTTGAGCACGTAATCGGGGTAGCCAACGGGCACGGGCTGTGCCGCCTGACCCAACGCAACCGCGCCCAAATTCGCCGCCTGCAGGCCGGCGCGCACCCGCGCCATCGTGCCGTGGTGATCGCCGCCTTGCAGGTTGATGGCCTGCGTGTAGCCGCGTTCGAATTTGTTGAGGTGGTAGGCGACGTCGGGCAAAAAGTAGGTGTAGCTGCCGTCAGACTTTTGCATGACGCGGTCTTTGTCGTCACCGTAATCGGTGGTGCGCAACCACAGCGCACCGCCTTCTTCAAAGGTTTTGCCCGAGGCTTTCAAACGCTTGACGGCGTCTTCCACGCGACCGCTGGAGTACAGACTGGACTCCAGAAAATAGCTGTCAAAGCGGACTCCAAAGGCCTGCAAGTCCAGGTCTTGTTCGTGGCGCAAATAGGCCACGGCGAATTGGCGTATGCCGTCCAGATCAGAGGTGTCGCCCGAAGCGGTGAAGCTGCGGTCGTCGGCGGTGACGGTCTGCCTGGCCAGAAAATCGGTTGCAATGTCGGCGATGTAATCGCCGTTGTAGGCCTTCTCGGGCCACTGTGCGTCACCGGGCTGATGGCCTTGCAGGCGCGCCAACACCGACTCTGTGAGGGTGGCGATTTGCACGCCGGCGTCGTTGTAATAGAACTCACGCGTGACCTGAGCGCCTTGGGTTTCAAACAAGTTGCAAATGCCGTCGCCCAGGGCAGCTTGGCGCGCATGGCCCAAGTGCAGTGGGCCAGTCGGGTTGGCCGACACAAACTCGACCAGCACCTTGGTCTGGGTTGGCGCTTGCCGACCAAAGTGTTCTGCGCCGCTGAGCACTTCGCTGACCACGGCCTGCTTGGCTGCCGCATTCAGGCGAAGGTTGATAAAGCCCGGCCCGGCGATCTCCATCGCCGCCACCAAGCGCTGCACCGCCGCTTGGCGCATCAGCGCGTCGATCAAAGCTTGCGCCACTTCGCGTGGGTTTTTGCGCAGCGGCTTGGCCAGCTGCATGGCCGCGGTGCAGGCCAGATCGCCGTGCGCCGCCACCCGCGGCGACTCGAAGGCGGCGACCAGGGTGGACTCCGGGCTGATGTCGTGAATGGCGGCCTGCAGGGCGAGAAGCAGGTCTTGCTTGGCTTGAATCATCAGCTCATTTTAGGTGGCGAGCATGGCCAGGACTGAAAGACTGAGCGGTATTCGCCGGTCTGTTCTGCGCGCGCTGTCGCGGCGCAAATTGCACAATCCCTGCACGATTTCGTCCGCCGCCGCATTTCCATCGATCCATGTCTTCGCGTTTTCCTTCTGACGTCGCCCACATCGACCTCGACATCCCCAGCCCCGCTCAAAGTTTGCCTTTGGCCGCGCCCGAGCGCATTGGCAAATACCGCGTGCTGAGCAAGCTGGGCGAAGGTGCGACGAGCGACGTCTACCTGTGTTTTGATGATTTTCACAACCGCGAGGTCGCCGTCAAACGTGTGCGCACCGAGGCCAGCGCCGACAGCATTGACGCGCGTTTTGGTGAACGCTTTTTCGCCGCCGAGGCGGCCTTGGTCGACCGCTTGCAACACCCGAACGTGGTGCAAATTTTTGACGCCGTGCCCGACGCCGCAGCGCCTTACATCGTCATGGAATATGTGCCGGGCAACACTTTGCGCCGCTATTGCCGTGCCGACAATCTGCTGTCGCTGGAACTGGTGGTGGAGATCGGGTTCAAGTGCGCCATGGCGCTGGGTTATGTGTTTCGTCAAGGCTTGATTCACCGCGATGTCAAGCCTGCGAACTTGCTGGCCGTGCTGACGCATGGCAGCGTGACCGATGTGAAGGTGACCGACTTTGGCAGCGTGCTGAATTTTCAGTCGGATGTGACGCAGGTCTACCGTGTCGGCTCGTTGGCCTACATGTCGCCCGAGCAGCTCGACGGCAGCACGCTGGACTGCCGCGCCGACATGTACGGCCTGGGCGCAGTACTTTTTCATCTGATCGCCGGACGACCGCCTTTTGAGGCACCCGCGCAGGCCACGATGGTGCACCAGGTCTACAACTCGCAGCCCGCTTCGCTGTGCGGTTTGCGCTCTGGCCTGTCGCCCGCGGTAGACAAAGTGGTGCAACGCGCACTGGCCAAAAACCCGAATGACCGCTACAACACTTGGGACGATTTTGCGCAGGCCTTGTCGGGCCTGATTACGCAGAGGCAAGTGCCGCGCGGACATCTGCAAGGCGTGCTCGACTCGGAGCGTTTCAACCTTCTGCGTGGGCTTGAGTTTTTCAACCAATTTGGTGACGTGGAACTGTGGGAAGTGGTGCACCGCGCGAGGTGGCAGCGTCTGAACTTTGGCCACGCGCTGTACCGGCGCGGCGAGGAAGGGCGGACGTTTCACATCATTGCGCAGGGCGAATTGGAAGTCTTTCGCGAGGGCCAGAAAGTGGCCCACCTGGCAGCCGGGACCTCGGTCGGCGAGATGGCCTACTTGGCTCCGAGCGAGGAGTTACGCCGCCACGCAGCCGACGTGATCGTGGTGGAGGCGGCCACCACCATTTCGTTCACGCCCGAGTCGCTGAATCAACTGGCGCCCAGTTGCCGACACCTGTTTGACGCCGCGTTCATCAAGGTGCTCGTCAAACGACTGCACGCGGCGCACGAAGCTTTGGCACATCCGCGAAGAATTCTTTGATCGGTTGTGTTGTTGGCCGGGGTTGAGTTGGGGTTTGAGTTGGGGTTCGCCTTTGTTTTTGCCTGACGCCAAAGCAAAAGCCAAAAGTGGTCAACCCACTTCAGCTAGGCTAAGCCACGACCTTCAACACAACCCACCCAAGGAACCCCATGCAATACAAACGCTTAGGCCGCAGCGGCCTGCAAGTCAGCGAGCTTTCACTCGGCTCTTGGGTGACGTATCACAACCAAGTGGATGTGAATGCGGCCAAAGAAATGCTCGCCACCGCCTTTGACGCGGGCGTCAACTTTTTTGACAACGCCGAGGTGTATGCGGCCGGGGCGAGCGAGCAAGTCATGGGCGACGCCATCAAGGCCTTGAAGTGGCCGCGCCTGAACTACATCGTCTCCACCAAGTTCTTTTGGGGTATGAGCCGCGAGGGCAACACCGTCAACCGCATGGACACCTTGAACCGCAAGTACCTGACGCAAGCCATCGACGGTTCACTTCAGCGCATGGGGCTGGATTTCATCGACCTGGTGTACTGCCACCGTGCGGATCCGAACACGCCGATCGAAGAGACGGTGTGGGCGATGAGCGACATGATCACGAGGGGAAAGGCGCTGTATTGGGGCACCAGCGAATGGAGCGCCGCCGACATCCGCGCCGCTTGGGACATTGCCGAAAAACACCACCTGCACAAGCCGGTGATGGAGCAACCGCAGTACCACCTGTTTCACCGAAAACGGGTGGAGCAAGAGTACGCGCGCCTGTACGAGGACATCGGTTTGGGCCTGACCACCTGGAGCCCGTTGGCCTCGGGCCTGCTCACCGGCAAGTACCAGGCGGGCGTGCCTGAAGGCAGCCGCGGCGCGTTGGAAAACATGGGCTTTCTGGTGAAGGGACTGACCGACGCCAAGAAGAATGCAGCCGTGGCACAACTGGCCGCGATTGCCGACGAGCTGGGTTGCAGCGTGGCGCAAATGGCGATTGCCTGGGCCGCTAAAAACCCGCGCGTCAGCACCGTCATCACCGGCGCGTCGAAGCTGGAGCAACTGAAAAGCAACCTGGGTGCGGTGGAGGTGATTGCCAAGCTCACGCCCGAGGTGCTGGCCCGCATAGACACCATTTGCTTGCCGCTGTCGGCTTGACTCTGGAGGCGCCATGTCGACCGCCGCACCCGCTCATCTGCATTCTCACGACCTGAGCCCGTGGCAACACAGCCACCAGTTCGACACCGGAAATCGCAAAGGCGAGGCGCGCACGCGGTGGGTTTTGGCGATCACCTTGATCACCATGGCGGCCGAAATTTTTGGCGGCTGGTGGACCGGCTCCATGGCCTTGCTGGCCGATGGTTGGCACATGGGCACGCACGCCTTGGCGTTGGGCGTGGCGGCGGTCGCCTACGCGCTGGCGCGCCGCCACGCCAGCGACGCGCGCTACACCTTCGGCACCTGGAAGATCGAGGTGCTGGGAAGCTTTGCCAGCGCTTTGGTGTTGGGCCTGGTGGCGGTGGGCATCTTGTTCGAGTCGAGCCTGCGGCTCTGGCGAGCCGAGCCGTTGTCGGCGCAAACGGCGCTGATCGTGGCAGTTTTCGGGCTGGTGGTTAATTTGGTGTCGGCGTGGTTGCTGCATGGGGCCGATGACCACGGGCATCAGCATGGTGCTGGCGGGCATGCGCATGCGGCGCATGGGAACGGGAACGGGAACGGGAGCGGGAACGGGAACGGGAATAGGAACGAGCACGAGCCGGAGCACAAACAAAACCACGGGCAGGAACACGATCACCCGCACGACCATGCCGCGCACCGCCAGCCCGAGAGCCCGGACGATCGCCAAGGGGGTCACGACCTGAACCTGCGCGCGGCCTACGTTCATGTGCTGGCCGACGCATTCACCTCGGTCTTGGCCATCGGTGCCTTGGCCGCCGCGTTGTGGCTAGGCTGGTGGTGGCTCGACCCGCTGGTGGGCGTGCTCGGGGCCGTGGTCATCGGCGTGTGGGCCGTGGGCCTGATGAGAGAGTCGGCCGCGGTGCTGCTCGACCGCGAAATGGACAACCCCCTGACGCAGCAAATTCGCAGCACGCTGGAATCTGACGGTGACGCCAAAGTGGCCGATCTCCATGTGTGGCGTGTCGGTCGAGACCAATTCGCCGCCATCGCCTGCGTGGTCGCCGATGTGCCGCTGTCACCTGCCGAGTACCGGACCAGACTGGGTTCGCTAGACCAACTGGCGCACTTGTCGCTGGAGGTGAACCGCTGTCCGGCGGCTCACTCCTGATACCAAGTCAGTACCCGGCCAGGACCCAGCCAACACCACGCCAGAACCACGCCAGAACTACGCCAGAACCACGCCAGAACCAAGCGGGTGTCAGCTTGAGCGCGAGTTCATTGCCGCCAACTGCTCGGGCGTGCCGACGTTTTCCCACTGACCGCGGTACACCTCGGCGGTGATGGTGCGGCGGCGCATGCCGTCAAACAGCAAGGGCCCGAGAGCGGCTTTGGTGCCGGGCACCACACTTGACACCAACGACGCGCGACACAGCGCGAAGTTGGAATACGTCCACGTCAAGCCGTCAGGGCCGACCGCATCGGCCAAACCGTAGCCCTGTGAATCCAAACCGAAATCGCCTTTGGCGTGAAACGAAGGGTTGGGCACGAGCCACAAGTGGGCCTGCAAATCGGTCGCAGCAAAACGCTTCGCCAGGGCGACGTCGAATTGGAATTCGGGCGCGTAAATATCGCCCGACACCACCCAAAAAACATCCTTGTCTGCATCAATCAAGAGCGGCAGCGCGCAGGCAATACCGCCCGCCGTTTCCAAGGCCCCGCCGTGCTCGCGGCCTTCCATCGAGTAGCGAATTTTCAAGCCCCAGCGGGCACCGTTGCCCAACGCCGCCGGGATTTGCGCTTCAAGCCACGCGGTGTTGACGACCACCTCGCGCACGCCGCCTTGCGCCAGCGCCAGCAAATGCCATTCGATCAGCGCTTTGCCGCGCACTTTCAAAAGCGGCTTGGGCGTGTGGTCTGTCAGCGGGCGCATGCGCATGCCGCGCCCCGCCGCCAAGATGATGGCCTTCATGCCGGGGACTTGAAAGTTTGCGCAAACTTGGCGGCGGGCGCGGCCAAGGTGCCGCCGCAAAGGTGGGCAGTGGGATGCAGTCCAGTCATGGCTTCGATTATCTCGGCCCCTTAAACTGCGAAGCTCACTTCAACACACATCCGCAGGGAAACGCATGGCCGCCTCCGAATCAACCGTCTCTGTCAAGTTGAGCACTTCCGTGAACGTCGCTGTGACCGCCGCCATGAACGCCTCCACCATGGCCAACGCCATTCGCGCCCTCGCCATGGACGCCGTGCAGCAGGCCAACAGCGGCCACCCCGGCGCGCCCATGGGCATGGCCGACATGGCGGTGGCACTTTGGAGCCGCCATCTCAAGCACAACCCCGGGCACCCGAAGTGGGCCGACCGCGACCGCTTTGTGCTCAGCAACGGCCACGGATCGATGCTGCTTTACGCGCTGTTGCACCTCACCGGCTACGACCTGCCGATGAGCGAGTTGCGCAACTTCCGCCAGTTGCACAGCAAAACGCCGGGCCACCCCGAAGTCGACGTGACGCCGGGCGTCGAAACCACCACCGGCCCGCTGGGCCAGGGCATCGCCAACGCAGTGGGCATGGCGTTGGCCGAGAAGCAGCTGGCGAAAGAGTTCAATCAGCCCGGCCACACCATCGTCGATCACCACACCTATGTATTTTTGGGTGACGGCTGCCTGATGGAAGGCATCAGCCACGAAGCCTGCGCGCTGGCCGGTGCCTGGCGTTTGAACAAGCTGATTGCGCTGTACGACGACAACGGGATTTCCATTGACGGCAAGGTGGCGCCTTGGTTCATTGACGACACCCCCAAGCGTTTTGAAGCCTGCGGCTGGAACGTGATTCGCGCGGTCGACGGCCAAAACGCAGACGCGGTGGACGCGGCCATCAGCGTGGCCAAGAAGTCGGACAAACCCACGCTGATTTGCTGCAAAACCACCATCGGTGAGGGCTCGCCCAACCGGGGCGGAACGTCCAAGGCACACGGCGAGCCGCTGGGGCCAGAGGAAATCAAGCTCACCCGCGAAGCGTTGGGCTGGACGTCTGAGCCTTTTGTGATTCCCGAGGCTGTGTACGAAGCCTGGGACGCGCGCCACACCGGCTTGGTGGCCGAGACAGATTGGGTGCATCGCTTCGAAGCCTACGGCCGCGCTCACCCCCATTTGGCGCTGGAATTTGTGCGTCGCATGGACCATGAGCTGCCCAAGAACTTTGCGCAAGTGGCGGTCGACGCCGCCGTGGCGGCGCACCTGAAAGCCGAGACGGTGGCCAGCCGCAAGGCCAGCCAATTGGCGCTCGAGGCCTTCACCAAAGACCTGCCAGAGATGCTCGGCGGCAGCGCTGACTTGACCGGCTCCAACCTCACCAACACCAGCAGCACACCGGCCCTGCGCATGGAAGACGGCGGCAACTCCGGCAACACCACCAACGGCGGGCGCCACATCAACTACGGCGTGCGCGAGTTCGGCATGGCGGCCATCATGAACGGCCTGGCGCTGCACGGCGGCTTCATCCCCTACGGCGGCACTTTCCTGACCTTCAGCGACTACAGCCGCAACGCCATCCGCATGGCCGCGCTGATGAAGTTGCGCGTCATTCACGTCTTCACGCACGACAGCATCGGCTTGGGCGAAGACGGCCCCACGCACCAGTCCGTCGAGCACGCCGCGTCGCTGCGCCTCATCCCTGGCCTGGACGTTTGGCGCCCTGCCGACACGGCTGAAACCGTCGTGGCATGGGCCTGCGCGCTGCAAAACAAACACCGCCCGAGCGCGTTGCTGTTGTCGCGCCAGAACCTGCCCTACGCGCCCAAACAAGACCTCGGCGACATTTCCAAAGGCGCCTACGTGCTGGCCGAGCCCAGCGAGGTGGGCCTGAAAAAGAAGGCCCGCGCCGTCATCATCGCCACCGGCTCAGAAGTGGGCTTGGCCTTGCATGCGCAGCAGCAACTGGCCGCCAAAGGCGTGCCGGTGCGCGTGGTGTCGATGCCGTCCACCAATGTGTTCGACCGCCAGACCGAAGCCTATAAAAAGTCGGTGCTTCCCAAGGGCATTCCGCGCATCGCCGTGGAAATGGGTGTGACCGATGGCTGGTGGAAATACGGCTGCGCAGCCGTGGTGGGCATCGACAGCTACGGCGAATCTGCGCCGGCGCCGGTACTGTTCAAGCACTTTGGTTTCACGGTGGAAAACGTGGTGGCCACCGTGCGCAAGGCGCTGGCTCGGTGATTTCGCAGCGGTCGGCAATGCGCCTGCCTCGACTCACTAAAAAAACTTTCAACTGGAGATCTCTATGACCATCAAGATCGGCATCAACGGCTTTGGCCGCATCGGGCGCATGGTGTTTCGCGCGGCTTCGCAGAACTTTGCGGACATCGAAATTGTCGGCATCAACGACCTGTTGGAGCCCGACTACCTGGCCTACATGTTGCAGTTTGACTCGGTGCATGGCCGCTTCAAGGGCACGATTGCGGTCGACGGCAACACGCTGGTTGTAAACGGCAAAAAAATACGCCTGACGCAAGAGCGCGACCCGACGAATTTGAAGTGGGACGCGGTGGGCGCGGACATCGTGATCGAAGCCACCGGCTTGTTCTTGACCAAAGACACCGCACAAAAGCACATCGACGCCGGCGCGAAAAAAGTCATTTTGTCGGCCCCGTCGAAGGACGACACACCCATGTTCGTGTTTGGCGTCAACGACAAAACCTACGCTGGCCAAACCATCATTTCCAACGCCTCTTGCACCACCAACTGCCTGGCCCCGGTGGCCAAGGTGCTGAACGACAACTTCGGCATCAAGCGCGGTTTGATGACCACAGTGCATGCCGCCACGGCAACGCAAAAAACGGTGGACAGCCCGTCGAACAAAGACTGGCGCGGCGGTCGCGGCATTCTGGAAAACATCATCCCCAGCAGCACCGGCGCGGCCAAGGCGGTGGGCGTGGTGATTCCGGAGCTGAACAAAAAGCTCACGGGCATGGCGTTTCGCGTGCCCACGTCTGACGTGTCGGTGGTGGACTTGACGGTCGAGCTGAACACCGCCACCACCTATGAAGCCATTTGCGCAGCAATGAAAGCCGCGTCTGAAGGCAGCATGAAGGGCGTGATGGGCTACACCGATGCCAAAGTGGTGTCCACCGACTTCCGCGGCGAAAGCTGCACCTCGGTGTTTGACGCCGACGCCGGCATGGCACTGGACGCCACCTTCGTGAAGGTTGTGTCTTGGTACGACAACGAATGGGGCTACTCGAGCAAGGTGCTGGAAATGGCCCGCGTGATTTCTCAATAAACGCCCAATGAGCGCTCAAGGAGCGCTCCTTGCAGCAGCGCTCGGATGCGCGAAACACAGGCCTCTGCTCGAGGCCTTTGTTATTTTCAGGGCGGGTTTTTTGCCCGGGTTTTCAGTGAATACATCACGGCCAAACAAAGCTACAAAGCCTTACAGGATTTTCCTCGCACTGAACCGAACGTAGATGTCGAGGGCACACCTAAACTGAGGTGGCTCGAGCGCTGGTGCGCCCGCGCGACCGATCCATTGGAGCCAGACACATGCGCCACCCCTTGTTGACCCTCGCCGCCATTGGCGCTCTGCTGGCCCCGCTTTCACTGCACGCACCTCTGGTGCTCGCTGCCAACGCAGACACCGCAAGCTCAGGCGCAAGCCCCGCTACCTACAGCGGGACGCAAGCCCGCGTGATCGTGAAGCTCAAGGCCGACGCGCTGTCGCTGCGCAAGCAAATACTTTCCGCCACACAAATGCACACCGCGCAGGCCGAAAGCCTGGGCTCGCGAACTGGCCTGGCTCTGCGCAGCGGCATGGGCGTGGCCGAACGCACGCAGGTGATGTTTGCCAGCGGCATGACATCCAAGCAATTGGCCGAGCGCCTGAGCCAAGACGGCGACGTGGAATACGCCGTGCCCGATGAGCGCAAGCGCCGCATGACGGCACCGAGCGACAGCTTTTACCTCACAGGCCCTGCGGGCACGGGCCCCGCATCTGGCCAGTGGTATTTGCGTCCGAACACGAGCGTGGTGAAGTCGTCCATCGACGTCGAACCTGCTTGGGCCATCACCACTGGTTCTCCCAGCGTGGTCGTGGCGGTGCTCGACAGCGGCATTCGCTTTGACCATGTCGACATGCAGCGCACTTCAGCGGGAGGCAACCTGCTGCAGGGTTACGACATGGTGGACGATTTGGGTGTGGCCAATGACGGCGACCGCCGCGACGGCGATCCTTCTGACCCGGGTGATTCGGTTACCGCCGCTGAGGCCAATGCGGTGGGAGGGGAGTTCTACCAATGCACCGAGCTCGACCCCAGCACCAACCGCTACCGTGCCGAAGCCAGCTCTTGGCACGGAACCCAGACCGCCGGCTTGATCGGTGCCACCACCAACAACGGCATCGGCATGGCCAGCGTGGGCCGCAACGTACGGATACTGCCGGTGCGCGTGCTGGGCAAGTGCGGAGGCTTTGACTCCGACATCATCGCGGGGATGCGCTGGGCGGCAGGTTTGAATGTCGCGGGCGTGCCGAACAATGCGACGCCAGCGCGCGTCATCAACATGAGTTTGGGCGGCGCGGGTGCGTGCAGCGCCGCCTACAAGACGGCAATGGCAGAAATCACGGCGGCAGGCGTTGTGGTGGTGGCTTCAGCAGGCAACAGCGCCGGGCACTCGGTGAGTTCGCCGGCGAACTGCCCCGGCGTTGTGGCAGTGGCAGCGCTGCGCCACGTCGGCACGAAAGTGGGTTTCTCGGATCTGGGGCCCGAAATCACGATCAGCGCGCCGGGCGGCAACTGCGTCAACCTCAGCGGCCCCTGCCTCTACCCGATCTTGACCACCTCGAACGGCGGCACCACCAAGCCACTGGAGGGCAGCTCGATCTACACCGACAGCTTCGACTACTCGCTGGGCACCAGCTTTTCAGCACCGCTGGTGGCGGGAACAGTGGGTTTGATGCTGTCGGCCCGGCCCTCGCTCAGCCCGGCCGAAGTGCTCACGCTGTTGCAAGGCACAGCCAGCCCCTTCCCCACCACGGGCGCCGACAACGGCGACGGCACGGTGGTCAAGCAGTGCACCGCGCCGCAGTTCGACGCGGCGGGCAAGCCCATAGACCAACTTCAGTGCTACTGCACCACCAGTACGTGCGGTGCTGGCATGCTGGACGCGGGTAAGGCTGTCACGCTGTCCACCCAAGTGGTTCTGGCGCGAATTTCAGTGAGCCCGGCAAGCCCGACAGCCGATCAGGTGATTGCCTTGAGCGCAGCGTCCAGCCTCGCGGCACCGGGCCGCAGTATCAACAGCTATGCGTGGACATTGAACGAAGGCGGCGGCATCGTCACCGGCTTCAGCAGCGCGACCAATGCCGCGACCACCACGGTCAGCCCGCGCGGCCCTGGTGCGTTCACAGTCACGCTGACATTGACGGACGACTTGGGAGCGCGCTCGAGCACACCTTTGACGGTCAACGTGGGCGCCGCGCCGGTGGTGGTGGCTCCACCAGCGGCCAATGACGGCGGCGGCGGGGGTGCCGTGAGCGGCATCTGGCTGGCTTTGTTGGCACTGGCCGCACTGATCGTGTACCGCCATCGGCCATCGTCAAGCAGGATTCAATGAGGGTTCAATGAAAGTTCAATGAGCGCTCGATGAGGGTTTAGCGCGTCGCTCTGAGTCTTCGCAGCGCCCTGCACGGAACACACGCCTCAACCCGTTCGGGCTGAGGTATCGAAGCCCTGCGTTGACCCTGGCGCCAGCACTTCAGAGCCGGGGCTGAGGCCGAGGCCAGGTCCTCGGAGGCGAGAAAAACACCAATTCAAGAACAGGCCCCGAACGGCTTGATCAACGCCGCGTTGCCGGTCAGGCCCTTCAAACGCGCCACCAGCGCGGCGTCTGCTTTGTCCACCCGAACGCTCTGCGCGCCGTAGGGCTTGTACAGCTCCACCACTCGGGCCGATTGCACGCCAGCCACACCGAACTCGGCCAAGGCCGCGTCAGCGGCCTCGAGAGACGCGTAACGGCCCAGCGTCAAACCCGGAATCAGTTGAGCCGACAAAGCCACCCGCTGCTCTGCGCTGACTTCCGGCGGCAGCTTGAAGGCTTCGTATTTCAAACCCCGACGGCGCAGTTCAGCCTCTTTCTTGCCGCGCAAATCAGCCGCTGCGTAAGGCCCCATGTAGACCGCCCAGCTTCCAGCGACTTCAACCGGCACCTTCGACCATGTGGAGGCGGGCGTCAACCGGGTCAGGGTGGCCTCAGCAGCCGCGAGCTCGGCGTTGGTGAAGGGTCCGGCCTCCAGGCAGGCCAGATTGGCGCTGTATGCCGCGGAAGCTGCTGCAGCCGCCGAAGCCGCGCTCTTGGCCGCTGCCACCGCACTGGCGCTCAAGATCACCACGCTCTCGGGGCGAACTTGTTGGGCCAAGCGCCCGGGTTCGCGGTCGCCACTGGCGCGAACACCCGCCACGTTGTCGACCCAGCCCTGCGTCCACGCAAAAAAGGCCAAGTTGGCGGCGACCAAAACCAGCAGCAGCCACTTCAACATGCCGCACCTGAGTGCGTGGGTTGTGCATCAGGCTTGAGTTCAGTCATGGGTCGCACGCTGACCTCGCCGCTGGACACCGATTGCAGCCCGGCTTGGGTTTGCACTTGCAGAGCGCCGCTGAGCGACACGCCTTGGGCGATGCCTTCTTCCAGCCCAGCTTGTGTGGTGGTGACGCGGCGCTGGAACAGCAAATCGCGCTTTGCGAAGCGTTCAGAAAACACCGCAAAGCCGCCGCGTTCAAAAGCCTGCAAGGCGCCAACCAAAGGAGCCGCCACGCGCGCCAATGCGGCAGGCGCATCCATCTGAGGGTGCAGCTCTTGCAAGCACGCGGCACCCGTGCTGGCCTGTGCGCTGTTCAGACCCATGGGCAGCACGTTCAAACCCACACCCACCACCACCAGTCGTTTATCGCCGCTGGCAACGGTTTCAATCAGCACGCCGCCCAGTTTGCGGCCCGGCGCGCTGCGGCATGGGTGGTTGCTGCCGTCATCGACATCCATCAGCCACAAATCATTGGGCCACTTGATGCACAAGCGGGGCGAATTTTTTCCCGAACCGATGGGCTCGGCGGCGTCGACAGGGTCGAGCGCCTCCGCCAAAGCCACGCCCACCGCCAGAGACAGGCCCGCCCAGTCGGGCGGGCTGAGTGTCAAGGCAATGGAGAACGTCAACGAGCTTCCAGGTGCCGCGTGCCAATGGTGGCCGTGGCGACCGCGGCCGGCGGTTTGATGTTCGGCGACCAACAGGCAGGGTTGCCAGTCGACCGCGCGACGGCCAAAGGCGCGGCTCTCGGTGCTGCGCCTGACGATGACGTCACTCTGTGCGTGCGAGAGTGCTGCCTCGTCCAGCGCCCGGGCGGTGCGCTCGTTGTTGGCCAAGCGGGCACGGTCCAACAAAGCGCTGTTGGTACTGGAAATGCGTGCCACCACTTCCACGCTCAAGCCGGGCAGCTGCCCCACCAACTGCTCCCACAACGCTTGCGCTCCCCACGCCGCTGTGCTGGCAGGGGAAGTCACGGAGAGCGGCTGGCTCGAGGTCATTTCTTTCCAGCCGCCTTGGGCGTCGTTGTGCGTGCGGTTTTTGGCGCCAGCATGGTGCCGCGGCACTTGGGTTTGCCGCAGCGGCACTCAAACTGCTTTTTCAGCTTGGCGGTGTGGCGCTCGTCAATCACCAGACCGTAGTCGTAGAACAACTCTTCACCAGGCTTCAGAGTGCGCAGGGCTTTGATGAAAATTCGGCCGTCAACGTCTTCGGCCTCGCAATTGGGTTGACAGCCGTGGTTGATCCACTTGGCCATGTTGCCGCCCACGTTGCCGTCGATGGTGCGCGCGTCATCCACGTGAAAGTAGAAGGTGTGGTCGGGGTCGCTCGGGTCGTGCGGGTGACGGCGCAGGGCTTCATCCCAGCCAATGACTTCGCCTTTGTACTCAATCACCAGCGCGCCTTTGGGCATGGCGATGAGCGCGTAAACGCCTTTGCCATGCACGCCGCTGGTTTTGACTTCAACGCGTCGGCCGCCCCTTTTGCTGGGCGCTTTCGGCGTTGGCTCGGACTGTGATGGGGATGGCGGCAGCGCCGAAACTGAAGCGCGAAGGGCGTTACGAAGATCGGCTTGCGTCATCGGTTTCTTTGGGTACATTGAATTCATGGGTGCGCGCGCGAGTGCGTGTGCGTGTGCGCAGGCGGGCATGCGCACCCGCGCGAGAAGCCCGCATTGTATGGATGCCACTGAGCTTGAAAGTTCGGTGGTGTGGATTGCAGACCGCTTGTTTACAGAAAGTCCCATGAGCAAAACACTCATCATTGCCGAGAAGCCATCCGTGGCCCAAGACATCGTTCGCGCCCTCACGCCCACCAGCGGCAAGTTCGACAAAGAGGCCGACCACTTTGAAAATGACACCTACGTGGTCACCAGCGCGGTGGGCCACTTGGTTGAAATCAAAGCGCCCGAAGAGTTTGATGTGAAGCGCGGCAAGTGGAGCTTCAACAACTTGCCGGTGATTCCGCCGCACTTTGATCTGGCACCCATCGACAAAGCCAAATCGCGCCTGACGGCCGTGGTGCGACTGGTCAAGCGCAAAGACGTCAGCGCCCTCATCAACGCCTGCGACGCGGGCCGCGAGGGCGAGTTGATATTCCGCCTGATCGTGCAATACGCAGGCACCGAGAAAAAACCCATCGACAAACCGGTGCGCCGCTTGTGGCTGCAAAGCATGACGCCGCAGGCCATCCGCGACGGCTTCGAGGTGCTGCGCACCGATGCCCAAATGCAGGGCTTGTCTGACGCGGCGCGCAGCCGCTCTGAGGCCGACTGGCTGGTCGGCATCAACGGCACGCGCGCCATGACGGCCTTCAATTCGCGCGACGGCGGTTTCTTTTTGACCACCGTAGGCCGGGTGCAAACGCCCACGCTGTCCATCGTGGTGGAGCGCGAAGAAAAAATCCGCAAGCACGTCAGCCGCGACTACTGGGAAATCAAGGCCACGTTTGCCGTTCAAGCCGGCACCTACGACGGCAAGTGGTTTGATCCGAAGTGGAAGAAAAACGCTGACGATCTCGAGCTGCGCGCCGACCGCAAATGGAACGAGGCCGACGCAAAGGCGGTTGCCAAAGCCGTGCGCGACCAGAGCGCCACCGTGTCTGAGGAAAGCAAGCCCAGCAACCAAAGCAGCCCGCAGTTGTACGACCTGACCAGCTTGCAGCGCGAGGCCAACTCGCGCTTCGGCTTCAGCGCCAAGACCACCTTGGGTTTGGCGCAGGCGCTGTATGAAAAACACAAGGTGCTGACCTACCCGAGAACCGACAGCAAGTGCCTGCCCGAGGATTATGTGCCGGTGGTCAAGCAAACCATGGCCATGCTGGCCGATGAAGACCTGCCCGGCCCGCTGCGGCCGTTGTCGGGCCATGCGCGCAAGGCCATCAATGACGGCTATGTGAAGCCCAACAAGCGCATCTTCGACAACGCCAAGGTCTCCGACCACTTCGCCATCATCCCCACGCTGCAAGCGCCCAAAACGCTGAGCGAAATTGAGATGAAGCTGTACGACATGGTGGTGAAACGCTTCTTGGCGGTGTTTTACCCACCGGCCGAATTCATGGTCACCACACGCATTTCGGTGGCGGCCGGCCACAGCTTCCAAACCAACGGCAAGGTGATGGTCAAGCCCGGCTGGCTGGCGGTGTACGGCCGCGAAGTGCAAGAAGACGATGCCAACCTGGTGGCAGTACAAGCGGGCGAAAAAGCGCAGGTTGAAAGCGTGGATGTGAACGCGCTGAAAACCAAACCGCCAGCACGCTACACCGAGGCCACTTTGCTCAGCGCGATGGAAGGCGCGGGCAAGTTGATCGACGACGAAGACATGCGCGAAGCGATGCAAGAAAAGGGCTTGGGCACGCCCGCCACCCGCGCGCAAACCATCGAAGGTTTGATTTACGAAAAGTACATGCACCGCGACGGGCGCGAGTTGATTCCCACCGCCAAAGCCTTTCAGCTCATGACGCTGCTGCGCGGCCTGCAAGTGGAAGAGCTGACCAAGCCCGAACTGACTGGAAACTGGGAATTTCAGTTGTCGGAGATGGAAAAAGGCAAGCTCAGCCGCGCCGCTTTCATGGCCGAGATTGCCGCCATGACGCAGCGCGTGGTCGCCAAAGCCAAAGAGTACGACCGCGACACCATCCCCGGCGACTACGCCACCTTGACCACGCCCTGCCCGAACTGCGGCGGTGTGATCAAAGAGAACTACCGGCGCTTTACTTGCACTGGCAAGGCAACCGCAGCTGCATCCACTTCAGGCGAAGGCTGCGGTTTCAGCATCAGCAAAATTCCGGGCGGGCGCAGCTTTGAGTTGCCCGAAGTCGAGGCTTTCATCGCCAATAAAAAAATCGGCCCACTCGAAGGTTTCCGCTCAAAAGCCGGCTGGCCGTTCACGGCCGAGATCAAGTTGGCGTTCGACGACGAAATCAAAAACTGGAAGCTGGAATTTGATTTTGGTGAAGATGCCAAAGCCGCTGAAGCCGGCGAGCCGGTGGACTTTTCAGAGCAAACCAGCCTGGGGCCGTGCCCCAAATGTCAAAGCGCGGTGTTTGAGTTGGGCACCAGCTATGTGTGCCAAGCCAGCACCGGGCCGGGCGCAACTTGTGACTTCAAGAGCGGCAAGATCATCTTGCAGCAGCCGGTGATCCGCGAACAAATGACGCAGCTGCTGGCCACCGGAAAAACCTCGCTGCTGGAAAACTTCGTGTCCAACAAAACTCGCCGCAAATTCAAGGCCCGGCTGGCGTTTGACAAGAAAGAAGGCAAGGTCAGCTTCGAATTCGAGCCGCGACCTGTCAAGACGCCGGGGGCCAAAAAGGTGGCCAGTAAAAAGGCGGCGGCGTGAAATGGCAGTACTGACGGCGTTGGATGACAAAGTAACTCATTGAATCGAGGTCTGTTCGTCACACCAAAGCGCTGGCAGATGCGCATACTCGCAGCGATCTGCAGTTTGTAACTTGCATCAGATCAGGACACACCATGAAAACCAAAGCTCGCCTAGTTGCTTCACTGCTTGCGTTACTGGCCGTTCAGGCCCGAGCTGACTTGGTTTTTGCCGTCAACGAGGGCGTGACCTACCGCGTGCCGAATGCCGAAATTCGCATCAAGTACGCCGCCATTGCGGCGGACTTGAGCAAGCTGCTCAAGCAGCCTGTGGTCATCGAACCCATCGCCGACTATCCGACGCTGCGCAAAGGTTTGAGCGACAAAGCCTACGACCTGGCCATGGTGCATCCCGCCCATCTGTCGATCAGCGCCATGAAAAATTCGGGCTATCGATTGCTGGTGGTGACCAAAGGTTTCGAGAATTACCGCGCCAACTTCTTGGTCAATGCGGGGTCTGCGTTGAAGACACTGGCCGATCTGAAAGGCAGCAAGATCGGGGCGCCCGATGAGGACTCGATCACCTCTTGGATGACACGCGCGTCGTTGCGCGACGCCTTGGGCGCTGACGCCAAACAGGTCAGCTTTGCCTACACGCGCTACCAGGACGCAGTGCCGTTTTTTGTAGAAAACAACCTCACGCCCAGCGGCGCCACGGCATCAAGCTCTGTGATCAAAGCCTGGACCAGCAAGGGCGGCAAGGTGCTTTTTCAAAGCAAGCCGGTGCCCATCAAACACATCATCGCCAGCCCCAAACTCAGCGCCGACGAAGTGGCGGTGGTGCGCAGCTATTTGCTGGCCCTGGACAGCACCGAAGAAGGCAAGGCCAAACTGAGCCCCACCAAATACACGGGCTTCGCTGCCTATGACGACGCCGCGATGCTGGCGATAGGGACGTGGTTGGGTTTGTGAAGCCGGCCGCGCCAGTCAACCTAACGCGCGGACAGCTCAGCTGTTGGCGCGGCGCTTGAGCCAGCGCATGACGCTGGCCACCAGAGGAAGCTTTTCGTACAGCTCTTCGGCAGCGTCCCAATAGTCGCGGTGCAGGCTGATCAGGCCTTGCGCGTCGAGCTTCAAGTGCGAACTGCCGCGCACGGTTTGCACAGCGCTGCTGTAGCGCTTGAAGCGAAAAATGAAGTCCCAGCTCAAAAAGCACTGATCGCCCTGCGTGATGATGTCGCGCACCACAAAGCGCGGCTCGTTAAGCGCCACAAACATGTGCGCAAAGATGGCCTGGATCGCGTCCACGCCTTGCACTTCGTTGAACGGATCTTTGAAGCGCGCATCCGTCGCGTAAAGCGTGGCCAAACGCGCCACATCGTCGCGTTGCAAGTGCTCGAAAGCTTTGACGATGCGGTCCACACGCGGGTCGTCGCAACGCGCACTGCCCAGGGTGTGCGCGTTCAATTCAAAGCCCGGTGGCGCGGCGGATGAGCTTGAAGTAGAGGCCGTCGGGCAGATGGCTCATGGCGCGCATCCACAGCGTGAAGCGCTTGGGGAAGTCAATCTCGAATTCGCCAGCGGCCCAGCCTTTGAGAATCTCGGTGGCGGCTTGCGCTGGCGTGATCAGGGCGGGCATGCTGAACTTGTTTTGTGCCGTGAGCGGCGTCTCGACAAAGCCAGGGTTGACCACCGAGCAGCCGATGCCCAGCGGCTCCAGGTCGAGGTACAGCGTCTGCGCCAAGTTGATGAGCGCGGCTTTGGTCGGGCCGTAAGCCAGTGACTGCGGCAGGCCTCGGTAGCCGGCCACGCTGGAAATCACGCTGAGGTGACCGGCCTTTTGCTTCAGCAACATCGGCAGCACCGCATCGATCATGTAAAGCGCGCCGACGTAGTTGACTTGCTGGTGCTTGAGCATTTCGTCCAGATCGAAGGCGGTGGCACGCAGGGCTTTGTAGTGCCCCGCGCAGTACATCGCCAAGTCGATGCGGCCAAAGCGCGCCTCGATTCGGCCGGCTGCGGCGCGCATGGCGTCACGGTCGGTCGCGTCCAATGCGATACCCACGCTCCCGGCGAACTGCCGCTCGAAGGCGGTCATCGCCTCGGCATTGCGGGCCGACACCACGACGTTGGCACCGCGCGCGTGCAGCGCCTCGGCAGTGGCGCGGCCGATGCCGCTGGATGCGCCCACCAGCCACACGGTGCGGTCTTTCCATTCGGTCATGCGGGGGTTCAGAGACATGGTTTCAACCGTTTTCAGTTTTTGTAAAAAGACAGCGTCACTTCGCCCA
>JBBRGA010000026.1:0-28484 GCA_038241115.1 Burkholderiales bacterium | reverse complement strand
CTCGAAGAAAACGGCTGTCACGATTACCAGGGCTACCTGTTTGGCCGCCCCGTCTTGGTCGACGCGTTTGAAGCGCAGCTCAGAGCCGCGAGTTGACGCAGGCAATCTGCAGGCTCGGGCTCGGGCTCGGACTCGGACTCGGGCTCGGGTTCAGGTCTGAGCCATCAGCATGCCGTAAACCCGCTCGGGCAGGATGCGCTGGAAGCGCGTCGGGTTGAGCAGCGCACTGGAAATGGCGAACTGCGGATCTGCCGAATCACGTTGCTGTGAACCGGTTGAGGGTTCGCCGAGGGCGTTGCTGAGCGTGGCCACGATCGGGTGGGTGCCGGTCTTGGGCCGCCGCGCCACCACGCCCACTTCGCCCGACTTCAACTGCACCAGCGCGCCCGGCGGATGCGGGCCGCCAAGCGTGCGGATCACCGAAATGGCCAGTGGTGCCTCACGCGCCGACTTGCCGTGCTGCTGGAACAACTGCTGCGCAGACACCTGCGGCGTCAGAGCGGCGCGCGCGCGGCGCGGACTGACCTTGGCCACGTACACGTCGACCAAACGCAGCAGCGTGGCGCTGTCGCTGATGGTGATGGTGATAGGGGCGGTGGTGGTGGTGGTGGCGGGGACGTCACCGGCGCCGCGCGGATAGCCCTGGCCGTCGCCGCGTTCGTGGTGGTCTTCCACCGTTTGCAGCCACTCCGCGTCAACCAGTCCCGCCTCGCGCAACAACTTGGCCGCGCCGTGCGGATGGGCGTGAATCTGCTCCCTCTGCTTTTTCGTGGGCGGCTCGGGATCCTCGGCCAACAGGTTCTGCAAGTCGATGAACGACGCGTTCATCG
Organism: Burkholderiales bacterium; assembly: GCA_038241115.1. Classification (GTDB taxonomy): domain Bacteria; phylum Pseudomonadota; class Gammaproteobacteria; order Burkholderiales; family Burkholderiaceae_C; genus JANYJJ01. The sequence goes on along the minus strand of JBBRGA010000026.1, from coordinate 27,654 downwards.
TCATCGCCGCACCCACCAGGCTGTGCACGCGGTCCGCCGGCCAGCCGAGGTTTTGTGCGGCCAAGGCGCAAACCACGGCGCAGTGCACGGGATGCGCCGCCGCATAGGCCCGCGTCCGCTTCAGATCCTGTCTGATGCAGAGATAGATCGCGACATCGCCGTCGCGCTGCACGAGGTCGATCAACTGCGGCACCAGCGGCAGGATCAGGTCGGCGTGACCGGTGCCGCGACCGAGCGTGCGGTTCTGTGTCTCGAGATCTGCCGTGAGCTGCTCCCATTGGTCGAACAGTGTCAGGTGGCGCTGGCCGATGAACTTGCCCGCTGCCGCGCCGCCCGATCGCTGGAGACGCACTTCTTCGACCTTGAGCCGTTCGCACCATGCACCACGATCGACCAACATCTCGAACTGCCGTTCGCTGCCAACGGTCTGGCCCTGATTGAGCAACAGCGTCCCCGACGCATCCAACACCGCAAACGGCAGCGGCGCGCCAATCACGATCAAGTCCCTGACGCTGTCAAGCGCTATGCGTTCCGTGTCGGCCATGATGTGGGTTCAGTTCGTTTGCAAGCAACATTGTTGGTGGTGTCGCGTCAGCATCCTGTGAGCTGCCGTTGACCTGTTCAGTCGAAGCGGTAGCTGCCGACAACGAACATTCGCGGATTGCGGTCGCGCGCCTCAGCCTCGGGTCGGCCGCCACGCGCCCTCCAGCCGAGGGTTGATTCCAGACTCCATCGCGCTGCGGTCAAGCGGGCACCCGGCCCGGCACCGGCGATGCCGCGCCGGCCCCCCGAAGCAGCGTCCCAGGACTGGGCGTTGAGTACGGCCTGGCCGCCATCGGCCCAGAGGAACACGGTGGCACCACCGCCGACGGCAGCGCGCAATTCGGTTTGGGCGAGCCAGCCTCGGTCGCCGCTGGCCTCGCCCATCGGGTAGGCACGCACCCCCAGGAAACCACCCGCGCCAAACTTCTCCGATGGATCCGTCCGCGCCCACATTCGGGTTCGGCGACGAAGCTGCCGAGACGGTCGGACCAGACCAGGCGGAAGACGTGATTGAGCGAGTCAGTGTGCAGGGTTGTCTCTGTCGGGCGACTGTTGGCAAGTGATGGGTGATGAACGCGTTCAAACGAAACGCCGAGAACGCGTCCCTCTTGCGCACCACGCAAGTCGGGGAAATCGAATGAAACCCGCCAATCAGCGGTGTTGCTGCCCGATACCCCACTCGCGAGGCCACGTCATGCAACCCATGTGCGTGTCTGAGGGAACCACGTTGCACACAGTTTCGGTTGGCGCATCTGCTGCCAATCGCAAGATTTGACCAAGAATTGGCGCTCATCTGATCGGATCCGAGGCCCGGCGAGGTCCGCATGCTGATTGCACGGATGCGCAACCATTGCTGATGGCCGATGGCCGAACGCCCAGAGCGAGACCGAGACACTAGCGTTTGCTTCCAGCAGCGCATCAACGCGCAGACCTGCGTTGAGGCCCGCGCTCAGATCATCGCGGCGGTAGCCCTTGCGATGGGAGGGGCAGCGCAGAGGCCGGTGTCAGCTGCGCACAGTCCTGAAGCAAGAAAGTGCGGCTTGAACGCGCCGTTGCGCGATATGGCGTGCGATTTGTTTCACGAAATGTTTTGCAAGCCGTTCCCCGACCGGTCGCGCAGGGTGCCAACTTGTCAGCGGATTGATTCGTGTAGGCCCCGGCGGCCCAAGAAGGGCCGCGAGGACCGGTCTGGTCAGCGTGCCGGCTGCGACGATCCCGCTGTTGTGGGGTCGATGATGGCCGCCACGCGCGTGATGCGGTTCGCCGGGAACCCCGATTTCACCGCGTGCTCCTTGATCAGAGCCTCGTTCGGCGCCTGATACACGCAGTAGATCTTGTCGCCGGCAACGTAGCTTTGTTCCCACTTGATGTCCGGGCCGAGGTCGCGCAACACCGAGTTGCTCTTCTGCGCCGCGCCGCTCAATTGGGCAGCCGTCATGCTTGATGCACCCGGAATATCGCGTTCGATGATGAATCGCTGTTGTGCCTGTTGGGACATTACTGGCGCGGCGGCGGTGAGCGCCAGCAGGGCGAGGATGAGAACGGATTTGGACATGGGGTGATCTCCGAAAGTGTGTTGATGGGACGGGACGTGGCGCGTTCAGGCGCCGTAGGCGTAGGGGTCGAGCACGCTGACCTGGGTGATGCGGCCCACCGGCAAACCGTTGCGTTCCGCTACCTTGCGGATTGCTTCGGGGCTGGTGGCGTCATAGATACAAAAAGTTTGCGTGCGCTCCGGATTCACATAGCTGTGGACCCAGCTGACGCCCAGTTCGGCGTTATTGGCAATCACGCCGTCCAGGGCCTTGCGGCCATCGGCGTTGATAGGGATGGCAAGTCCATCGGGGAAGCTGCGTTCGACAAGGTAGCGGGGCATGGGTTTCTCCTTCAGTGGGTCGGCAGCAACGTGCTGCCGAGATGTGAAGGATGCGTTGGCCCCGCTTCAGGGGCGACGGCAGGATTGCCCAGATTGCGGGCTGCGACTGCCTAAATTGAGAGCGCTGCCAGCCAACCCATGCGCGTGGCGTGCTGAACGGCCGCCTGCCGGCTGTCCATGCCAAGCTTGGCAAGCACCGCAGCGACGTGGTGGTCCACCGTGCGCACCGAACGGTGGATGTGGGCGGCGATCTCGGCGTTGCGCAGCCCGTCTGCCATCAGCACCAGCACCTTGTGTTCGGCCGCCGTCAGCCCGGCCGGATGGGCCCGCGTGGCATCGCGCGCGCCGCGCGCCACGCCGCGCACACCGGCGTCGCGCAGGCGGCGGCGCAGCGCTTCGGCGGCGGGCCTGGCACCGAGTTGTTCAAAAAGCAGCAGCGCCTCGCGCCAAGCCGCTTCGGTGTCGCCTTCGGCCAAGGCACGCGCCTGTTCGTACGGACAGCCCAGCGCGGCCCAGGCAATGGCGGCGTCGTACCAACGGCCGGTTCGCTGCAGGAACCAGGGCTCAGCCGCGTCATCTGCCGGGCCGATATCGCCGCCCGCGCGCGCCAGCCAATAAGTCAGTTCGCCCACAAACCACGGGTGGCCCTTGGCCCGCGCCAGCGGCAGCGCGCGTTCGACCTCCACACGCACCTGCTGAAGATCACCGCGCTCGAAGGCGGCCTCGGCGCGTGCGCAGGCCGTTGGTGCCAGGCGCTGAAGCGTGCCGCTGCCGCTGGCCAGCGTCAGGGCCTCGCCGAGCACGGCGTCGGCACCCGGGTCGCCACGCCGCGTGCGCAGTCGGCCCAGCGCCAGCAGCGCCATCAGCCGCGACATCGAGCTGTCGTGCTCGCTCGACACCACCGCCGAGGCGAAGCCGGCCGCCTCGTCCCAGTGCCCGCTCAGCACCCGGCACAGTGCAAGCCACGCACGCGGGTAGACGCCGTTGAAGTCGTGCGCTTCAGCCAGTGCCAGCGCCTCGCTCAGGCAGGCGTCGGCCTCGGCCAAATGCATCAGTTCGCCCAGGCCCGAGCCGATCATGGCAAGGACGATGGAAACGCCCCGCAGATTGCCGGCCGCGCGCATCCGATCGTGCAGCGCCAGCAGCATGCGGCGCCCGGCCGCAAGATCGACGAACAGCAGCGCGGCGCCGGTTGCGAGTTCGGCGCGGGCCAGCGTGCCACTTTCGCCCAGCGCAGTGGCCAGTGCGATGGCGCGCTGGCCTTGTTCGATGCTTTGGGCGTAATCGCGTTCGAGCATGCGCTGGTGGCCGGCAGCGGCCCACACAAAGGCGTGCGCCGCGCTGTGTGGTTGCAGCGTTTCCATCAGCGCCAGAGCGTCTGCGATCGCGGCGTTGGCCTCGGCGTGACGCAGTTGGCCGACCAGAGGACCTGCCTGACGTGCGCGCACCTGCGCCGCCGCCGCCATGCCGCCCTGGCGCAGCGCCAGCGCGTGCAGCTGCTGGAGCGCGGCCAGCGTCGGTTCGTTCAGGCCGACCAGCGCGCCCGCCTGTGCAAAACCGTCCAGCCAGGCCATGTGCTCGGCTTTGTCGCAGGGCTGGCCGTGCTGTAGCGCGACGCGCCATTGCGCGGCGGCTTCGCGCTGGGCCCCGCGCTCGCTGGCCTGGCGCGCTGCCTGCGGGGCATATCGGCTCACGGCAGCGCGGTCGCGCGCGGCCACGGCATGGTGAACCAGCCGCGCCGGTGCCACCTCTTCGTCCGCGTCCTGGCGCGCCGACAGCGCCGCCAGCACGCGGGCGTGCAGGGCTTGTGACTGCGGCGCGCTGAGCGCCGATTCCACCGCCAGGCGGCCGAGCTCGTGGCGGAACACGAGGTTGCCGTCGTCGGCCAGAAGCAGTCCGCTGGCCAGCGCAGCTTCGATGTCGTCAAGCGGCGGCGCCAGCAGCGCGTCCACCAGCCAACGCTCGGCGCGACCGGGCACCACCGAGACGCCGCGCAAGAGCATCTGCACCGACGGCGCCAGCCGCGCGTAGCGCGCCAGCACCACGTCCTGAACATTGCGTGGCACGGCCGCCGGGGGCTGGGCGGTGTCGCGCAGAAGTTCGGTGACGAAGAAGGCATTGCCCTGGGTCGCCTCATAAACACCTTCGGCGCGCCTGCCGGCCTGCGCGGCCAGCACGCGAACGGCATCCTGGCTGAGCCGCGACACCGGCAAGTGGCTGCGCGCCGCCGGTGGCAACTCGCCCAGCACGCGGCGCAAGGGGTGGCTGGCAGTGACCTCGTCATCGCGGTAACTCACAGCCAGCAGCGCGCGCGTGCGCTCGATGCGTCGGCCCAGGTACTTCAGCAGGTCGAGCGTCGCGTCATCGGCCCAATGAGCATCTTCGACAACCATAAGCAGCGGCCCGGGCGAGAAGCGCAAGTCGTCGAGCACGGCCTCGAACAGCGCAGGGCGCGGACCGTCCAAGAGTGCAGCAAAGCGCGGCTTGTGCTCACGTGCAATGTCCAGTAGCGGCGCCAGCGGGTGAGGCGTCTCAAGTGCGTCGCAGGCACCCCACCAGACGGCGCCGCCCGCAGCCACATGGGCCTGCGCCGCCGCCCGAAGCAAGCTGCTCTTGCCGATGCCAGCCTCGCCGGCGACCAGCATGACCTGACCGCGCGTCGCGGCCTCGCACAGTCCCATCTTCAGTGATTGCAAGGCTTGCTCGCGTTCAATCAAATCCATCTGTCAAACGCAGAAGCTAACGCAGTGCGGCTGCAACCGTCGCGATCGGCATGACGGCTTCGAGAAAAGTGCCCGCGCCCGGACGCGACGCCACCGACATGCTGCCCTTGAGTTGCTCGATGCGGAATCGCATGCCGGCAATGCCGTGCGCCGCCGATCTGGGACCGCTCGGATCGAAGCCGATGCCGTCGTCTTCGATTTGCACCCTGACCAGGGGCGGCTCGCTGTTCACTGAAACGCGGACTTGCGTGGCCTCGGCATGCTTGCAGACATTGTTCAGTGCCTCCTGAACCAGGCGGTAGATTGCCAACTGGCCATCCTCCGTCAGGCTGACCTCGTCTAACTTGAGCTGGATCTCGATGTTCAGGCGCGTTCCGACGTCTGCGCACAGGTTCGCAAGACTGACCGTCAGGCCGAGCGTGGTCAGGGAGGAGGGCCGCAGGTCCTCGACAATCCGGCGCTTCAATGAAATCCCTTCGTCCAGATGCTTGTGGACCTGCTTGAGACAAGCCGCCGTCGCCGTGTCTTCGAACTGCGTGCCGCGCAGGCGGGCGAGGTTCAACTTTGCGGCCGTCAGCAAGGCGCCGAGTTCATCGTGCAACTCTCGCGCCAGGTGCGCCTTCTCGTCCTCGCGGGCGATGATCAGATAAGCGGCAAGCTCGCTCAATTCAAGTGTGCGGTCGCGCACGGTCTGTTCCAGCAGCCGGTTCTGACGTTCCAGATTTCGGTACAGCATGCGCATTTCCAGCATGTTGCGGATGCGCGTCTTGACCTCGATCAGGTCGAACGGCTTGCTGATGAAATCTTTGGCACCCGCCTGCAAGGCGCGCAACTTGTGGCCTGGTTCGGCCGTGAGCACGATGACGGGCACGAAGCTTTCGAGCGCGTTGGTTTTCAAACCCTCCATTACGGCGAAGCCGTCCATCAAGGGCATCTGCAGGTCGAGCAGGACGAGGTCGTAGCCGTTGCGCTGGTGCATAGCGCACACCTCCAGTGGATTGGTGGTGGACGTGACCTGCGAGTAGCCCGCCTCGGTCAGCAGGCGGCTCAGCAGCCGCACGTTGGCGGGCAGATCGTCAACGATTAAGATATTTGCGGCGAGGATGTCCAGCTCGAGCGTCATCAGGTGGCCTGCTCGCCGCTGGCGATCTCGGACCTGGATCTCGCGCAATCCAGCGCAAGGTCCAGCGTTTCCATGAACCCGTTGACCTTGATCGGTTTGGTGAGGTAGCTAAAAAACCCTGCCTCCAAACCCCTCTTGATGTCGCTGGGCATGGCGTTGGCGCTGATGGCAATGACGGGGATGCGGGCCGTGGCCGCGTCAGCGGCGAGGATCTTGAGCGCCGCGACGCCGTTGATTCCGGGCAGGTTGATGTCCATCAGGATGACCTCGGGCATGGCGGCAAACGCCATCTCGATGCCCTGCCGACCGTCCTTCGCACTGAGCAGACGGATGTCGGGCCGACGCGTCAGGATCCGCGTGATGAGCATCAGGTTGGCCGGGTTGTCTTCGACGCAGAGAACGGTGCGCTGTGGCGCGGTGCCTGCGGCGTCCGAGGGCTCCTCAGATGCGGGCGCATTTGCCAAGCCCTGTGCCTCGACAGCGTCGGCTGCATTGAACTCGACCCAGAACACGCTGCCGACGCCGACCGTGCTTTCCACACCGATCGAGCCCCCCATCAACTCGACCAGTTGCTTGCTGACGACCAGTCCGATACCGGTCCCTTCCTTGAGGCCGTCTTGCTGGCCAAGGCGGTTGAAGGGCTGGAACAACTGTGCAAGTTTGTCCGGCGCCAGACCTTCGCCTGAGTCCTCAAAACTCACACGAACGCGTTCGCCCGGGCAAGCGATGCAGGTCACCTCGACCGACCCGCCGACGCGGTTGTACTTGATTGCATTCGACAGCAGGTTGACGAAGACCTGTTTGACGCGCGTGCGATCTGCGCTGACGAACAAGCGATGTTCGCGCTCAGGGAAGCCCACCCGAATGCCGCTCTTGCGCGCCTCGGGTTCGATCATTGCCTGGCAATCGCGCAAGACTTCGTCGAGCGAGATGGACTCCGTCGACAACGACAGCTTGCCCGATTCGATCTGCGCGAGATCGAGAATCTCGTTGATCAACTCCAGCAGATACCAACCTGCCTGAAGGATCTGCTCGGTGCTGTCCTTCTGTTCCTCTGTCGGCGGCGGCGAACCGGTGTCAATCAATTGCGCAAAACCGAGGATGGCGTTGAGCGGCGAACGCAGTTCGTGGCTCATGTTGGACAGGAAGTCCGATTTCGCCCGGTTGGCCCGTTCGGCCTCGAACTTGGCGCCTTGCAGTTCAAGATTGGTCTCACGCAAAACCCGGTCCAGGCGTTGCCGCTCGGCCTCGACCTGCTTGCGGGCGGTGATGTCGCGGGCGGCGGCAAACACGCCCAGAACATTGCCACTCACGTCCTTGTAGGTCGAGGCGTTGTAGAGCACGTCGGTGAGACCACCCTCCCGGTGCAGGATGGTCAGCGCATAGTCGGTGACGAAGCCCTTGGCGAAGACCTGCTGGTAGCCCTGGCGCGCCTTCTCGGGCTCGGTGAAGTAGTTGGAGAAGTCGGTGCCGATCAGCTTCTCGCGCGCCACGCCGGTGACCTTGACCGAGCCCTCGTTGACGTCGGTGATCTTGCCCTCGGGGCTGATGGTGACGAGCGGATCGAGGCTGGCCTCGAGCAGGCTGCGAGCGTACTGGGAGGCCTGCTTGAGTGCGGTGATATCGCGGGCCGCGGCAAACACGCCCAGGACTTTGCCACTCACGTCCTTGTACACCGAGGCGTTGTAGAGCACGTCGGTGAGACGACCGTCCTGGTGCAGGATGGTCAGTGGGTAGTCGGTGACGAAGCCCTTGGCGAAGACCTGCTGGTAGCCCTGGCGTGCCTTCTCGGGCTCGGTGAAGTAGTTGGAGAAGTCGGTACCGATCAACTTCTCGCGCGCCACCCCGGTAACCTTGACCGAGCCCTCGTTGACGTCGGTGATCTTGCCCTCGGGACTGATGGTGACGAGCGGGTCAAGGCTGGCCTCGAGCAGGCTGCGAGCGTACTGGGAGGCCTGAATGTTCGCGCTGTTGTCGGTGCCGTTCGCGTCGATCGCGATGCTGGACAAGTTGGCGCTGTTAAGGATCGCCGTCTGCAGTGCTGCAGTCTTCAAGGAGTCTGGCGGACGCTGAGCATCTTGGGATTGCACTGCCTCAGCGCTGCCGTCGGGCGGTGGTTGCAGTGGGCCTGTCGTTGACATGGCGAGCTTTCAGCGATGACGCGGGGTGTGCCGAGAAATTCGGCGGAGGCCGCATGCTGCAACCGAGTATCGCTCCTGCTTGCTGGGCCGCGGGCTCCTCGCACTTCTGCACTTCTGCACGTCATGCACGTCATGCACGTCATGCACGTCATGCACGGCCACCCGGCGCGTTTCGGGAATCGAGCTGCTCTGAGGCGCGGCACAGGCCGCGAGGACTGCACAACCCTGATCACTCAAGCCGGCTTCGTTACTTCATCGGCGTCGGCGCAGCCCCGTCACCGACGCGTACTCGCAACGCGCCGCTCAGGTCACCCGCCGTGCTGGTCGCGCCGCAGCGGGTCCAGGCGGGCCACACCGCCGCGTTTGCCGAGCACGGCGGGCATCACGCTTTCGATCGCCTGTGCATGTATGCCAAGGCTGTCCAGGCCCGGCATCGAGTCGTTGGCGACGTTGGGCGTTTTCATGGAGTCGAGGTTGTCGCGCGACGTCAGCGGCTGGCCGGGCATCAGTTCCATGGCGCGTGCTTGCAGGCGCGCGGCGAATTCGGGAATGCCGAACACCGGCCTGTCGTGGCCCGACCAATGGCCGGCGAGGCGCACCAGGTCGCCCAAGGTGTAGACCGTGGGGCCGGCGCATTCGATTTGGCCCGCGGCCGAAGGTTGACGATAGGGCAGAGGCTTCAGTGGTAATCGTCTTCGAGCTGATGGCGCACGGCCAGCACCAAAACTTGCGATGGCGGCTGGATGGCGTACAGCGCAACATAGCCGGTCGCTCCAACCGGCACGATCAGTTCGCGGCGCAACGGGTCGCTTCCGGCCTTGCGATAGTTGAAAGGCGCGCGCGCAAACTGCACTTCAATGGCCAATCGCAATTCGTCAATGGTCTCTTGCACACGCTCGAAGTCGTCGGCGGTCGTGGCTTTGAGCAGCAAGAATTCGAACAGGCGGTGGATATCTTCTTTGGCCGGGTCGCTGAAGTCGACCGCAAAGGCTCCGCTCATCCCAGAACTTGTTTGCGTCGAGCGTCGAGCTTGGCTTGGAGGGTGTCGAAGACATCCACGGCAACGTGTGACACGCCAGTGCGCTGATAGTGCTCGAACGCAGCCTGGCCGCGCGCGTGAAACGCGGTTTGAATGTGTCGATGCTCAACGGCTCGGCGCACCGCAACTTCAACGAAATCACTGAGGGTCTCGTTTTCGGTGAGCACGGCGTCGAGTTGAGCGCGCAACTCGGGCTCGACGCGGACTTGAGGAATGACAGCGGTTTTCATTGCCGCAGTGTATTGCGTTTGTTTTACACGCCGCTGAAAATATGTTCCTGATGTCGCTCCGACATCACCCGCGATGTTGCTCGCGCCGCAGCGGATCCAAACGCGCGATGCCACTGCGTTTGCCCAGCACCGCGGGCATCACGCTTTCTATCGACTCGGCTTGGATGCCCAGGCTGTCCAGCCCCGGCATCAAGGCGTTGGCGATGTTGGGCGTTTTCATGGAATCGAGGTTGTCACGCGACATCAGCGGCTGGCCGGGCATCAGTTCCATGGCGCGGGCTTGCAAGCGCGCGGCGAATTCGGGAATGCCGAACACCGGCCGCTCGTGGCCTGACCAGCGGCCGGCGCAGCGCACCAGATCGCCCAGCGTGTAGACCGTGGGGCCTGCGCATTCAATGGTTTGACCAATGGTGGAAGGCGTGTCGAGGCAGGTGACGATGGCGCGTGCCACGTCTTCCACCCACACCGGCTGAAAGCGCGCTTGTTCACCGGCCAGCGGCACGAACGGAAACACGCTTTGCAGTTGCGCGAACAGGTTGATGAACTTGTCGTGCTCACCAAAAATGACCGACGGGCGCAACAGCGTCAGGTCAAGCTGCGCGTCTTTCAGCACGCGCTCACCGGCCGCTTTGGAGCGCAAGTAACGCGACGGTTCACCGCCGCTGTTGTCCAGGCCCACGCCCAAAGCGCTGACGTGCACCAGGCGCCGCACGTTCGCCGCTTTGCAGGCAGTCGCCAAGCGGCGCGGCAATTCGACGTGCGCCTTTTGAAACTCGGCCTCCGTGCCGTGCAGCACCGCCACCAGGTTGATGACGGCGTCGCAGCCCGACACCAAACGCAAAAGGTCGGCGTCGTCGTGGATGTTGGCGGGCAGCAGTTCCAGCGTGGGCAGCGAGCGCAGATGCGCGGCTCGCTGCGGCCTGCGGCTGGGCACGGTGATGCGCCCTGCGGCGCCGCCGTTACGCGCCACCAGTTGTTCGCACAGGCTGCGCCCGACAAAGCCGGTGCCGCCCAGCACCAGCAGCTTGGACATGTGATCAGGCGGCAGCTTGGGGATCGATGGGGCAGTCAGATCAGGTGTCGTCATGGCAGGTCCTTGTTTTCAGCAGATGCGTTGGCGTCGCGCGGGCCGATCGAGCGGCCCAAACGCGACTTCAAATTAGGTGCTTCGCCGTTCAGCATGGCGGCGTAATAGGTGGCGTTGGACAGCACCTTTTTCACGTAGTCGCGCGTCTCATTGAAGGGGATGTTCTCAGCCCACGCGGCGGTTTCCAGCACCGGGCCTTCACGCCAGCGGCGCGGGCGGCTGGGGCCGGCGTTGTAGGCGGCCGCGGCCATGGCCTGCGAGCCTCCAAAGTCGTCCAGCGCCAGCTTCAAATAGCTGGTGCCGAGCTTGATGTTGGTGTCGCGGTCGGCAATCAATTCGGGCGTGTAGTCCAGGCCGATTCGCTTGGCGGTCCAGCGCGCGGTGGCGGGCATGATTTGCATCAGGCCCGACGCGCCCACGCTGGAACGCGCGTCCATGATGAAGCGCGATTCTTGGCGGATCAGGCCGTATACATAGGCGGGGTCCAGGCCGATTTCGCGCGCCCGCGTGATGACTTCTCGGCGAAACGGCGTGGGGAAACGCTGTTCCATGTCGATCTCGACTTTGGTGCGGTCACTGGTGTTGATGCAGCGGTCCCAGACCTCGCGGTCGCAGGCCATTTGCGCTGCAGCCAGCAGCTCTCGGTCGCTCATGCCGCGAAGTGAAAAATTCCATTCGCGCACGCCTTCACTGCGCAGGCCAAGTGCGATGAGTTGCAGCGCGCGCGACAGGCCGGGGTGGCGCACGGCGTTGGCGCGTTCTTCGGCCGTGAACGGCGCGGGCTTGGGTGGCAGCGTCAGGCGCTGGCCCAGATGTTCGGCGGCGAGCTTCGCGTAGAAGTTGAGCTGACCCGCCATGCCGTTCATCAGGCTGCGCGATTGCGCCAGCAAATCGGCCGCTTCTTTAGCGGCTTGATTGGGGTCTTGATTCGCGCCGGGTTTGACCGCCGATGTGGCGACTGACATGGCCTGCAAGCCTCGCGCTTTCCAGTACGTCCAGGCCGGATCGGCTTGCTCGGCCGCGCTCATGGTGTTGGCGGCTTGCACCACTTGCGGCCAGCGCGCCGCGCCGTTGTTGGCGCGCAGCGCGGCGCGCAGTTTCCAGGCCAAGGTGTCGTCGGGCCAAGCCTCATCACTCGGATTTTTCGCGGCCAAGACGTCGGCGCGCTGGAAAAAATTGGCTGCATCCGGCGACAGCTTGAGCGCGGCCTGCTTGCCCACGTTGGCCCAAGCCCAGGCGGCCAGATCGGCTGGCAGCGCGCGCTCCCAACGCTCGTTCAGCGCGCCGGCAGCGCCGTCGGGGTCGGTGGCCGCCAGGCGGATCAAGGCCAGCGTGGTGAGCTCGGCTTGCGTGCGGTTGGTGGTCGACGCTTTTCGTGCCAGATAGCGCGTCGGGTTCTCGAACAAATCTGCCAAGCCAGCGGACGCGGGCGCGTCGATCAGCATGACCGCCTGGCGCGCAGCACGCACACGGTTGGCGTCGGTGGCAAGCCGTGCTTTGCGCCACGCATCAGCGGTGCTGAAAACCTTGGCGTCGATCAGTGCGGTGGCCATCAAGTTGCAACCGTCGTCAGCCTCTTTTTGCGCAAACCACAGGCCGCGTGCTGCCTCGCGAACGTCCTTGCCTGCGGCCTGGTCCAGCATCAAGGCGTAGCAACTGACGTCGCGGTCGTCGTTCATGCGAAAGCGCGGATAGTCGACCGCAAAGTTGCGCCAATCGCGGCGCCGGCCCAACTCCAGCAGCCAGTCGTTGCGCAAACGGTCCTCGACATAGGTTTGCGGCCAGCGTGCATAAAACGCATCGACCTCGCTTTGTTGCGCCTCGAACAAACGGTTGTTCAGCTCGAAGTAATCGGGCCACATGGCCAGTGGATGCGCAGACGCGAGCGCCGAGGCACGGGCGGCAGCCAAGCCGCTGCGGTCCCTTTTGCGCAGCGCTTCGCGGGCTTCGACAATCGCGTTGTTGCCTATGCCCTGGGCGGATTGGCTGATTTGCGCGCTCGAACGGCCAGGCAGGGCCAGGATCAGCAGCAAAGCGCAAAACGCGGTTCCGTACACTAATTTCTCTGATTTCACTGTTTTCATCGGTGTGAATTCACTCGTGTAGACGTCATGCTGTGTTCAAGAAAGGGCCAAAACCATGGAGTTACCGACGCCCGGTGCTGCGACCTCTCGCGCCGAACTTCGTTCAAACTTAAAAGCGCGCCGTGAAGCGTTCGTGATGTCGTCGGCTGCCGAGGCGGCCAACACGGCGATGTCAGTGCAACTGCGCCGTTTGCTGCTCGAGCTGGAGCCCGATTCGCTCGGCCTGTATTGGCCCATGCGCTGCGAATTTAACGCAAGCGACTCGCTGGCTGAACAACTGGCCACCGCGCGCGTGGTGACCGCCTTGCCGTACTCCAAAAAGAAACCCGTAGAAATGCACTACCGGCGCTGGAATGGTCAAGCGCCCACTGCGCGCGACGAATGCAACATGGCCACCGCCGACGGTGCGCTGATGGTGCCCGACGTGGTGTTGGTGCCGTGTGTCGGCTTCACAAAATCAGGCCACCGGCTGGGCCACGGCGGGGGCTACTTTGACCGCTGGCTGGCAGCGCACCCGCACGTCACGTCCATCGGCGTGGCGTGGGCGGTCACTGAAATGGGTGACGCTGAATTTGATGCGCAAGCGCATGACCAAGCGCTGAGTTTGGTTTTGACGGAAGACGGCGTGGCCCATTGATCCGGCCTCATGAAGTGTTAATTTTTCACCCCGTTCGCCCTGAGATGGCTTGAGTGGCTTGAATGGCTTGAGTCGCTTGAGTCGCTTGAGTGGCTTGATTGATTTGAATTGCGGCGATTTGTTTGACGCAGTCTTTGGCGTTCGCAACGGATCTCCGTCTGCTTGGCCCGAACGCTCAAAAACCCGTTCGCCCTGAGGTATCGAAGGGGCCGCGCGGAACTTCGATACGTCAGTCCGAACGGGGGGCGTGGGGTGGGGCGGCGGTGTGGTCTAGCGTGTTCGAACGGGAGCGCCTGCGGGTGCACCTGCGGGCGCGCCTGCGGGTGCGGTTGAAGGTGTGAAAAGGGGCCTGGGCTGCTGCGGGCTGGGGTGCGGTGATGCGTGCGGGCGGCGGGGTGGAAATCTTGCTCAGCACATCGGCAGCGTGCCCACGAATTTGCAAATCCCAGCCTCAAAGCAGTCGCGTTGATATGAACTCTGCCAGCGCTTCGCCGCATATTTTGTAAACCGGCTCACCGGCGTGAAAGCCGTCGGCGGCCATGCCTTCGGCTGACAAGGTGATGGGAATAGGCACGTGCCAGACGTCGCCGCGCGTGGCGGCCCACTGCGCCAAGGCGCGGTCGTGGCGCTGAGCGTCGGCATCGACGACCCAGCGCAGAGGAGGGCGCAACGACGGAAATTTGCCCATCGGCGGCAGCGGTGAAAACACCACATGGCGGACGCCGCAGTTCGCGATCAACCAGTCGGCCAGCGCCGCGCGGTGAGTCACGGCGTGGTGCGTTGGCAGCTGTTCGATGACGTCGTTCACGCCCAAAAGGACGACCGCGACATCGACCGCGAGATCGACCGTGAGATCCACTGCGGCATCGGCAGACGCACCCACAAGCTGCTGTGCATTGTGCTGAAGTTCCCGCTGCACCAGCGCCAAGATATGCGCGCTGCTGATGCCACTGCGCGCCAGCAAATTCCACTGCACGCGTTGTCCCGAACGCTGTGCCAGCGTGCGCGTGAGGTGGCCGCTGAGCGCCTGGTCTTGGGTGGCCACACCCACACCGGCAGCCGACGAATCACCGACGATCAACAAGCGAAGCAGGCCACCGCCATTGACTCCGGCCACCTCACCGCTGCGCTCGCCCGCAGCCTCTGGCAGCAACGGCGTGTTGCGGCGCATCAGCAGTGCCTGCGCGACCCACAGCGGCGATGACAGCAGCTTGAAGGTCAGCGACATGGCATCAAACGCTCAACTGAATTGCAAGAAATCAGGCTTGCGTTTTTGGAAGAAAGCCTGGAAAGCTTCCATGGCTTCGGGGCTGCGCAATCGGCTCGAAAAAATCGCACCTTCGACGGCAATGGTGTCGATCACTTCGGCCGCAGACGCTTTTTTCATCAGGCGCTTGGTGTCGCGCACGGCCCCCGGCGGCAAGGCGTTGAAGCGCTCGGCCACGCGGCGCGCGTGGCTCACCACTTCCCCGGCCGGCAGCACCGCGTTGGCGATGTGCATGTCCACTGCGTCTTGCGGCGTGAACGGCTCGCCCAGCATCAGCTTTTCAGCGGCCTTCACGTGGCCCATCAAACGCGGCACGATCAGGCTGGCGGCGAATTCGGGCACCAGGCCCAGGCTCACAAACGGCATCGCCAAACGCGCTTCGTCCGACACGTAAACCAGGTCGCAGTGCAACAGCAACGTGGTGCCGATGCCAATCGCCGCGCCAGTGACCGCTGCGATCACCGGCTTTTCGCAAGTGGCCAGTGCCTGCATGAACTGAAACACAGGGGAGTTCAGCGCATTGCTGCCGTTCTCGGGCGGGCGGCCGATGAAGTCTTCAATGTCGTTGCCCGACGTGAAGATACCCGGCTGCCCGGTGATCAGCACGGATCTCACTGATGCGTCGGCCTGCGCCGCGAGCAGCGCATGGGTCATGGCCTGGTACATCGCCACCGTCAACGCGTTTTTCTTCTCAGGCCGCGCGATCTCGATGGTGGCAACGCCGTTCAGGGTGGCTGTTTTGATGCTCATAAATTTCCCAGAAACTTTATCAACGTGGAAGCGTAAGCGAAGCGAAACGCCCATCAAGGAACTCCCGTGGATCCGGCTTTGCCGGTCCGGTGGGAGGCTCCCCAAGGGCCACAAAGAGGCCCTTCCAGGTCCTTGGGGGGCAGGCGCGCAGCGACGTGGGGGTCAAATTTTCTCAAAAATGCCGGCTGCGCCTTGGCCAGTACCTACGCACATGCTCACCATGCCGTATTTCAAGTTGTGCCGACGCAGAGCGTGGATGACAGTCGCGGCACGGATGGCGCCGGTCGCACCCAGCGGATGGCCCAGTGCTATTGCGCCGCCCATGGGGTTGACCTTGCTGCCGTCGAGTTGCAAAGTGTTCATCACCGCCAAGGCCTGCGCGGCAAAGGCTTCGTTCAGCTCGATCCAGTCCATGTCGCTTTGTTTCAAACCGGCATAGCCCAGGGCCGCAGGAATGGCCTCGATCGGGCCGATGCCCATGATCTCGGGCGGCACGCCGCGGCTGGCAAAACTGACGAAGCGCGCCAGCGGCGTCAGGCCGTGTTCTTTGATGGCTTTTTCGCTGGCCAAAATCAAGCAGCCGGCGCCGTCGCTGGTTTGTGAGCTGTTGCCCGCTGTCACGCTGCCCTTGGCCGCAAACACGGGCCGCAGTTTGGCCAGGCCTTCGATGGAGGTGTCGGCGCGCGGGCCTTCGTCCAGGCTGACGGTGCGGGTTTTGGTTTGCGCCTCGCCGGTGACGAGGTTGGGGAAGCGGTCGATCACCTCTATCGATGTCATCTCATCGGTGAATTCACCGGCCTGCTGCGCCTTGAGCGCGCGCAAGTGCGATTGCAGGGCAAATGCGTCTTGTGCCTCGCGCGTGACTTTCCACTGCTTGGCGACGTTCTCAGCGGTGATGCCCATGCCGTAAGCGATGCCGATGTTCTCGTCGCGCTCAAACACTCGCGGGTTGAACGAAGGTTTGTTGCCGCCCATGGGCACCAGGCTCATCGACTCGGCACCTCCGGCAATCATCACGTCGGCTTCGCCCACGCGGATGCGGTCGGCAGCCATTTGTATGGCCGACAAGCCTGATGCGCAAAACCGGTTCACGGTGATGCCGCCCACCGAGTTGGGCAAACCGGCCAACGCCACTGCCACGCGCGCCATGTTCATCCCCTGTTCGCCTTCGGGGAAAGAGCAACCGATGACGGCGTCTTGAATCGCCTTGGGGTCGAGCGTGGGCACCTGGCGCAGCGCGCTTTGGATGGCCAGCACCAACAGGTCGTCGGCGCGCGTGTTCTTGAAATAACCACGCCCCGATTTGCCGATGGGCGTGCGGGTGGCGGCAACGATGTAGGCGTCTTGGATTTGTTTGTTCATGGTGTGTCCTGATTCAATTCCGAACCGGCTTGCCCGTTTGCAGCATGCCCATGATTCGCTCTTGCGTCTTTGGATGGTCGAGCAGCGCGCAGAAGTGTTTGCGCTCCAGCGACATCAAATACTCCTCGTTCACCATAGAGCCCGCATCGACATCGCCGCCGCACACCACGTCGGCAATCAGCGCCGAGATGTGGAAGTCGTGTGCGCTGATAAAGCCGCCGTCGCGCATGTTGGCGAGTTGCGCCTTGATGGTGGCGACGGCGTTGCGGCCGGCTACCGGGAACAGGGCGCGTGCCGGGGCGCGATAGCCGCTGTCGAACATGGCTTTGGCTTGGGTGATGGCCACAAACAGCAGCTCGTCCTTGTTGGGCACGATCACGTCGCTCCACAACACATAGCCCAACTTGCGCGACTCAATGGCGCTGGTGCCCACCTTGGCCATGGCGGCGTTGGTGAAACCGTCGGAGACGAACTTGAAGATGTCGGCATTCGCATTGGCGGCGCTCGCCATCTCGGCCGCGCGGCGCGCAATGTAGGTCAGGCCACCGCCGCCGGGCAGCAGGCCGACGCCCACCTCCACCAAGCCGATGTAGCTCTCCATGCCGACCACGCGTTTGGCTGCGGCAATCGCGATTTCGCAGCCACCGCCCAGCGCCATGCCGCGCACCGCAGCCACGGTGGGCACAGCGGCGTAGCGCAAACGCAGCAGCGCGTCTTGCAGCTTTTTAATTTCAGGAGCGATGGCCTTGGCACCGCCCTTCATGAACTGCGGCAGCATGGCTTCCAGGTTGGCACCGGCCGAAAACGGCTCGTCCGGTGACCAGATCACCAAACCTTTGTACTGCGCTTCAGCCAGGTCAATGCCCTTCAGCAGGCCCTCGATCATCGGCGCGCCGATGAGATGCAGCTTGCTCTTCAAACTGAGGATGAGCACGTCGTCGGCGCTGCCGTCTGCATTCAGCAGCGTCCAGCCGCGAACCTCGTCGTTCTCAAATACCGTGGCACCCGCCGTCTTTGGATCGGCCGCGCCAGAGCCCGACATGGCTTCAGCGAAATGCTGGCGCTGGTACACCGGCAGCGTGCTGCCCGGTATGTATTTGCCCTGCGCCGCGCTCCACGAACCTTGCGGGGTGTGCACGCCCGCGTTGTCAGCGACGGGGCCTACAAACACCCACGCCGGCAGAGGCGCACTGCACAACGCCTTGCCCGCATCGATGTCGGCCTTCACCCACCCGGCCACTTGTTTCCAGCCGGCTTGCTGCCACAACTCGAACGGCCCTTGGTTGGCACCAAAACCCCAGCGCATCGCAAAGTCGATTTCGCGCGCGCTGTCGGCGACGTCGTTCAAGTGCACCGCAGCGTAATGAAAGCTGTCGCGCAAGATCGCCCACAAGAATTGAGCTTGCGGATTGGTCGATTCGCGCAGCAATTTCAAACGCTCGGGTGCAGGTTTTTTGAGCATGCGCGCGACGATGTCGTCGGTCTTGCCGCCGCCTGCCACGTAGGCCGTGGCGGGGTCTTTCGCTGTTGGATCAAGGCGAAGAATGTCTTTGCCCACCTTCTTGTAGAAACCCGCACCCGTCTTTTGGCCGAGCGCCCCTTGGGCCATCAGCGCGGCCAGCACGGGCGGCGTGCCGTAAATGCCAAAGAACGGGTCGGCAGCCAAATTGTCTTGCAAGGTTTTGATGACGTGGAACATGGTGTCCAAGCCCACCACATCGGCCGTGCGGAAGGTGCCTGAGCTGGCGCGGCCAAGCTTTTTGCCGGTCAGGTCATCGACCACGTCATAGCTCAATCCGTATTTTTCGGCCTCAATCATCGTGGCCAGCATGCCGGCAATACCGACACGGTTGGCGATGAAGTTGGGCGCGTCTTTGGCGCGCACCACGCCTTTGCCCAAACCGCTGGTGACGAAGGCTTCAAGCTGGTCGAGGATTTCAGGCCGGGTGGTGGGCGTGTTGATCAGCTCCACCAGATACATGTAGCGCGGCGGGTTGAAAAAGTGAATGCCGCAGAAGCGCGGCTTGATCGATTCCGGCAGCACTTCGCTGAGCTTGGTGATGCTCAAGCCGGAGGTGTTGCTGGCCATGATGGCGTGCGGTGCCACGTGCGCCGCAATCTTTTCGTACAGCGCCAGCTTCCAGTCCATGCGTTCGGCAATGGCCTCGATCACCAGGTCGCAGTCGCCCAGCAAGTGCAGGTGCTCTTCGTAGTTGGCGACGGTGATCAAGGCCGCGTCTTCGGGAATGCCCAAAGGTGCGGGTTTGAGTTTTTTCAAGCCTTCAATGGCCTTGGTCACCACGCTGTTCTTAGCGCCTTCTTTTGCTGGTAAGTCAAACAGCACCACGGGCACTTTGCAGTTGACGAGGTGGGCGGCAATTTGCGCGCCCATCACACCTGCGCCGAGCACGGCGACTTTGCGAACGGGGAATCGGGTCATGGTTTTCTCATTTTTTAGTTGAACGCGTGCTCTGTTACCGGGCTACTCAACGCGCAGCCAGGTTTGCGTGCGACCCAGGATGGGCGCTCCGATGTAGCCGCGAACTTCCAAACTCTTGCCGCCATCGACGGGCTTGATCCGTACTTTGTAGACCTTGCCGTTGTTAGGGTCCAGGATGTCGCCGCCGTCCCACTGGGCCGCCTCATCGGCGTTCTTTTTGACGTTGCGTATCAGGGTCATGCCCAACACGGGTTTGTCTTTGCGCTCGTCGGAGCACTTCTCACACACCGCGTCAGCTTTGGTGGCAGGGTCCAACAGTTTTTCCAGCTTGCCGGTGAACACGCCGCCCGATTCGGTCACGCGTATCAGCGACTTTTCCTTCTTGGTTTCGTCGTCGATGGTCTTCCACAGACCGGCAGGTGTGACCTGCGCGAACACGGCGGTGTGCGCCAGAAAAACAGCGATTGCCAAACCTATTTTCAACATGGGGTCTCCTTGATTTTTTTTGATTCAAAAAACTGAACAGCAAGCGATCTAGAACAGCGCTTCTTCCATTTCCATCAGTGACGCCGACCCCGCGCGCGCGGTGCGTATCAATGATGCCGTCTCGGGCAGCAACTTGGCAAAGTAAAAGCGCGCGGTGATGAGTTTGGCTTTGTAAAACGGGTCACCACCTTCGACTTTTTCGAGCGCCACTTTGGCCATGCGAGCCCAGAAGTAAGCAAACACCAAGTGGCCACACACGCGCAGGTAGTCAACCGCTGCGGCGCCCACTTCGTCGGGGTTCTTGAACGCTTTCATGCCAATTTCGGTGGTGAGCTTGGTGACCTTGTCGCCCAAATCGGCCAGCGGGTTGATGAACTCCTGCATGGCTTCATTGGTGCCTTCTTCTTCGATGAAGTCGGCCACCAACTTGCCAAATTTCTTCAGCTTTGCACCGTTGTCGCCCAACACTTTGCGGCCCAGCAAATCAAGCGACTGAATGGTGTTGGTGCCCTCGTAGATCATGTTGATGCGGGCATCGCGCACAAATTGCTCCATGCCCCATTCGCGGATGTAGCCGTGGCCGCCGAAAACTTGCATGCAGTGCGAGGTGGCCAGCCAGGCGTTGTCGGTCAAAAACGCTTTGACGATGGGCGTCACCAAGGCCGCCATGTCGGCGCATTCTTGGCGCTCTGCTTCATCGGTGCTGCCCGCTTGTTTGTCGAGCAGCATGGTGGTCCACATCGCCAGTGCGCGGCCGCCCTCTGCGTAGGCGCGAGCGGTCAGCAGCATCTTGCGAACGTCGGGGTGGACGATGATCGAGTCAGCCGCCTTTTCTGGTGATTTCACGCCCGACAGTGAGCGCATTTGAATGCGGTCTTTGGCGTATGCCACCGCGTTTTGATAAGCAACTTCGGTCAAGCCGAGGGACTGCATCCCCACGCCCAAGCGGGCGGCGTTCATCATCACGAACATGGCCGCCAAACCTTTGTGGGGCTGACCCACCAAAGTGCCGATGGCGCCGTCCAAATTGATCTGCGCGGTGGCGTTGCCATGAATGCCCATCTTGTGTTCCAGGCCGCCGCAAAAAATCGGGTTGCGTGCGCCCAGCGAACCATCAGGGTTGACCAAAAACTTCGGCACCACAAACAGTGAAATGCCTTTGGAGCCTGCGGGCGCATCGGGCATGCGAGCCAACACCAAGTGAATGATGTTCTCGGCCAGATTGTGTTCACCCGCCGAGATGAAGATCTTGTTTCCGGTGATCTTGTAACTGCCGTCGGCCAAAGGTTCGGCCTTGCTGCGCATCATGCCCAGGTCGGTGCCGCAGTGAGCCTCGGTCAGGCACATGGTGCCGGTCCACTGGCCGCTGGTGAGCTTGTGCAGGTAAGTGGCCTTTTGTTCTTCGCTGCCGTGGGCGTGCAGGCACTCGTAGGCGCCGTGTGACAAGCCGGGGTACATGGTCCAAGCCTGGTTGGCCGAGTTCAGCATTTCGTAAAGCGCCTGGTTGACGATGTGCGGCAAGCCTTGGCCGCCGTAAGCCGGGTCGCAACTCAGTGAGGGCCAGCCGCCCTCCACGTATTTGGCGTAAGCCTCTTTGAAGCCGGTGGGTGCAGAAACTTCATGCGTGGCTTGGTCGAGCACGCAGCCCTGTGCGTCGCCGCTTTGGTTCAGCGGGTAGGCCACCTGGGACGCGAACTTGCCGCCTTCTTCGATCACGGCGTTGATGGTGTCAGCGTCAATGTCGGCGTGCGCCGGAATTTGCTTCAGTTCAGCCACAACGTTGAGCACTTCGTGCATCACAAATTGCATGTCGCGAAGCGGTGGGGTGTAGTGAGACATCAGAGGTACTCCAAGAAAAAAAGAATGGGATTCAGTTGGTGACGGTGAAGGCGGCAGCGGTGGCTTTTTCGGAGTCCTTGACCGCAGTTGGAACTGACGAGTAATGCGCCACAACACGCGCAAACGCCGTGCGGGCGCGGGCGACAGCGCCCGGCTTGCGCAGAAAACGGGCGTCGTGGTGCAACGCCAAGATCAGTCCGTGCACTTCAAAGAGCAGCTGTTCGGCTTCAAGGTCGGCTTTCAAATGGCCTTCGGCTGCGGCAATGCCGATGGCGCGTTCCAAGGCGTGCTGCCAGTCCTGCACCATGCCGACCAAGGCGTCGCGCACCGGGCCGGGGCGGTCGTCAAACTCGACGGCACCGCTGATGTAGAGGCATCCAGAATCGATTTCTACCGATACGCGTTTGACCCACAAATCGAAAAGCGCCTTGAAGCGTGGCAGGCCCCGCGGGTGCAACATGGCAGGCAAGAACACCTCGTCCTTGAATTTGGCGTGGTACTCGCGCACCACCGAGATTTGCAATTCTTCGCGCGAGCCGAAGTGGGCAAAAACGCCTGACTTGCTCATGCGCGTCACTTCGGCCAGCGCGCCGATGGACAAGCCCTCCAGGCCAATTTGCGACGCCAAGCCGAGCGCCGCATCGAGGATGGCCGTGCGCGTTTGTTGACCCTTCTGTAGCGCGCGCATGGGCAGTGCTGCGTGTGTGTCGGCGGGCACGAGAAGGTGAGCGGAAGCAGGCAGGTTCACGGTGCTTTTCTGAGTTTCGGAAGCGGTTTGATTTGTAAAAACGAACGGTCGTGCTATTTTGCAGAAAAGACGTGCGCTGCGCGCCATCATTCGCAGCCATTTCTAGGGATTCATGCCTACTTCGTGCAGGAAAGTCGCCTAAAAACAGGAAAAACCAGAACCGAGGCAAATGCTGGCGCTTGATGGCCCGCCACTTGAGTCGTCGGCAGCAAGCGGTTACGCTCGACGTGGGAGGTTCGGATTTCATGGAAGTTCTGCAACTCGACATGTCTGGCAGGCCGCAAGCGTGGATTTCTGCGCGCGAAGCCGCTGTGATCTATGCCTGCGACGGCATCGCCTGGACTTTGGGCGACGCGTTTTTCGTGCTGCGCGGCGGCACTCAGCGGCGCACCGGTTTGCAGTCGCGCATCGAGGTTCATCCCATCATTGCTGTGCGCGGTGCCGTGCCCAGCCGGGCTTGGCGACAAACGCCTGCGCTTTCAAACCCGAAGATATTTGCGCGCGACCGCTATGTCTGCGCGTACTGCGGTTGCCGAGAGGCCGCAGAAGACCTGACGCGCGAACACATCACGCCCACCTCACGAGGCGGTCTGGACAGCTGGATGAACTGCATCACGGCTTGCCGGTCGTGCAACGGCCACAAAGGCAACCGCCTGCCCGAAGAGGCGCGCATGTCGTTGCTGTATTTGCCTTACATGCCGAGCCTGCATGAAGACATGATTCTGCGAGGGCGACGCATTCTGGCCGACCAAATGGAGTTCCTGCTGGCCAGCGTGCCCAAGCACAGTCGGCTGCATGCGTGAGTCGCGGTGTCCGACCAAATGGCTTTCTTCGTCAAGCGCCGTGAAACTTTCTCGCTTCCAGGGCGCTGCGCGCTCGGATGCGTCAACGAGAGCGGCGTTCAGCGCGTTGCCCTCACAGCTTTTGGAGAATCTTTGATGAAAAAACTCATTCTTGTTGTGTCGGCTGCGGCCGTTCTGGCCGTTGTGAGCGGCTGCTCGACAACCAGCCCCGATGTGGTCCAGCGCGGCGACGCGCAGCGCCTGGCGCAAGTGCAAGACGCCACCGTGCTTTCGGTGCGAGCCGTGGTGGTGGATGGCAATCAAACCGGCGGCGGTGCAGCAGCCGGTGGCGTGATCGGCGGCATCGCCGGCTCGACGGTGGGCGGGCGACGCGAAGGCATGGTGGCCGGAGTGCTGGGTGCGGTGGTGGGCGCGGTGGCGGGCAACGCAGTAGAGCGCATGTCCACTCGCGAGGACGCGGTAGAAATATTGGTGCAACTGCGAAACGGAGAACGGCGCGCCATCGTTCAGGCCAAGGCCGGCGAAACCTTGAGCGCTGGCGATTCCGTGATCTTGGTGACCACTGGCGGCAAAGTGCGCGTGACGAGGGCGCCCGTCGTTGTGGTTCCATCCACCAAAGGCTGAGTCCGACGAACCTGCGAACCGAAACACACGCCCTGTAAAAGCGCGCCGCCCGGCGCGCTTTTTTCTTGGCGCTGCCCCTTCATTGCGGCGTTTGTTTTCGGGTCTGTGTTCGCGTCTGTGCCCAAGTCTGTGCCCGAGTCTGTGCCCGCAGATTTCATGCTCTCACCGAATCATTCTTGGGGATGGTGATCTCGCCTTGGCTGTGATGCACTGCGGCAGCGCTGCTCGCTGAATGCAGCACACCGAATTTTGCAAACCGAAATTTTGCAAACCACAGGGAGACAGCATGCGCAGCCCAGTTCAATTCAAAGTTCGCGCCGCCGCGGTGGGTGCCTCGCGCTCCGCCGACCTCGGCAGCCCCGCAGCATTGAGATTGCCTCGCATGTTCGAGTCGACCCAGCGCTCTGCCAACGTACTCGACGTTGACCCATTTCTGCCGCCTGGTTTGCTGCGCGTAGACACCGCACTGGACCTCAGTCCGGTGGCGCGTTCCAGCCCCGGCGGGCAAACCGAGCAAACGTTGAAGCCTGTCGAGGGGCAGGTGATCGTGCTGGAGTTGCCTGACGGCGTGACGCTCATCAGCCACCCGGCCAACCTGCACGATGTGTTGCAGCGCATCCATCCCGGCGCGGTGGACGCCGACGGCGCGCTCAAGCTGGACGAGGCCCTGCGCGAGCGCGCGACAGACGCCGGCGCAAGCCCGGGTTCAAGCAACGCCACGCGCGGTGGCGTGAGCGACTGGGTCTCCGGCATTTTTCAAATGACGGTGGGCACTGACAACGACCCGATCATTGAAGCCGCCAAGCGCAAGGCCTGCGAAATCATCGGCGAAAAAGTCGAAGAAAAAATCGCGCGATACGCCGACCTGGGCGTGAGCTGGGCTGGCACGAAAGCGCTGATGTGGGCGATTGAGTCGCGCCTGAAACGCGATCCCGGTTTGTACCGCTGGGTCGGTGGCGAGCTTTCCGAGCGGCTCGACAGCGGGAATTTGCAACTCCAGGCCGACGCCAAAGCCGGGCCGATGCTGGTGCTCATCCACGGCACGGGTTCCAGCACGCAGGGCAGCTTTGACGATCTGCAAAGTGTCTCCAGCACCTTCTGGCACGGCTTTGAGCAGCGCTACGGCAACCGCGTGCTCGCACTCGAACACCGCAGCCTGTCGGAAAGCCCGGTTGACAACGCCCTGCAACTCGCGCGCGCTTTGCCCGTCGGTGCGGCGGTGCATTTGGTGACGCATTCGCGCGGTGGTTTGGTGGGTGACCTGCTGTGCCTGCAAGACTTCGACAGCTTGATCGACGGCTACGCGCTCGACGCTGCCACGTTGGGCGAGGCCGACCCCGAGGAGCGCGAGCGCATCACATCCGAGCTGCTGAAAGCCCACGCCGAACAGCGCGCCGCGTTGCGGGATTTGGCCGCCGAGTTGGCGCGCAAAAAACTGCGCATCGAGCGCTATGTGCGCGTGGCCTCGCCGGCGCGCGGGACGCGTTTGGCCAGTGGCAATTTCGACGTGTTTTTGTCGGGCTTGCTGTCGTTGATGGGCTGGGTGCCTGCGCTCAAAGGCAACCTGATTTATTCGGCCTTCAAGCGCGTGGTGCTGGAAGTGGCGCGCAACCGCACCAAGCCGAATCTGGTGCCCGGCATTGAAGCCATGTTGCCGGGCTCGCCCATGTCCAAATTCTTGGCCCGCGCCACACCGCAACCGGGCATGCAATTGGCGGTGATCTCAGGCGATATCGAAGGCGGCGGTTGGCTGAAAAAACTGGCCGTGCTGTTCACCGACTTCACTTTCTTCGACAACTGCGACAACGATTTGGTGGTGGACACCGACGCCATGAGCGCCGGCATCGCGCGACCCGACAACGCCCGCGTGCTGTTCGACCAAGGCCCCGAGGTGAACCATTTCCATTACTTTGCCAACGACACCACCCGCATCGCTTTGCAGCGCTGGTTGTTCGATGCCAGCGTCGAACAGATCGACAACTTCGAGCCCTTGCCGGCGTTGGATGAAAGGGCGCTGACGCTGCGCACGAAATCGCGCGGCGCTGGCATCGCAGCACCGCAACCGGTTGTGATTTTGTTGCCCGGCATCATGGGTTCGCACTTGTGGTTGAAGCAACGCGACCGCGTGTGGTTCAGCGTGCCGTCACTGCTGGTGGGCGGCTTGTCCAAGATACAACTCACTGCTGGCGCGACGCCAGACGATGTGAGCGCGGAGGCCTTGTTTGCCCAGTTTTACGGCGACTTGCACGAGCACCTGCAAGCCAGCCACCGCACCGTGGCACACGCCTACGACTGGCGCTTGCCCATGGACGTGCTGGCCGATCAACTGGCTTTGGTGTTGCGCGAGCAGC
Organism: Burkholderiales bacterium; assembly: GCA_038241115.1. Classification (GTDB taxonomy): domain Bacteria; phylum Pseudomonadota; class Gammaproteobacteria; order Burkholderiales; family Burkholderiaceae_C; genus JANYJJ01. The sequence goes on along the minus strand of JBBRGA010000026.1, from coordinate 1,501 downwards.
TCGACGCCGCTGCCGCAGTCAACAACGCGCCCGCGCAGCCCGTGCGCGTTTTGGCCCACAGCATGGGCGGCCTGGTGGTGCGCGCGCTGGTGCACAAGCATCCAAAGTTGTGGGACGAGTTGATGCAACGCGACGGCGCGCGCTTCGTGATGCTGGGCACGCCCAACCAAGGCTCGCACTTGATGGTGGAAACATTGATCGGCAAGGCCGACACCGTGCGCAAGCTCGGCGTGCTCGACCAAGCGCACGACTTGCAAGAAGTCATTGACATCATTGCCGGCTTCCCGGGTGCGCTGCAGCTGCTGCCCAAGCAGGGCTTCAAAGACACCGGTGAACTTCAGGGCAACGTGGCCACTGTGGCCGACTTTTTCGCGCCCCAAGTCTGGAGCGACTTCAAGGCCGACATGCGCGACTTCTGGTTTGGCAACAACGTGGGCGGCGTGCCCTCGGCTGCGGTGCTGAAGCAGGCGCAGTGGCTGTGGGAACAGGACACCGCCAAGGCGCCTTCACTGCCCTCCAAGCATGCCGACAAGGTGGCTTACGTGTTCGGCTGCGCCTCCAAAACACCTTGCGGCATTGTCAAAGAAGGCGGCGCCTGGAAGATGCTGGGCACGCCCAACGGCGACGGCTCGGTGACCTGGGACTCGGGCCGCATCGGCGGCATTGGCCAGTTTTTTTACATGCCGGCCGAGCACGGCGACCTGCCCGCCAGCGGCGAGTATTTCCCCGCCATCACCGAGTTGTTGAAAGAGGGCACCGGCGGCAACCTCATGTCCTCGCCGCCGGCAGTGCGCGGCATCGAACAAGCGGCAGGCAAGGCCGTGGTGGCGAGCTACGACGCGGGTCCCGTTCCTTACCCGAGTGATTTGGAATTGGCCGCGGGCCTGTTTGGCAGCGGCAAAAAATCCAGCAACCGCAGCGCGCGTGCTGCGCCGGCACCCCGCGAGGCGCTGCGGCTGTGCGTGCACGCCATGGACCTGCGCCGCGTCACGAAGCCGATTTTGGTCGGCCACTACGAGCGCGACGCCATCTCAGGCGCCGAAGCCTTGATAGACCAAGAGTTGGTGAACGGTGAACTCAGCATTCGCAACCATTTGGGGCTGTACGCCGGCGCTGCGGGCACGGCCAGCGCGGTGCTGCTGAACGGCACCGACCAAGAGCGTCAGCGCGGCAGTTATCGCGGCGCTGTAGTGGCGGGTTTGGGCCCTTACGACGGCTCGCTGACCGTGGGCAAGCTGACCGATGCGGTGCGCACCGCCAGCCTGCGCTACCTCATCACCGTGCTCGACAGTTCGGCCATGGCGCGGGGTACCGAGACCATGCAGGGCATTACCTTGGCGAGTTTGCTGCTTGGCTACAACTCGTCGGCCAACCTCACCATTGCCGACTCGGTGCAGGCCCTGGTGCGCGGCGTGATGGACGCGAACCGCCAATTCGCGCAGACCACGCGCTCGCAACTTCGCATCACCACGCTGAATCTGGTCGAGATCTACATCGACAG
>JBBRGA010000025.1:0-28792 GCA_038241115.1 Burkholderiales bacterium | reverse complement strand
TACCTGTTTGTAGCCATTGATCGTGCCACGCGCTGGGTCTACATGCGCACGTACCGCGATCAAACCGACGCCAGCAGCACCGACTTTCTGCGCCGCCTCAACAAGGCCGCGCCGATGCACATCAAGACGATCCTCACCGACGACGGCAGTCAGTTCACGGACCGATTCACGAGCAAGAAAAAGAGTACGTATTCACGGGGTACCGAGTGCGCTCGGCTGCGGAAAAAGACGCCATCGGGCAAGCATGCGTTTGACCTGGTGTGCACGGAGTTCAGCATCGATCACCGCCTGATCCGGCCACGCCATCTGCAAACCAACGGTATCGTCGAGCGTTTCAATGGGCGCATCAGCGAGCTTGTTGGACAAACACGATTTGCCTCAGGCGCAGAGCTCGAAAGCACGCTCAGCCAATACCTTGCCACCTACAACCACAGCATTCCTCAGCGCGCTCTGGACCATCAAACGCCCATCCAAGTCCTCAAAGCCTGGCGTAAAACTCACCCCGATTTGTTCGTGAAAAACGTTTATGAACACGCGGGTCTTGACAGCTAGCAACTGCATTTAGGGGGGTGGACTGCAGAATGGACTGCAACTGGACCGAAAAGAAAAAGGGTTAGCAGTTGCTAACCTGCTAACCCTCGTATCTATTGGTCGGAACGGCAGGATTTGAACCTGCGACCCCTTGTCCCCCAGACAAGTGCGCTACCAAGCTGCGCTACGCCCCGCGTACCCTCTAAGTATAAGTTCAATTCGCTATTTTTCACAGGCACAGCAGGCTGCGAATGGACATCAATTCGCGTCGCACTTGATTCGCGCTCATGGGCTGCCTGATGGGCTCGTTAAGGGCTGCAGCTTCGCTCGGGTCGCCCGCTGTCGGCACGTCCAACATGGCCACGGTGCAGATGCGGGCTGACATCTCGGATGTCATCTCTGCCGTCATTTCAGCTGACATGGCAGCTAACTTTCTTTCCGCTTCGACTTCGTCCAAAGCTTCGTCGTAAGCATGCTGTGACCCGTTGCCTTGCAACATGTCGGCGCGCACTTGGGCGCTGTCGGTCAAGCGGTTGCGAGCACCGCTGATGGTGAAACCCTGGTCGTACAGCAACTCACGAATCCGGCGTATGAGCAGCACTTCGTGGTGCTGGTAGTAGCGCCGATTGCCACGCCGCTTCATGGGCTTGAGCTGGGTGAATTCTTGTTCCCAATAGCGCAAGACATAGGGCTTCACACCGCACAAATCGCTGACTTCACCGATGGTGAAATAGCGCTTGGCTGGAATGGCGGGAAGCAATTTCTCCATTGAAATCAATGCGCTGCGAAGTTGTTATTCGACTCTACTCGAACTCTTCTTCCAGCGGAACGTCGCCTTGCACCAAGCCTTTGAGTTTGTGACTTGCATGAAAAGTCACCACATTGCGGGCCTTGATGGGAATAGCTTCTCCGGTGCGCGGGTTGCGGCCTGGACGCGACGCTTTGCGCCGAATATTGAAGTTGCCGAAGCCCGACATCTTCACGTCTTTGCCTTCCACCAAGGTGGCGTGAATGATGTCGAAAAACGCCTCGACCATGTCTTTTGATTCGCGCTTGTTCAAGCCCAAGCGCTCGTACAACAACTCGGCCAGATCGGCTTTGGTCAGCGTCGGCGTTTCCAGACTGGGCAGCACCACGACCTGCGTGTTCGGGACAACGGCGTCAGAAGTGGTCATGGCTTCAACCTCGCAGCCGTGCGCCCAAGTGGCTGGCCAAGCCGGCCACCACCTGCGCCACCGCGGCTTCAATGCGTTCGTCGGTCAGAGTGACTTCGTCGTCCAGCAATTCGAGCCGAACGGCGATGCTGCGCTCACTGGCTGCAATATCGGCGCTGGTGTTTTGGGGCTTGTAGATGTCAAACACAAAGGCGTTGCGCACCAACGGTGTGGCTCCTCCCGCACGTGCAGCGACATCGATGGCCGCCATCAGGCTGCTGTGGGTGACTGCCTCGCCGACGATCACGGCGATGTCTCGGTACACCGACTGCTGTTTTGCAATGGCGGTGAACGCGGGCACGCAGCGCTGCAAAACAGCGGCCAGGTCCAGCTCGAACACCACCGGAGCCAACGGCAACTCGTAGCCTTGGCGCCATTTGGGATGCAGTTCGCCCACATGCCCGACTGCGACGCCGTTGACTTCGACGCGCGCGCTGCGACCGGGGTGCAAGGCCGGGTGTGCGGTGGTGCCTGCGGCGGCAACAAAGTTCACGCTCAGCGGCGAAAGCAGGGCCTCCACATCGCCTTTCACATCGAAAAAATCAACGCTGCGGTCTTTCTCGCCCCACTGCAATGCATCGGCACTGCCGTAGGCCAAACCGGCCACGCGCATGGGCTGATAAACACCGCTCACGCTGAGCGGGCCGTCGGTGACGGTGCCGTCGCGCATGAACACGCGGCCCACTTCAAACAAGCGCACGCGCGAGGCTTTGCGCGCCAGGTTGTAGCGCAGGGTGTTGACCAAGCTGCCTATCAAACTGGAACGCATGACAGCCAGCGGGCTGGCAATCGGGTTGAGCACGCCGATCGGGTGGGCATTGCCGGACAGCTCGTGTTCCCAGCGCGCTTCGACGAAGCTGAAGTTGATGGTCTCGAAGTAATCGAGCGCGGCCAAAGCGTGTCGCACGCGGTGGCTGCTGCGCGTGGACTCGAGCGGCAGGCGCGCAGTGATCGGTGCGACGGGCGGCGTGTTGGGCAGGCTGTTGAAGCCCAACACACGGATCACTTCTTCGATCAAGTCTTCTTCCAAAGACAAATCAAATCGCCAGCTTGGCGGCGTGACCGTCAGCACGCCCTGCGCTTCGGTAAACGGCAAAGCCAAGCGCGAAAAAACCGTCGCGCACTGCGCTTGCGTCACCGGCATGCCGATGACTTTGGCGGCCCGCGCTGCGCGCAGCACCACGGGCTTGCATTCAGGAAGCGACAGGATTTGATCGTCAATCGGCCCGGCTTGGCCGCCGCAAATGTCCAGCACCAATTGCGTGATGCGCTCGATGTGTTCAACGGCGAGAGCGGGGTCGACACCGCGTTCAAACCGATGACCGGCATCGGTGCTGAAGGCGTAGCGGCGCGAGCGCCCTGCGACCGCTTCAGGCCACCAAAACGCGGCTTCAATGAAGATGTTCTGCGTGTCGTCAGACACCGCTGTGGCGTCACCGCCCATGATGCCGGCCAGCGACTCGACGGCTTGCGCGTTTGCGTGGTCTTCTGCGATCACGCCCACCTTGCCGTCCAACTCCACCGTGCTGCCATTCAGCAGCTTGAGAGATTCACCCGCCCTGCCCCATCGCACGGTCAAGCCGCCGTGAATTTTGTCAAGGTCGAAGATGTGCGAGGGACGGCCAAACTCGAACATCACGTAGTTGGAGATGTCCACCAGAGCGGTAACGCTGCGCTGACCGCAGCGATTCAGGCGGTCGACCATCCACGCGGGTGTAGCGGCCTTGGAGTTGACGCCGCGCACGATGCGGCCCGAGAAACGGCCACACAAATCAGTGGCCTCAACCTTCACGGGCAATCGGTCTTGGTGGCTGAGCGCGACTGCCGGGAAATCGGGTTGACGCAGCGGAGTGCCCGTCAGCGCCGAAACCTCGCGCGCCACGCCGAACACACTCAGGCAATGACCCAGGTTGGGGGTCAGCTTGAGCGTGAACAGGGTGTCGTCAAGCAGCAAATGGTCGCGAATGTTTTGGCCCACGACGGCAGCCTCGGGCAACACAAGCAAGCCGCCGTGGTCTTCCGATAATTTCAGTTCGCGCGCCGAGCACAACATGCCCTGGCTCTCTACGCCACGCAGCATGCCAAGCTTGATCAACAAAGGCTCACCGCCTGCCAATGCAGGTGGCAACGCCGCACCCACCAGCGCGCATGGCACCTTGATGCCCACACGCACATTGGGTGCGCCGCAAACAATATTCAAAGGCACGCCCGCGCCGACGTTGACCAGACACACGTTGAGTTTGTCCGCATTGGGATGGCGCTCAACGCTGAGCACTTCGCCCACCACAACTTGGGTGAAGGCGGGCGCTACGGTGCGCGTTTCTTCCACTTCCATGCCCGACATGGTGAGCAAGTCGGCCAGAGCGGCGGTGGTCAACGGTGGGTTGCAAAACTCTCGCAACCAGGATTCAGGGAATTGCATTTCTTGGGTCTTCCGGTGTTGCTTGTTGGAGCTGCCTGTTCAAGAAACTCATTGCCGCAGCGGCTTTATTTGAACTGCGAAAGAAAGCGCAAGTCGCCATCAAAAAACAAGCGCAGGTCGTTCACGCCGTAACGCAGCATGGCGAGCCGATCGGGGCCCATGCCGAACGCAAATCCGATGTAGCGCTCAGGATCGAGCCCGAAGTTCCGCACCACGTTGGGATGCACTTGGCCGGAGCCCGCTACCTCAAGCCAACGGTCTTTCAAGGGGCCACTGCCGAAGGCGATGTCTACCTCGGCAGAAGGCTCGGTGAAGGGGAAAAACGACGGCCTGAAACGCAACTTCAAATCGTCAGACTCGAAAAATGTCCGAAAGAAATCGGTGAACACCGCTTTCAAGTCTTTGAAACTGACGTTCTCGCCTATCCACAAGCCTTCGCATTGATGGAACATGGGCGAGTGGGTCGCGTCGCTGTCCACGCGGTAAGTGCGGCCCGGCGCAATCACGCGAATCTCAGGCATCACCTGCCCGTTGGCCATGGCGGCTGCATGTTTGGCCACATGCGCTTTGGCATACCGAACCTGCATCGGCGAGGTGTGCGGGCGCAGGTTCAACCAGCGGCCTTCGGCGTCTTTCACGTCCACATAAAACGTGTCTTGCATCGACCGCGCGGGATGGTTTTCGGGGTTGTTGAGGGCGGTGAAACTGTACCAATCGGTCTCAATTTCAGGGCCTTCAGCCACGTCAAAACCCATCGACGAGAAAATGACTTCAATGCGCTCCAGGGCGATGGAGACCGGGTGCAACGCACCACTGCCTCGACGTCGGCCGGGCAGACTCACGTCAAGCGCTTCGGCTCTGAGTTGGTTTTCAAGCTCGGCATCAGCCAGCGCTTGGCGACGCGCAGTCAAAGCAGCTTCTACCTGCTGTTTGGCGGCGTTGATCAACGCGCCACGCGCCTTCTTCTCATCCACCGCCAGTGCACCCAGGGCCTTGAGTTGCTCAGTGAGCTTGCCTGACTTTCCGAGGTAACGCGCCTTGGCGTTTTCCAAGTCCGCTGGCGCGCTTGCCTGCGCAAACTCAGCCTGTGCGTCCCGCACCAATTGATCGAGGTCGTTCATGAAGTGTGTGTGCTGAAAACGCTGATCGCGATGCCAGCAAGCCCAAGGAAGTGAGAAGCTAAAAATTAAAAAAGGCCGAACGCAGTGTCGGCCTTGAGGGGCTTGGCACCAGCAGCGTGAGCTGTCAGCGCAGTGCCGTGGATCGCCAGGTTCAGCTGGCGATCAGTTCACGACTTCAAGCGAGTTGGGCCTTCACCTTGTGCACGATGCTCTCAAAAGCAGCAGGATCGTTCACAGCCATGTCGGCGAGCACCTTGCGATCTATCTCGATCGACAGCTTTTTCAAGCCCGCCATGAACTTGCTGTATGTCACGCCATGGCTGCGGCTGCCGGCGTTGATACGCGCAATCCACAGATGACGAAACACGCGCTTTTTCGTGCGGCGGTCGCGGTAGGCATATTGCCCAGCGCGCATGACTGCTTGCTTGGCAATTCGAAATACGTTCTTGCGGCGGCCGCGGTAACCCTTGGCGAGTGCGAGAACTTTCTTGTGGCGAGCGCGGGCTGTTACACCACGTTTGACGCGAGGCATGAGTCTTCTCCTTCAGTCAATTACAGGCCGGCCAAAGGCAACATCTGTTTGATGCGGCCCATGTCGGTGTCGTGCACGGCAACGGAACCACGCAGGTGGCGTTTGTTTTTCGTGGACTTCTTGGTGAGGATGTGGCGCTTGAACGCCTGACCCCGCTTGACGGTGCCGCCGGGTCGAACGCGAAATCGCTTTTTCGCGCTGCTCTTGGTCTTCATTTTGGGCATCACTGCTCCTTTTTAATTGCTGCTGCGGGCGCCGACAAAAATCTTGCCGTCTTGTAAGCCTGCAGCCGCTTCTTGCAACATCCCGGCGACCACTGCCGGGGCGTTGATTCTTTCGAAAGCCGTTTCAAAACTTTCGATTGTTGTCAGGACTTTCTTTTGGGTCCTAACACCATGATCATCTGCCGGCCTTCCAGCTTGGGCATGTTTTCAACCACTGACACATCGGCCAGTTCATCGCGAATTCGTTCTAACAAACGCATGCCGATATCTTGGTGCGTAATCTCCCGGCCCCGGTAACGCAGCGTGACCTTGCCTTTGTCGCCGTCTACTTCGATAAAGCGGCGCAGATTGCGCATCTTGATTTGGTAGTCCCCTTCGTCGGTGCCGGGGCGGAATTTCACTTCCTTGACCTCGATTACCTTTTGTTTGGACTTCGCGTCTGCTGCCCGCTTTTGTTCTTGGTATTTGAACTTTCCGTAGTCCATCAAGCGGCACACGGGCGGCTCGGCGGCGGCGGCAATTTCAACCAAATCGACATCCAATTCGCCTGCCATGCGCAGGGCTTCCATGGTGCTCACGATGCCTAAGGGTTCATTTTCGACACCGTTCAGACGAACTTCCAGCGCCATGATTTCCCTGTTCAAGCGGTGCTTACGCTCGGCATTGGGGGTACGGCGGTCAGCAAAAGTAGCGATGGTTCAGACCTTTCAACGAACGCCTAGGCACGCGGCGTTCAAACAATGAGGATGGGCGTGCCCGTAGCAACAATGAAACAGCTGACGCAACTGCTGCTTGTCAACGCTTCAAGTACGGAGGGAAATGTCGGAGGTGATCTTCTGTGCGAAGGCTTCAACTGACATGACCCCGAGGTCCTGATTGCCCCGGGCGCGCACCGCAACAGCCCCGTTTGCCTTTTCCTTGTCGCCAACGACCAAGATGTACGGAAGCTTTTGCATCGAGTGCTCTCTGATCTTACGGTTTATTTTTTCATTCCGCAAATCAGTTGTGACTCTAACTCCTTGTTTTTGCAGCGTTTTTGCCACTTCTAGTGCGTATTCGCTCTGCGAATCGGTGATGCTGGCAACAACCACCTGTACCGGAGCCAGCCAAGCGGGCAAGGCACCGGCGTATTGCTCGATCAATATGCCAATGAACCGCTCAAGGCTGCCGACGATGGCGCGGTGCAGCATCACCGGTGCTACGCGGTCACCTGACTCGTTGACAAACTCGGCGCCGAGACGCTCAGGCATCGAAAAATCGATTTGCATGGTGCCGCACTGCCACTGGCGCCCGAGCGCGTCTTTCAGGGTGTATTCGATCTTTGGGCCGTAAAAAGCACCGTCGCCCGCCGAGATTTCGAACTCGCAACCCGAGCGGCGCAGACTTTCCATCAAGGCAAATTCGGCCTTGTCCCAAACTTGGTCTGAGCCGATTCGTGCCGCAGGTCGCGTGGCCACTTTGTAGATGATGTGACCGAAGCCGAAGTCGGCATAGACCTTTTGCAGCAGCGCGGTGTAGTCCACGCACTCGCCCAAAATTTGGTCCTCGGTGCAAAAAATGTGGCCGTCGTCTTGCGTGAAACCGCGCACCCGCATGATGCCGTGCAACGAGCCGCTGGGCTCATTGCGGTGACACTGACCGAACTCACCGTAGCGCAGCGGCAGGTCGCGATAACTCTTGATGCCCTGCTTGTAAATCAGGATGTGGCCCGGGCAATTCATCGGCTTGAGTGCGTAGTCGCGCTTTTCCGATTCGGTGACGAACATGTTGTCGCGGTACTTTTCCCAGTGGCCGGTTTTTTCCCACAAGCCTTTGTCCAACACTTGCGGGCCTTTGACTTCCATGTAGCCGTTGTCTCGATACACGGCACGCATGTACTGCTCAACCTGCTGCCAGACGGTCCAGCCTTTGGGGTGCCAAAACACCAAGCCGGGCGCGTGCTCGTCAATGTGAAACAAATCCAACTCGCGGCCTAATTTGCGGTGGTCGCGCTTCTCAGCTTCTTCCAGCATGTGCAGGTGCTGAGCCAAGTCTTCTTTGGTGGCCCACGCCGTGCCGTAGATGCGTTGCAACATCTCGTTGCGGTGGTCGCCGCGCCAGTAGGCGCCGGCCAGCTTCATCAGCTTGAAATGCTTGAGCTTGCCAGTGCTGGGCACGTGCGGACCACGGCACAAGTCTTCAAACGCGCCTTCTCGATAAAGCGACACGTCTTGATCGGCCGGAATGCCAGAGATGATTTCGGCCTTGTAGAGCTCGCCCAAACCCTTGAAATACGCTGCGGCTTCGTCGCGTGGCAGCACGCGACGCATTACTTTCTCGTCCTTCTTGGCAAGCTCACTCATCTTGGCCTCGATGGCAGCAAGGTCGTCGAGCGTGAACGGACGCTTGTATGAAAAGTCGTAGAAAAAGCCGTTTTCTATCACCGGGCCAATAGTGACCTGCGCGTCAGAAAAAAGCTCTTTGACCGCGTATGCCAGCAAGTGCGCGGTGGAGTGGCGGATAACTTCCAAACCGGCTGCGTCTTTGTCGGTGATGATGGCCAGCGAAGTGTCGTGTTCGACGAGAAAACTGGTGTCCACCACCCGCGCTTCATCGCCCTGCCCCACGCGGCCAGCCAGGGCAGCTTTGGCCAAACCCGCGCCGATGCTGACCGCCACTTCGGCGACGGTCACCGGGCCGGGGTATTCGCGGCAAGACCCATCGGGGAGTTGAATTGAAATCATTGATTGGCTCCGAAAAACAAAAAAGCGCGGGCTGAGCCGCGCTTGTCAAGATACGAAAAAGGAAGATGTTGACGAGCGCGGATCGTTAAACCGTGTGGGTGTTCAACGTAGTTCGCGCAGTGGTGAGCATGGTTTCCTTCTGGCTCTGATTATCGATCTTTGACAACTGGATTGTAGGCGAGCGATGCCAATGAAAAACCCACCCCAACGGTGACGCTGGGGTGGGTTTGGTTCGACTTGACGACGATCGCCGCGATTACTTCAAGACTTCAGGGGGCGCGTCCTCTGGCGTGGGTGGCGCGAATGAAGCGACGCTGACCTGTGCCTGCGTATTCGGATCGCCCAAGCTCAATTCGGTCAAGTAAGCCACCAAACCGCTGGACGAAGCGCTTGCCGATGCGGGCGCTTCGCCGGCCGCGTCTGCAACCGGAGCATCGTCGCTGCCGCCGCAGGCCGCCAAAACGCTGGCGCTTGCAATCAAAGAAATCACCAAATATTTTTTCATGACGGTGTTCTCACTTCGAGCCAGGAATTGGCGTGTTCAGGTACGGAAAGCCGGGAAGCAAAGTGATCTTGGCCTGATCGACTGCGTCGTGCAACTTGAATGCAGTGGCACCCAACGGCACGGCGCTTGGCTTGCAGGCCGCGCCGAATTTCAGCGCGTCGGTGTCGCCATTGGCCACACACAAACCGCCCATCACCGCCACCAAAGAGATGTCGACGACGTCGTCTTTCGGACGGCGACCGTTCGGGTAGCCCGCGTTGTCGGTACCACCGGCGAGGATATTGCCGACGATGCCCAAGCGGTTTTGCATGGCTTCAGGTGTGGCGGCAATCGAAGTGTTCAAGCGCAGCATTTCCGAGCCCGTCACAGTGGCGGGTTGGTTCACGCCTTTGATGCCCGTCAGGAAGGTGGTGACCAAATCGTTGCGCGGGAAGTTGGTGGGTGCCGTGTTGGGGATGGCCAAGGCAATTTCCAGCAGCGCAGGCAGCGTCGGGTTGGTCACGTAAACGGCGAACTGGCCGTCGTCTTTGGGCTGCGAACTGTTGAACTTGTCTTTGTCAGGCAAGCCAATCACCACCTCGTTCACCAACGGCATACCGAGGCGCGACACCTGTGTCCATGCACCGCCGGGAACGGCGGTGGTTTGGTAGCCGCTCTTCGGATTGGGGTTCAACAACTGCCCCTGGCGCAAGCTGGCGGTGGTCCAACCACCGATCACTGGGTCGGTCGATCCAGCCGCAGTCAAGCAGGTTTTTGGCACTTCGATGGCCAAGGTGGTGACGTTTTTGTCCGCCAAGTCGCCAGGACCCGCGGCATTGATCAAGCTCGGATTGGTAATGACGGAAAGCGGCGCATTCACCAAGTCAAAGATGGTGCCGAGGTTGACCGCAAACGGGTCTTGACGCTGACCCACAAACAGCTTGGCAGGCATGGAGCAACCAGGAATGGTCACGTCGTACACATGCTTGCCGGCGTAGGCCACGTAGTTGGGGATGGTCTTGGGGCCGATGTTGTCGGACGGCTTGTCGAATGTGGTCTTGCCGTTGGCGTTGTTGGTCACCGAGCTGCGTGCGCCGGTGCGACGGTCCCCGCGCATCACGTCCACGGTGAAAGTTTCATTCACGTTCAGGGTTGCTGCGTTCAGATCGGTCACGCCGCCTGCTTGGGTCAAAGGGATGGCCACGTTCACGCCACCGATGGGCAAGGTGATGCCTTTGAGGGTGTTCTTGAAACGGAACTGGAACGTCAGGTCTTCTTTGGCGTCGCCGTTATTGTCGATGTGGATTTCATACAGCGCATTGGGGTCGAGCTTGAAGTAGTTGGGGCCACCGTAAGCGTCTTGCAGAGGAGCGTAGTTGGCGATCAGCGTGACGTAGGCACCCCGACCGGCTTCGTAGCTGTTGAACATGTAGAAGTCACTGGCATCGACCTTGGGCGAGGTGGTGATGAACGGTGCTTCGCGGTGGCTCGAGGCCATGGCGCTGGTGGCGCACAGTGCGGCTACGGCGGCGCAAACTGCGGTGGAGGCAGTGATTGCAAGTTTCAAATTGAACGGGGCAGATCGCATTTTCATTCCTTCGTGTGGTGTGAACAAACGCCACGACCAGCGGTGCGTGGCGGCTTGAGCGTCTTCATCTCTAAGGCGCGTCAACCCTGCTTACGCAGGCGGTTGCGGCTTGGATGCACAAAAGATTGAAAAACTTCTCGATGCGTGGTGATCTGCGTTTTAAGCCAGAGGCTTGAGTTCCACACCCCGCCCCGTGGCAAGCCACTCACTCAGCTCATCAGCCAAACGCTTGCTCTCCGCCAGCGCTTGCGTCCAGGCTTTGATTCGGCCTGCCAAGTCGTCGCGGTAGTGGGTGAAATCACTGCGGTCAGGCAGCTTGCCATTGGGCAATGTTGCGATCCACTCAGGCTTGGGCGACAGCAGCACCACGTTGTCCAGCGCGGGTGTGGCCACATGGCGGCGCTTTAAACCCTTGTCCAACCAACCCGGGATCACACTGCTCTGGAAGTGCGGGTACAGCACCACGCCTTGTGCCATGGCAGCGTAGTTCAGGTGCAAGTGGTAATCGGTGATGCCGCCGTCCCAATAGGCACCGCGCGGCGCATTGGGAATGTCGTGCACCGCGTCCAGCCAAAACGGGATGGCGCAGCTGGCCTGGATGCTGGGCAGCAAATTGGCTGAGTTCAACGCGGCGGTGTGGCTGCGAAAGTCAGTCAACGGCACCGGCAGCGCGTCGCGCGGGTCAGAAAAAACCACGCGCTCCAACCATCCACCCAAAGCCTTGCGGTGCAGGACATTGGCGGCAAATGCGCCCGCATAGCCCAGCGGCGTGCGCAGCTTGCCTTGGCGACGCAGCACATGACGGCCCCGGCTGGTGAACACATGAAGCCGCAGTCGCGGGTGACTGAGCACCGCTTGCTGCTGCCCTGCAAATGCTGCCGCCAATGACTCGCCAAAATGCTTGCTCACGTCCGCAGCTTTGGGAGCCTTGCCCGGTGAATGCGGATAGTCCTGCGCGATATAGCCCTTGGCCAGCTCTGCAAAACTCTGCACCGGATCGTCTGTGCATCCAGCCGCCATGCGCCACGCGCCTATCGACGCACCCAGCAAATGCAAGACGTGCGGGCTTTGCTTCAGCCAGTGGCCAAACAAAAATTGGTCGATGTGATTGAGCACCAAGCCTTTGGGGCCACCGGCGGCCGCAGACACGGCGCGAACGTCGCTGGCTTGGAGTGCGCGTTCGCGCAGCAGAGCCAGCGCGCGCGGCCCGGCGTGAATCTCAAGCGCGCGCGGCCCTGAACTCAATGCACCACGCGTTCGAAGGAAAAATCACCGTCTTCCACATCCACCGGAATCACATCTTTCGGCCCGAAGCGACCTTCCAATATCAGCTTGGCCACCGGGTTCTCGATGCGCTGCTGGATGGCGCGCTTCAAGGGTCGTGCGCCAAAGGCGGGGTCGAATCCGGCCTTCGCCAATTCCTTGATGGCCTTTGCCGACACGTCGAGCTTCATGTCCATCTTTTCCAGCCGCGCTTCCAAAACCTTCAGTTGAATTTTGGCGATGCTCTCGATGTTCTTGGCATCCAGCGCATGGAACACCACGGTCTCGTCGATGCGGTTCAAAAACTCAGGCCGGAAGTGCTGTTTCACCTCAGCCCAGACGGCGTCGAAAATCAGCGCATCGCTTTGCCCCGCCATCTGCATGATCTGGTGTGAGCCCAGGTTGCTGGTCATGACGATGACGGTGTTTTTGAAGTCCACCGTGCGGCCTTGGCCGTCGGTCAGACGGCCGTCGTCCAGCACCTGCAGCAGCACACCAAAAACATCCGGATGCGCCTTTTCCACTTCGTCCAGCAGCAGCACGCTGTAAGGTTTGCGGCGCACCGCCTCGGTCAAAAAGCCGCCTTCGTCGTAACCCACATAGCCAGGCGGCGCGCCGATCAAACGGCTGACCGAGTGCTTTTCCATGTATTCGCTCATGTCGATGCGAATCATGTGGTCCTGGCTGTCAAACAAAAACCCGGCCAGCGCCTTGCACAGCTCGGTTTTGCCCACGCCGGTGGGACCTAGAAACAAGAAAGAACCGGTGGGCCGATTGGGGTCGCTCAAGCCCGATCGTGAACGGCGTATGGCGTTGGCCACGGCCGTGATGGCCTCGTCTTGGCCGACCACACGCTCATGCAATTTGGCCTCCATCTGCAACAGCTTTTCGCGCTCGCCTTGCATCAACTTGGACACTGGGATGCCGGTGGCACGCGCGACAACCTCGGCAATTTCTTCGACGCCCACCGTTGTACGCAAAAGCTGCGGAGCGCTGCCCTTGTGCTTGGTTTTGCTCAGCTCTTTGGCCTGCGCGGCTTGCAGTTTTTTCTCGAGGTCGGGCAGCTTGCCGTACTGCAACTCGGCCACTTTGTCGTATTCCGCGTTGCGAGTGAACTCATCAATCTGGAAACGTACTCGGTCAATTTCTTCCTTGACCAATGCCGAGCCTTGGGCGGCGGCCTTTTCGGCCTTCCAGATCTCATCCAGGTCGGCCGATTCACGCTGCAGCTTCAAGATCTCTTCTTCAATCAAGCCAAAGCGCTTTCTGGAGCCTTCGTCTTTCTCACGGCGCACCGCCTCACGCTCGATTTGAAGCTGAATCAAGCGCCGGTCGAGCTTGTCCATGGCCTCGGGTTTCGAGTCGAGTTCTATCTTGACTTTGGCCGCGGCTTCGTCGATCAGGTCGATGGCCTTGTCGGGCAAGAAGCGATCGGTGATGTAGCGGTGGCTCAACTCGGCCGCGGCCACGATGGCCGGGTCGGTGATTTCCACGCCGTGGTGAACCTCGTATTTTTCCTGCAAGCCACGCAGGATGGCGATGGTGGCCTCCACGCTGGGCTCGCCAACCAAAATCTTCTGGAACCGGCGCTCGAGCGCGGCGTCTTTTTCAACGTATTTGCGGTATTCGGCCAGTGTGGTGGCGCCTATGCAGTGCAACTCGCCGCGCGCCAAGGCGGGCTTCAGCATGTTGCCCGCATCGATGGCGCCTTCGGCTTTGCCCGCGCCCACCATGGTGTGAATTTCATCAATGAAAACTATCGTCTGCCCTTCGTCCTGCGCCACTTCTTTGAGCACAGATTTCAAGCGCTCTTCAAAGTCGCCACGAAACTTGGCACCCGCCAAAAGCAGCGCCATGTCGAGCACCAGAACGCGCTTGTTCTTCAACGACTCCGGCACCTCACCGGCGACGATGCGCTGCGCCAAGCCTTCAACTATGGCAGTCTTGCCAACGCCGGGTTCACCAATCAGCACAGGATTGTTTTTAGTGCGGCGTTGCAGCACTTGAATGGCACGGCGAATTTCGTCGTCGCGGCCGATCACCGGATCGAGCTTGCCCAGGCGCGCGCGTTCGGTCAAATCAATCGTGTATTTCTTCAGGGCTTCACGCTGGCCTTCGGCGTCGACGTTGTCCACTTTGTTGCCGCCGCGAACGGCTTCAATGGCGGTATCGAGCGCCTTGCGGGTCAGTCCGTGTTCTTTGGCCAAGACGCCGATCGAGGTTTTGCTGTCGGCCACGGCCAACAAAAATATCTCGCTGGCAATAAAGGCATCGCCGCGCTTGCTGGCTTCTTTTTCAGTGGCTTGCAGCAGGCTGTTCAGGTCGCGACTGGCTTGAACTTGAGGGCCGTCGGTGCCTTGCACCTGGGGCAGCTTGGCAATGTCGGTGTCGAGTGCCGTTTGCAGTCTGGTGGTGTTCACGCCAGCCCGTGCCAGCAAGGCTTTCGGGCCGTCGTCTTGCGCCAGCATGGCGCTGACCACGTGCAGCGGCTCGATGTAAGGGTTGTCGCGCGCCACGGCCAGACTTTGGGCGTCGGACAGCGCGTTTTGAAATTGGGTGGTGAGCTTGTCGAGTCGCATGAGATCTCCTTCGAATGCTGAACATTTGCGGCTGGCCGAACCAAATTCAAGCGCGCGTCGACAAGTGGCTTTGAGGTCAAGACAACAGCAGCCGACCCAGCTTGAAACCCACCGCAGTAAACGCCAAAGCGCCAATCACGTGAGCCAATGTGTGCGCTGCCGCCATCGCGAGACTGCCCTTTTGCAGCAAGCTCAGTGACTCGGCAGAGAACGCCGAAAACGTGGTCAAGCCACCCAGAAACCCCGTGACCAACAGAAGCCGCAACATCTCATGGGGCACGCGCTGAAACCAAACCAGTGACACGCCGATCAGCAGACCACCCACACAGTTCACCGCCAAGGTGCCTAACGCAAATCCAGCCCACTGACCGTTCAACCACAAACCCGCAAACCAACGTAGCACGGCTCCTATCGCCGCGCCGGCAGCGACGGCCAACACTTGCAGCCACGGGAAGCTTTGCATCTTGGGTGACGATTCAGCCCGCAGTATTGATCTGGGTCAAGCCCCAGCGCGCCGCGGCAGCGTCGTCACTGACCCGTGCATCGACCCAGCGCGCACCTTGCGGTGTTTGTTCTTTCTTCCAGAAAGGCGCTTGAGTTTTCAAGTAATCCATGATGAATTCGCAAGCTTGGAAGGCAGTGCCGCGGTGCATTGAGCTCACCGCCACAAGCACGATTTGGTCGAGCGGCAACAGCGGCCCGACGCGGTGGATCACTCTGGCGCCGCAGATGTCAAAGCGGCGATGCGCCTCATCGATCATGGCTTCAATGGCGCGCTCTGTCATGCCGGGGTAATGCTCCAACTCCATCGCGCTGACCCCCAAGCCGTCGTTGCGATCACGTACGGTACCGATGAAGCTGGCCACGGCGCCCACGGCCGCATTCATCGATCGAAGTGCGGCCACCTCGCTCGACAAATCAAAGTCTTGCGTTTGAATTTGGACGCGCGCAATCATTTCGTCAGCCACCGGTGACCGGCGGAAAAAATGCGACCTCGGCGCCTTCGGGAATCAACGCCTCCTCGGTGCACATGGTTTGGCTGATCGCACAGCGCAGCGAACGGCCGCGCGCCAATGCGAGGGCGTGCGCCGCGCTGCTGGCAATCAGCTGATCGCGCAGTGCGCCCAGCGTGGTACCCGCGGCAATGTCGAGTTGTTCACTGGAACCCAGTGCTTCGCGTATGGACGCGAAGTAGCGAATGTTCACCTTCATGCCAGCAGCTCTGTCAGGCTCAAAAACTGCACGGTGTCGCCTTGTCTGATGACTGTTTTCGACGGGTTGTCCACCAAGCCGTCGCCCCAGACGGTGGAGGTCAACACGCCCGAGCTTTGGTTAGGAAACAGATCCAGCCCACCGCTGTCGTTGCGACGTGCCCGCAAAAATTCGCGGCGCTTGTCAGGTTGCGGCCAATCGAAATCGGCGCGCAAGCTCATGGCCACTGGCGCCCTCGCGGGTGCGCCTTGAAGGTGCAGTAAAACCGGCCGTACGGCCAACAAAAACGTGACGAAAGCCGACACCGGATTGCCCGGCAAGCCGATGAACCAAGCGCTGGATGTGTCAGTGCGGAACACCTCGCCAAACGCCAAGGGCTTTCCCGGCTTGATGGCGATTTGCCACATGTCGATGCGGCCCTCGGCTTCGACGGCTGGCTTCAAGTGGTCTTCTTCACCCACCGACACGCCGCCGCAGGTGAGCACCAAATCGTGCTCGGTGGCAGCTGTGCGCAGTGCGGCCCGCGTGGCATCCAGGCGGTCGGCGACGATGCCGAGGTCGGTGCACTCGCAACCCAGCGCCTGAATCAGCGCTCGCAGCGTGTAGCGGTTGGAGTTGTAGATGGCACCGGGCTTGAGCACCTCTCCGGGCATGGCCAATTCGTCGCCGGTGGAAAACAGCGCCACGCGCGGGCGTCGCGCCACCTGAAGCGTGGCGGCACCCACAGACGCTGCCATGCCGAGTGCTTGCGGCGTGAGCCGCGTGCCGCGCTTGAGGACCACCGCGCCTGCAGCGACATCCTCGGCGCGGCGGCGCACCCATTGGCCTGCCGCGGGAACCGCATTGACGCGAACCGCACCGTCGACAGATTCGCATTGCTCTTGCATCACCACCGCGTCGGCTCCGGCGGGAACTTGCGCGCCGGTAAAGATACGGGCCGCCGTACCCGCTAGCAGCGCTTGGCCCACGACCCCGGCCGGAATCCGCTGGCTGACCGGCAACACGGTGCCCGCTGCCGGCACATCTGAAGCCCGCATCGCATAGCCGTCCATCGACGTGTTGTCGGCAGGTGGCACATCGATGAGCGAATGCACGTCTTCGGCCAATACGCGCCCCAGGGCATCGAATGTGGACACCGTTTGTGCTTGGGCCGCGGGAAACGACTGCACAGCGCCCAGCAACTTGGTCAGGGCCTCCTCTAACGTGAGCATCGGTGGACGCGAGTCAAGTCGGCCGGTGTTGGTACTCATAGCGCCCCGGGTTGCTGAGTAAAAAATCCGCCACGCTGGCGGCGTTGTTCAGGTCGAGCCGTGGCAGGTCGGTCGGCTCGGGCAGTTCGCTCGCTGCGTCGGTACAGATGGCCACCACAAACGCATCGTGCGGATATTGCACCGGCTTGCCAGTGGCCGCACGCCAAACCTCAATTTTGAGCAGGGCGGCGTGTTTGTAGCCCTCAACCAGGGCCCAATCGCAATCGCTCAACTCGGCCAGCAACTGGTGCACCGTGGGATCGGCCTCAGACTCGAATTCGCGGATCTTGGCCAATCGCCGGTTCGACGCGATTACTACTTCAAACGCGCCGGCTTGGCGGTGCCTGTAAGAGTCTTTGCCTTCGTGGTCGATGTCGAAGTCGTGATGAGCGTGCTTGACCACCGACACACGCTGGCCCGCTTCCACAAGCACGCCGATCAAGCTCTCAACCAGCGTGGTTTTGCCCGATCCCGAGTAGCCGCTGAAGCCGATGACATTCATGCGCCACCCTGTGTACGGGACCGGATTTCAAGCATGCGCCGTCACGTAGGCCTTCACATCGTCCACGCTGATGGGCATGACGGTAAAGCGCTTGGGCAAGTCTTCGATGTGTTCCATGCCCGCAGGTCGCGGCGGTTGCACACCCAACGCCTCAACGATGGTTTCAGCAAATTTGGCTGGCAGCGCAGTTTCCAGAACGATCATGGGCACACCGGGCTGAACCTGTTGACGCGCCACTTTCAGACCATCGGCGGTGTGCGTGTCGACGATGACGCCGAAGCGCTCATAAGTCGTGCGGATGGTGCCCAGGCGGTCAGCATGGGTGCTGGTACCCGAGACGAAACCGTAGTCCTTCAAGCGTGCAAATTCATCGGCGCTGATGCTGAACGAGCCGCGTTGCTCGACTTCCGTTTTGAACAACTGACGCGTGCGTTCGCCGTTTCGGCCGAGCAGGTCGAACACAAACCGCTCGAAGTTAGATGCCTTTGAAATGTCCATCGACGGACTGGAAGTTTCGTGCGTCTCGGCACTGCCGCGAACGCGGTAAGTCCCGGTGCGGAAAAACTCATCGAGCACGTTGTTTTCGTTAGTGGCCAACACGAGTTGCGCAATGGGCAAGCCCATCATGCGCGCCACATGGCCGGCGCAAATGTTGCCGAAGTTGCCTGAAGGCACGGCGAAGCTGACTTGCTTCAACTCCGCTTTTCCAAAGGCTTCGGTAAAGGCTTTGCTGGCTAGCAGGTAACCCGCAAAGTAATAAACCACCTGTGCCAAGAGCCGCGCCCAGTTGATTGAATTGACGGTGCCGATGCGATGCGCGCGCTTGAAAGGCAAATCATTCGACACCGCTTTGACAATGTCTTGGCAATCGTCAAACACGCCTTCAACCGCAATGTTGTGAATGTTCGTGTCTTGCAGGCTGAACATTTGGGCTTGCTGAAACGGGCTCATCCGGCCTAGCGGCGACAGCATGAAAACCTTCACGCCTTGCTTGCCGCGCATCGCGTACTCAGCCGCACTGCCGGTGTCACCCGAAGTAGCGCCAAGGATGTTTAAAGTCTGGTCGCGGCGCTTCAATTCGTACTCAAACAAATTGCCCAGCAGCTGCATGGCCATGTCTTTGAACGCCAGCGTCGGGCCGTTAGACAGACCTTGCAAAAACAAGCCCGGCTCCAACGCTTTGAGCGGCGTGATCTCCACAGAACCAAAGACCTCGGGGGTGTACGTCTCGGACACCAGGGAGCGCAAGTCAGCGGCGGGAATGTCGTCGATATAAAGCGACAAAATTTCAAATGCCAGCTCGTGGTACTTCAAACCACGCCACGAATTCAGCGTGGCTGCGTCAATTTGCGGGTAACGCACAGGCAGGTACAAACCTCCGTCGGGCGCCAGGCCTTCAAGCAAAATTTCGCAAAAAGTGCGCTCGGTTTTGTCGCCCCGGGTGCTGATGTATTTCATCAGCTCAGCTCTTCCTTGCGCAACCGCACGATGGGTGCCAGCACGGTGGGCAAAGCTTGCATCTGTGCGACGGCCAGATTCAGCTGGCCTTCGACCGTGTCGTGAGTCAGGATGATCACGTCGGTCTGCGATTCGCCTTCGGCAGATTCGCGTTGCAGCAAAGCGTCAATCGAAATGTCATGCCCGGCCAATATGGCGGTGATTCGTGCCAGCACACCCGTTTGGTCTGCCACCTGCAAGCGCAAGTAGTAGCTGCTGACGACTTGCTCCATCGGCAAGATCGGTGTGGCGGCAAGCTCATCGGGCTGGAATGCGAGATGTGGCACGCGCTGGTTCGGAAGCGCGGTTTGCAGCCGGGTGATGTCGACCAGGTCGGCAATCACGGCCGACGCAGTCGGTTCCGAACCTGCGCCTTTGCCGTAATACAAAGTGGTGCCAACCGCGTCGCCGTGCACCATCACGGCGTTCATCGCGCCCTCGACGTTGGCGATCAAGCGCTTCATCGGTATCAAGGTGGGATGCACGCGCAGTTCGATGCCCATCACCGCGCCCGCAACGTTCATGCGCCGCTTGGTGATGCCCAGCAATTTGATGCGATAACCCAACTGTTCGGCGTAGGTGATGTCGACGGCTTGCAGGCGTGTAATGCCCTCCACATAGGCGCGCTCGAACTGCACCGGAATGCCGAAAGCGATGGCACTCATCAGCGTGGTTTTGTGGGCTGCGTCTACGCCTTGTATGTCGAATGTCGGATCGGTTTCGGCGTAGCCCAGGGCCTGCGCTTGCTTGAGCACGGCGTCGAAGTCGAGGCCTTTGTCGCGCATCTCGGACAAGATGAAATTGGTGGTGCCGTTGACGATGCCGGCGATCCATTCAATTCGATTTGCGGTGAGTCCTTCGCGCAATGCTTTGATGATCGGAATACCACCAGCCACTGCCGCCTCAAACGCAACGACCACGCCCTTTTCACGGGCTGCGGCAAAAATCTCGGTGCCGTGAACTGCCAGCAACGCCTTGTTGGCAGTGACCACGTGCTTGCCAGCCGCGATAGCTTCCATTACCAGTGACTTGGCGATGCCGTAGCCGCCTATCAACTCGATGACGATGTCGATGTCGGGGTTGGCGATGATTTCGCGCGCATCGCTGACCACGCGCGCCGCGTCGCCGACCACCGCCTTGGCCCGCGCGGTGTCAAGGTCGGCCACCATGGTGATGGCAATGCCTCGCCCTGCCCTGCGTTGAATTTCTTCCTGGTTGCGCCGCAACACGTTGAAGGTGCCGCTGCCTACGGTGCCGATGCCCATCAGGCCTACTTGGATGGCTTTCATGTTCAATCTTTAGCTCAGTGTCATTTCAGGATCAAATTTCAATATCTAGCTTCAACATTTCATTCAGTGCGCATGACGTCTGGCGTAGTTGCCAAGAAAGCGCGCAATGCGGCCAATCGCATCAGTCAAGTCATCCGAGTTGGGCAAGAAAACAACTCGGAAGTGGTCAGGCGCGCTCCAATTGAAGCCAGTGCCTTGCACGATCAGCACCTTCTCTTCGGCCAGCAATTCGTATGCAAATTGTTGGTCGTCCTTGATGGGGTAAATCTTGGCGTCGAGCTTGGGGAACATGTACAACGCGGCCTTCGGCTTGACCACACTCACGCCAGGAATTTCGCTCAGCAACCGATACGCCAAGTCGCGCTGTCGACCCAACCGACCGGTGGGCGCCACCAGGTCCTTGATGCTTTGGTAGCCGCCCAAAGCAGTTTGAATCGCCAGCTGTCCCGGCGTGTTCGCACACAGGCGAAGCGAGGCCAGCATGTTCAGACCGTCGATGTAGTCGCGCGCATGGCGCTTTTCGCCAGACACCACCATCCAGCCCGCGCGATAACCGCAGGAGCGGTAGTTTTTAGACAAGCCGTTGTAGGTGACGAACATCACGTCATCGGCCAGCGAGGCCATGCTGGTGTGAACGTTGCCGTCGTACAAGGTTTTGCTGTAGATCTCGTCGGCGAAGATGATCAGTTCGTTTTGCCGCGCGACTTCAATGATCTCCAGCAGAACTTCCGTCGAATACAAAGCTCCGGTCGGGTTGTTGGGATTGATAACCACGATGCCGCGCGTGCGCGGCGTGATTTTGCTTTTGATGTCGTCGATGTCGGGCATCCATCCGGCTTCTTCGTCGCAGACGTAGTGAACTGGCTTTCCGCCTGATAAACCGACCACTGCGGTGTACAGCGGATAGTCCGGAGACGGGATCAGCATTTCGTCGCCGTCGTCGAGCAACGCGTTCATGCTCATGGCGATGAGTTCGGAAGCTCCGTTGCCTAAATACACATCTTCCAGGGTCACACCGCGCACGCCTTGTTCCTGGGTGGAATGCACAACAGCCTTGCGCGGCGCGAACAAGCCTTTGCTGTCGGTGTAGCCAGCGGCATGCGGAATGTTGCGCAGCATGTCCTGCACGATTTCGTCAGGTGGCTCCAGACCGAACGCAGCGATGTTGCCAATGTTCAGCCGAATGATCTTGTGGCCTTCTTCTTCCATTTGCCGTGCTTTGTCGAGCACCGGACCGCGAATGTCATAGGCGACGTTGGCCAATTTATTCGACTTGACGATGGGCTTCAATGATGTCTCCCGCGGGCCGCGATGATTGAGCAAACGGTTCAGGGAATGCTGCACCGAAACCTTAGAATTTAACATCACGTCATTCGTCGAAAGAGAGCAATTTTGAAGCTGCAAGCAGAGCGAATGGAAGGCAGCAATGCCATCTCACGTCACGGCCCTGACGGCGTGGCCGTCAATGGCGTGGAGCACACGCAAAGCGTGGTGGTGCCTTGGTCAGGCGAGGTCTCGAGGTGGGATGTGACTGACTTTGATGCGCTGAAGGTGGAGCACTTCGAGGCCTTGGCCAAGCTCAAACCTGAGCTGGTGATTTTTGGCAGCGGCGCGCGCTTGCGCTTTGTCAAACCAGCCTTGCTGAAGCCTCTTTTTGACGCGCGGATCGGCATTGAAACCATGGACAGCGCGGCAGCTTGTCGCACCTATAACGTGCTGCTCGCTGAAAGCCGAGCAGTGGTTGCCGCACTCATTTTTGAAGCGTCACCGCCTGCGAAGCCTTAGCGTTGGCACCGTCGAGCAGTGTGACAAAAGCCCTATAATCGAGGGCTACGCCCGCGACGGGGCGAACCGACGCACCAGCGGATCAAAAGCGGACCCTAACCATCCATGACGCCAGCTCTGAACAAAGCCCTGCCGGAATTTGAAGCGCTCGCAACCGGCGGAGTGAAGTTCGCGCCGCTCGCGTACGTGGGTCAAATTGTTGTGCTGTACTTTTACCCGAAGGACAACACGCCCGGCTGCACCACTGAGAGCATGACTTTTCGTGATCACCACAAAGATTTTGTCAAAGCGGGCGCCGTGGTGTTTGGGGTTTCGCGCGACAACATGGCGTCGCACGAGAAATTCAAGGCCGCCCTGGAACTGCCATTCGAGCTGATTGCCGACACTGAAGAGAAGCTTTGCCACATGTTCGGCGTAGTGAAGAACAAAATCATGTACGGCAAGAAGGTCAAGGGTATCGAGCGCAGCACCTTCTTGATTGATACCCACGGTGTTTTGCGCTCGGAATGGCGCGGCCTGAAAGTGGCGGGGCACGTGGAAGAGGTTTTGAAGGCCGTCAAAGATTTGAAAAAATCAGGCTGAAAGCGCGCATAGAACTGAGAAATTCAGTTCCTTGTGAAAAAGCACGGCTGGGTGCCGAAGAAAGTTCCAAATCCTTCTTGAAAGCGTGGACATGACACCCACCTCCAAGGGATCGCAGGATTTTTTTCTATGAACCACTCTGACAACGCACAAAACTCATCTGATGGCGCACCGCCCGGTGCCGAAGGTCATCCGGACACAAACGTCAGCGAGCTCTCCGCTGAATCCCGATTGGTCGAGCTCGAAGCCAAGCACGCTGAGATGGCTGACGCGTACATGCGCGCCAAGGCTGCAGCCGAAAATACGCGGCGTCGCGCCGAGGAAGACATCTCCAAAGCACGCAAGTTCGCGGTCGAAGCTTTTGCCGACAGCCTGTTGCCTGTGAAGGACAGCTTGGAAGCCGCGATTTCCATCACCGACGCTTCGCCGGAGCAAATGCTGGAGGGTGTGCACGCCACCCTGCGCCAACTGTCCGCGGCGCTCGAGCGCAACAAAGTTTTCGAAATCAATCCGGTCGCGGGAACGAAGTTTGATCCGCACCAGCATCAAGCTATCAGCGTGGTGCCTGCTGCAGTCGATTCGACCCAAGGCGCAAACACCGTGGTGGCGGTGCTGCAAAAAGGCTACTTGATTTCCGACAGGGTGTTGCGGCCGGCGTTGGTCACCGTGTCTGCCCCTAATTGAGCACGCTTAGCGGCAAACACGCACCCTTCAGCTTGGCTTGAAATAGCCACAACCGTCCGCAAGTTCCACACATCGTCAACTTCGGTGGACACAAATTTTTCAGGAGCATCGACATGGGAAGAATTATCGGCATTGACCTCGGCACGACCAATTCGTGCGTGGCCATCATGGAAGGCAACACCACCAAAGTGATCGAAAACAGTGAAGGTGCGCGCACCACGCCGTCGATCATTGCGTACCAGGACAACGACGAAATTTTGGTCGGGGCCTCGGCCAAACGCCAAGCCGTGACCAACCCGAAGAACACGCTGTACGCCGTGAAACGGCTCATTGGGCGCAAGTTCTCGGAAAAGGAAGTTCAAAAAGACATCGACCTGATGCCCTTCAAAATTGCCGCCGCCGACAACGGCGACGCGTGGGTCGAAGTGCGTGGCAAAAAGCTCGCACCGCAACAGGTCAGCGCCGAAATTTTGCGCAAGATGAAGAAAACTGCGGAAGACTATCTCGGTGAGGAAGTCACCGACGCCGTCATCACGGTCCCGGCTTATTTCAATGACGCACAGCGTCAAGCCACTAAAGACGCCGGCCGCATTGCAGGCTTGGACGTGAAACGCATCATCAACGAGCCCACGGCCGCCGCACTGGCCTTTGGTTTGGACAAGAACGAAAAAGGCGACCGCAAGATCGCGGTGTACGACCTCGGCGGCGGCACGTTTGACGTGTCCATCATCGAGATCGCCGACGTTGACGGTGAAAAGCAATTTGAGGTGTTGGCCACCAACGGCGACACCTTCCTGGGCGGTGAAGACTTCGACCAGCGCGTCATCGAATACATCATTGCCGAGTTCAAGAAAGACCAAGGCGTTGATTTGGGCAAAGACGTGCTCGCCCTGCAGCGTCTGAAAGAGGCCGCCGAAAAAGCAAAGATCGAGCTGTCAAGCAGCTCGCAAACCGACATCAACTTGCCCTACGTGACGGCCGATGCATCGGGCCCGAAACACCTCAACATCAAACTCAGCCGCGCGAAGTTGGAAGCGTTGGTAGACGACCTGATTGAGCGCACCATTGCGCCGTGCCGCACCGCCATCAAAGACGCCGGCGTTGCTGTGAGAGCGATTGACGATGTGATCTTGGTGGGCGGCATGAGCCGCATGCCGAAGGTGCAGGAGAAGGTCAAAGAGTTCTTCGGCAAAGAACCACGCAAGGATGTCAACCCCGACGAGGCCGTCGCTGTCGGTGCCGCAATTCAAGGCCAAGTTCTGGCCGGCGACCGCACTGACGTGCTGCTGCTGGACGTGACGCCTTTGAGTTTGGGCATTGAGACCTTGGGCGGCGTGATGACTAAGATGATCAAGAAGAACACGACCATTCCGACCAAGTTCTCACAGACGTTTTCTACAGCCGACGACAACCAACCTGCTGTGACGATCAAGGTCTACCAAGGTGAGCGTGAGATGGCTTCGGGCAACAAGAGCCTTGGCGAATTCAACCTTGAAGGCATTCCACCAGCACCGCGCGGCACGCCGCAGGTTGAGGTAAGTTTTGACATCGATGCCAACGGCATCCTGCATGTGGGCGCGAAGGACAAAGGCACAGGCAAGGAAAACAAAATCACCATCAAAGCGAACTCAGGCTTGAGCGAAGCCGAAATTCAGGCGATGGTGAAAGACGCTGAACTGAACGCCGCCGAAGACAAGAAAAAGCTCGATCTGATTCAGGCTCGCAATTCGGCTGACGCCATGGTGCACAGCGTCAAGAAAAGCATGACCGAGCATGGCGACAAGCTCGATGCGGCCGACAAGGAAAAGATCGAGTCCGCGCTGAAAGACTCGGAAGAGTCAGTCAAGGGCGAAGACAAAGCCGACATCGAAGCCAAGACGGAAGCCCTGATGACGGCGAGTCAGAAGCTCGGCGAAAAGGTCTACGCGGAAACGCAAGCAGCGCAAGCGGCGGCAGGTGCTGCGGCCGAAGGTGCGACTGGTGAGTCACCTGCAGGCGACTCCTCTAAGGGCGCCAAAGCCAATGACGACAACGTCGTTGACGCGGAGTTCAAGGAAGTCAAAGACAAGAAGTAAGTGAAGCGGAAAGCAGCAGGCCTCAGGGCAAAGCAGCGCTGAAAAAGCGCCTGCTGCTTCCTTCACTGTCGCCGCGTTCGAGCCATGCAAACAGCGTTTGCACCTCAACGCGGCGATGCCGTTTCAAGCGTTTTGTAATTTCGATAGGCAGGTGAGTTGATGGCCAAGCGTGACTACTACGATGTGCTGGGTGTGCCAAAAAATGCCACCGAAGAGGACATCAAAAAAGCCTACCGAAAACTGGCGATGAAACATCACCCTGACCGCAATCAGGGCGAAGGCGCCAAGAAGTCGGAGGAGATGTTCAAGGAAAGCAAAGAAGCCTACGAGATGCTGTCTGATGGCAACAAGCGTGCGGCCTACGACCAGCACGGCCACGCCGGCGTCGATCCCAACATGGCCGGACGCGGCGGTGCCGAGGGCGGTTTCGCCGAAGCTTTTGGCGATATTTTTGGCGACATCTTCGGCGGTGGCGGCGCGCAGCGTCGCGGCGGCGGACAGCAGATCTACCGCGGCAGCGACTTGAGCTACGCGGTTGAAATCACACTCGAAGAAGCCTCTGCGGGCAAAGACACGCAAATCCGGATACCGAGTTGGGAAACCTGCGAAACCTGCAAAGGTTCAGGCGCGAAAGTGGGCACTTCGGCCAAGAGTTGCGGCACTTGCAATGGTGCGGGCACCGTCCACATGCGCCAAGGTTTCTTCAGCATTCAACAGGCCTGCCCGCACTGCAGCGGCACAGGCAAGATCATTCCCGAGCCCTGCACCACGTGCTCCGGGCAAGGCAAGATCAAAAAGAACAAAACCCTGGAAGTGAAAATTCCGGCAGGCATCAATGAAGGCATGCGCATCCGCTCGGCAGGCAACGGTGAACCCGGAACCAACGGCGGCCCCAGTGGTGACCTGTACATCGAAATCCGCATCAAGCAACACGACATCTTCGAGCGTGACGGCGACGATCTCCACTGCACCGTGCCGGTGTTGATGACCACTGCGGCATTGGGCGGCGGCATCGAGGTGCCCACCTTGGGCGGGCAGGCAGAAATTGATTTGCCTGAAGGCACGCAGCACGGCAAGACGTTTCGCTTGCGCGGCAAGGGCATCAAAGGCGTTCGCTCAAGTTACCCCGGCGACCTTTATTGCCACGTGAGTGTGGAGACGCCCGTGAAGCTCACCGAGCACCAGCGCAAGTTGTTGAAGGAGGTGGACGAATCTTTCCGCAAAGGCGGCGAGAAGCATTCACCGAATTCAAAAACCTGGTCGGACCGGGTCAAGGGACTGTTCAAATAATTCACGCTTGCATAGCAAGCGAACACCTGATCGGCAGCCTCGCGGGCTGCCGTTTTCACGTGCGCGGCCCGTCATGCAACACCGCCTGATCGACAATTCAACCCATGCTCAAGCCGTCTTCGTCTGCCACCAACCTCAGCAGTTTCAACCGCTCAAAAATACGCCCTGAATGGAACCCGCTGACGCTGGCGGCGCTGGCGTCGCTGTGGACAGCCAGCGTTTGCAATTGGCCGCTGTGGCGCGCCATGGCCGCCTTGCCAGAGATGGCCTCTGTGCGCGGTGTGCTTTTCATGCTCGCATTCGGCGCGGTCATCGCTTGTGCCACCTTGATTTTGCTGGCCTTGTTCGCCTGGTCGCGCAGTATCAAACTTTTGATCGCGGTGTTTTTTATTTCGGCTGCGCTGTGCGCGCATTTCATGGGCAGCTACGGCGTGGTCATAGACCCCACCATGATGCTCAACGTGGTGCAAACGGATGTGCGGGAAACGCGCGATTTGTTGGGCTGGCCGATGCTTATCAGCGTCCTGCTGCTGGCGGTTTTCCCCCTCCTTTTGCTTTGGCGCATGCCGGTGCAGCGGCTGAAATTCAGCTCGCAGTTGCTGCGCAATCTGCTCGCCGTGGTGGTGCTGTTTGTCGTCATGGTCGCGCTGCTGATGGCGTCGTTTGCCGATCTGTCGAGCACCATGCGCAACCACCGCTCCATGCGCTACCTCATCAATCCGCTGAACGCGTATTTCGGCTTGGCCGTTATCGCGGTGCAAGCCAACGCCAAGCCCAAAGGCCCGCCGCAATCCATCGGGCTTGACGCCAAAGTGGTCAGATCTGCCGATGCAAAACCGCCGCTTCTGCTGTTGGTGATTGGTGAGACGGCGCGCGCGGATCACTTTGCCTTGAACGGCTACGGGCGCCCAACCAACCCAGAGTTGGCGGCGCTGGGCGTGACGAGTTTTCGCGACGTGACTTCCTGCGGCACCAACACTGCGGCGTCTTTGCCCTGCATGTTTTCCCACCTCGGCAGACGCGACTTCGAAGCGCGCGACCGCGACCACGAGAACTTGCTGGACGTCTTGCAGCGCGCCGGTTTGGCCGTGCTGTGGCTCGACAACCAATCGGGCTGCAAAGGTTTGTGCGAGCGCGTGCCGAATGCGTATGCCTCCGTGCCTGCATCAACGAACCGTCCTTTGCCGGCGGGCCTTTGCGCTGGCGGTGAGTGCCTGGATGCTGCGTTGCTGCACGACTTGGAAACCCGCATGGCAGCGTTGCCCGAGGCGCGCAGGGCCCAGGGCGTGGTCATCGTTTTGCACCACATGGGCAGCCACGGCCCGGCTTACTTCAAGCGCTCACCGCCGCAGCGCAAGCCGTTTTTGCCAGAGTGCACCAACAGTGCCTTGCAGCAGTGCGAGCCAGCGTCGCTGATCAATGCTTACGACAACTCGATTGCTTACACCGACCATGTTCTGGCGTCGTCCATCGGCTGGCTGAAAGCCAAAGCCGGCGGCTTCGATGCGCAGATGCTCTATGTGTCTGATCACGGTGAATCGCTGGGCGAAAATAATTTGTACTTGCACGGCCTGCCCTATGCGGTGGCGCCGCGGGCTCAAAAGCATGTTCCGATGATCTTTTGGCAAGCCGAGGCCACCCGTTCAAATGGAGCCGTGACGGCAAACAACGCCGCCTTGCGCAAGTCCTGTTTGAACGACCTCAAAGACACCGCGTTCACCCATGACAACCTCTTCCACACCGTGCTCGGTTTGGCGGGCGTGAGCGCAGCCGAATATCAAGAACCCCTGGATGCTTTCGCGACTTGCCGAAAACCGCGGTGAGCGCGAAGCTCAGCTTGTTCCAAAGCGCTGGCTAGGAGTGTGGGCGGCAGAAGGCGGCGAAGCGAAAGGTGGCCCCAGCGAGGACAGTTTTTGCCGGGTTTGCAGGCCCATAGCCGTAGCTA
>JBBRGA010000024.1:0-29104 GCA_038241115.1 Burkholderiales bacterium | reverse complement strand
TCAGGCCGCGGGCCCCGGTTTTGGCCGCGCCTGGGCCAAAACAGACGACACGAATTTGATGCTGGAAGGCTGGACGCTCACGCGGGATGGGAGCGGTTCATCGCCAAGCTACCGTTCCAAAATCACCACCCCAAAATTTTCGTTCGACTTCACCCTCAGCGCCACGCAGGCCCTGCTGCTGCAAGGTGACAACGGCTTCTCGCGCAAGGGCCCCAAGCCCGAACAAGCCAGCCATTACTACAGCATTCCGCAACTGGCGGTCAGTGGCACGCTCACGCGCGACGGCAAAGCCGCCGCGGTGACGGGCCGCGCCTGGCTGGACCACGAATGGAGCAACTCGGTGCTCGACGTGGAAGCCGTCGGTTGGGACTGGATCGGCATGAACTTGGGCAACGGCAGCGCGCTGACAGCCTTCCGGCTTCGCCGCGCAGACGGCAGCGCGTTGTACGCGGGCGGCAGCTTTCGGCGCGCGGACGGCGGCCTGACCATTTTCAAGACCGATGAGGTGCGCTTCACGCCCGGCCGCATCTGGCGCAGCGCGTCGAGCAAAGCCGCCTACCCGGTGGCCTGGACCGTCGACACGCCAGCCGGCCGCTTCAAGGTGCAGTCGCTGCTGGACAACCAGGAACTCGACGGCAACAGCAGCACCGGATCGGTCTACTGGGAAGGCTTGAGCGAACTGCTCGATGCGAACAATCAGAAGGTGGGCCGTGGCTATCTGGAAATGACGGGCTACGCAGGCGCTATCCAGCTCTGAGGCAACCGGGGTCATTAGACTTGCCGCATGACTGCATCCATCTCCACTCCCGCCGTCCCAGTGACAGCGCCACTCGCTGCCGACACGGGTCAGCGCACATCGAAACCCAACCAGCCCGAGCCCGGAAAAAACGTTCGCTCGCTGAGCGGGTTGATTCCATTTCTGCGCCCTTACCGTGGTCGCATCGCGCTGGCGGTGCTGTTTTTGGTGATGGCCGCGGTCAGCACTTTGGTGTTTCCCATCGCGCTGAAGTCACTCATCGATCAGGGCATCGTGGCCACCGATCCCGGCACACGCGTGATGGCGCTGCGCGAACATTTTTTCGCGCTGTTCGGCGTGGGCGCGGCTTTGGGCTTGTTCTCGGCGCTGCGTTTTTATGCGGTGACGTGGCTGGGCGAACGCGTCACGGCGGACCTGCGAAGCGCGGTGTATGCACACGTCATCAAGCAGAGCCCGCAGTTTTTTGAGACCACGCAAACCGGCGAGGTGCTCAGCCGCCTGACCACCGACACCACGCTGGTGCAAACGGTGGTCGGCTCAAGTCTGAGCATGGGTCTGCGCAACGCGGTGATGGGCATCGGTGCCATGACCATGCTCATCATCACCAACCCGGTGGTGATGTCGCAGGTGCTGGGCATCTTGATTTTGGTGGTGCTGCCTGCGGTTTTCTTTGGGCGGCGCATCCGCAAGCTGAGCCGCGCCAGCCAAGACCGCGTGGCCGATTCGAGCGCCATTGCAGCCGAAGTGTTGAACGCGGTGCCGGTGGTGCAAAGCTACAACCAGGAAGCGCGCGAAGCACAGCGTTTTGTCGAATCCACCGAGCGTGCGTTTGGCACCGCCATCTCGCGCACACGCCTGCGCTCGCTGTTGGTGGGCTTCATCATCACGGCCACTTTTGGCGCGCTGCTGTGGGGCTTGTACCAAGGCACGCAGGCCGTGGCCAAAGGCGAAATCACCGCGGGGCACTTGGGGCAAACCGTGGTCTACGTGATCATTTTGGTCAGCGGCGTGGCGGTGCTGGCCGAGGTTTACGGCGACCTGCTGCGCGCCGCCGGGGCCACCGAGCGCTTGATGGAACTGCTGGCCACCGAATCGCCCATTCAATCGCCCGCCCAAGCTTTGTCGCTGCCTGTTGCGGCCGTTGGCACCCAACGTGGCTCGACGCTGGCCCTGAAGAATGTGAGTTTTCGCTACCCGTCGCGGCCCACGCAAGCCGCACTGTCGAACTTCACGCTGAACATCAAAGCCGGTGAAACCGTGGCCCTGGTCGGCCCGAGCGGCGCAGGCAAAAGCACCGTGTTTCAGTTGCTGCTGCGCTTTTACGACGTGAGCGAGGGCGAGGTCAGTGTGGACGGCGTTCCGGTAAAGCGACTGAGCCTGGATGCGCTGCGCGGCTTGATCGGCATCGTGCCGCAAGACAGCGTGATCTTCTCGGCCAACGCCATGGAGAACATTCGCTACGGGCGCCCCGAAGCCACCGATGCCGAAGTGAAGGCGGCTGCCGAGGCTGCGTTTGCGCATGACTTCATCACCGCGTTGCCCGAGGGCTACCTCACCTTCCTGGGCGAGCGCGGCGTGCGCCTGAGTGGCGGTCAGCGCCAGCGCATCAGCATTGCCCGCGCCATGTTGAAAAACCCACCGCTGCTGTTGCTCGACGAAGCCACCAGCGCGCTGGACGCCGAAAGCGAGCGCATGGTGCAAGCCGCGCTGGAAACCGCCATGAAAGACCGCACCACGCTGGTCATCGCCCACCGCCTGTCTACCGTGCAGCGCGCCGACCGCATCGTGGTGATGGAGGCCGGTGAGATTGTCGAGACCGGCACACACACCGAGTTGTCAGCGGCGGGTGGCTTGTACGCGCGCCTGGCGGCGCTGCAATTCGATCAGTAAGGGTTGCCTCGCCTTGTAGGTCAACGCCCACACCCGGTGCCGCTACGTGCTGACACAGGCCCGCGCACCGCGGGCACACACTTGATGTCGACCTCACCTCCGGAGCCCCCCATGACTTCATCAAATTCAGACATCAAATCGCATCGCCTAACCTCTTTAACCGCCGTGTGCAGCGTGGCTGCAGCTTTGGTATTGACGACCGCCTGTGCCGACATGAGCGAGCGTCAGCAAGGCACGGCCAAGGGCGCGGGCATCGGCGCACTGGCAGGCGCGGTCCTCAGTTCGGCCACCGGCGGCAATGCCGGAACGGGTGCGGTCATCGGCGGCGCACTGGGCGCAGTAGGCGGCAATTTGTGGTCCAAAAGAATGGAAGACCGCCGCACCGCCATGCAACAAGCCACCCGCGGTACCGGCGTGGAAGTCAGCCGCACAGCGGACAACCGCTTGAAGATCAATGTGCCCAGCGACGTGTCGTTCAGCGTCAACAGTGCCTCCATCAAACCCGAATTGCGCAGCGTGCTGGACCCATTTGCCAACAGCCTGCAAAACGATCCCAACGCACGGATCGAAATCATTGGTCACACCGACAGCACCGGCTCAGACGCGCTGAACAACCCGCTGTCAGAAGACCGTGCCCGCAGCGTGCGCGACTATTTGGCAGCGCGCGGTGTTGCTTCCAACCGAATTCAAACCGCCGGCCGCGGCGAGCGCGAGCCGCTGGCAGACAACAACAGCGAATCTGGACGCGCCCGCAACCGACGCGTCGAGATTTTTCTGCGCGACCCAGCTTGATTTCAATGCGACGCGGATGGCGTCGCATTGATCATTGGGCAGATGACTCCCACACTTTCGGCCCGCATTCGATTCGTGTACATTTCATGCGCATAGTTTTTGTGGGAGGAGCGCATTTTGCAACGCGAAAAATCCGTCAAACGAGCAACCAATCTGAGTCTGACAGCGCGCACGCTGGACATGGCACGTGAAATGGGCATGAACGTGTCTCAGACCGTGGACGCTTTGCTGACCCACGAAGTCCAACGTCAGTACTGGGCGCGCTGGAACACAGACAACAAAGACGCCATCGCCGCTTACAACGCCCGCATCGAGAGCGAGGGCCTGCCGTTGGCCAAGTACCGCAGTTTCATGCGCGCAGGCTGAGCAGGGTGGCGCGCTTTGATGTGTTTGCCAACCCCACGGTTTCAGAGCGCAAACACACGCCGTATTTCTTAGACGTGCAAAACGAATACATCGACGCCTTGGCCACAAGAGTCGTTATTCCACTGCGACGCGAAAGTTTCATGCTTGCCCAAGCGCGCAACCTCAACCCCGGCTTCACGATCGGAACGGATCGCGTGGTGCTCGACACTGCCGCGTTGGGCGCCGTCCCCTCGAGCCTGTTGCGAAAGCCGGTGAGCAATCTTGCGAATGGTCGAACCGACATTCAAGAGGCACTGGACACTTTATTCGGCGCTTTTTGAGCCTCCACCAGATTCCATCAGCCACCGCATGACCTCCTATCCGATACGCCATCAGTTCGAAGACCTGATGCGCCACGTGCACACCAGCGGTGTGCTGAAGGCCGATCGCACCGGCACCGGCACACGCAGCGTGTTCGGCCACCAGATGCGCTTCAATTTGAACGAAGGCTTTCCGCTGGTGACCACCAAAAAAGTGCACCTGAAATCCATCGTGCTGGAGTTGCTGTGGTTTCTGCGCGGCGACGGTAACGCGACCTGGCTGCAAGAGCGCGGCGTGACGATTTGGAATGAATGGGCCAAACCTGACGGCGACTTGGGTCCGGTCTACGGCGTGCAATGGCGCAGCTGGCCGACGCCCGATGGCGGGCACATCGACCAGATCACCGAGGTCATCAAAACCATCCGAGCCAACCCCGACTCGCGCCGCATCATCGTGAGCGCCTGGAACGTGGCCGAGCTGTCAAAAATGGCGTTGATGCCGTGCCACGCGTTCTTTCAGTTTTATGTGGCAGACGGCAAGCTGAGTTGCCAGCTTTACCAACGAAGCGCCGACATTTTTCTGGGCGTTCCTTTCAACATTGCCAGTTACGCCCTGCTCACCCACATGGTGGCGCAGCAGTGTGATTTGCAAGTGGGCGACTTCATCTGGACCGGCGGCGATTGCCATCTGTACAGCAACCACACCGAGCAGGTGGAGCTGCAACTTTCACGCGAACCGCGCGCTTATCCGTCGCTGAACATCAAGCGCCGACCTGCATCGATCTTTGACTACGAGTTTGAAGATTTCGAGTGGCTGGGCTATGAGCCGCACGCGGCCATCAAAGCGCCGGTAGCGGTTTGATGACTAAAGGCTAAGGCTGCCCTCTTGCGTCAAGCAGAAAGTGCCGCAATCACCTCAGCCGGCGCCTGCACCAATTCAATCAACACGCCCTCGCCGGCAATCGGAAATTCGTCGTTGCTTTTGGGGTGCAGGAAGCAAATGTCGTAGCCCGCCGCACCTTTTCGGATGCCGCCCGGCGCGAAGCGAACGCCGCCGGCGGTGAGCCATTCCACAGCGCGTGGCAAGTCGTCTATCCACAAACCCACATGGTTCAGAGGCGTGGTGTGGACTGCGGGTTTTTTGTCGGGGTCGATGGGCTGCATCAAGTCCACTTCGACCTTGAACGCACCGCTGCCGATGGCGCAAATGTCTTCATCCACGTTCTCGCGTTCGCTGACGAAATTACCGGTGACTTGAAGGCCCAGCATGTCCACCCACAAGTTGCGCAAGCGCACTTTGTCGGTGCCGCCGATGGCGATTTGTTGAATGCCTAAAACTTTGAAGGGGCGTGGTGTCATGGGTGATTTTTTCTATATCGATGCAGCACACTAGATCCTTCGATACCTCAGGACGAACGGGGTGCGGGTGCGGGTGCGGGTGCGGGTGCGGGTGCGGGTGTGCGGGTACGGGTGTGCGGGTGCGGGTGCGGGTGCGGGTGCGGGTGCGTGAGGCTTGCGCGAAAACCTGCAGCACCACAGGATGAACCGCCTCGTCCCTCATTCGAACCGAATGATGACCTGATCCACTGACAGGCTGTCGCCCTTTTTCGCTGCCACCTCGGCCACCACGCCGTCTTGCGTGGCGAGCAAGATGTTTTCCATCTTCATGGCCTCAACCACTGCCAAGCGCTCACCGGCCAATACTTTTTGGCCCACCATCGCCACGACATCCACCAGCAAACCCGGCATCGGTGACAGCAAAAACTTGGACAAATCAGGCGGCGCTTTGAAGGGCATCAACAGGCTCAGCTCGGCAGCACGTGGTGTGAGCACCTTGGCATCAATTTGCGCGCCGTTGTAGCTCACGCGGTAGCTCATGCCCATGCGCGTGCGTTCGATCTGCGCCACGAAAGCTTCACCGTTGCAACGCCCTGACACGACGATGTCGCGCAGATCTGAGTCCAGTTCCATCGCGTAAAGCTTGCCACCGACGTCGACATCTACACGCTTGCCGTGCAGGTTTACCGTCATCGGCAAATGCACGGGCGCCTCAGAACCTTCGCGCGTGACCACCACAAACTCGTCGCCAACTTCGAACTCATGACCCGGCAATTGGCCTGAAATACCGGTGGCACGATGCAGATGCAAACGGTTGGCCACGGCGGCCAGCACACGCAGGAAATCAGGCTCAGGACTGACGACCGACGACGCTGAAAACCCTTTGGGAAAGTGCTCGGCAATGAAGCCGGTGTTGAAGTCGCCCGACACAAATTTCGGGTGCGCCAGCAAGGCCGACTGAAAAGGAATGTTGCTGCTGATGCCGCGTATCGCAAAGCCGTTCAGGGCCTGGCGCATCTTTCGGATGGCGTCCATGCGGTCGGTGCCGTGGGTGATCAGCTTGGCAATCATCGAGTCGTAGTACATCGGGATTTCACCGCCCTCCACGACGCCGGTGTCCACGCGCACACCGTCTTGCTCGGGCGGCGGGGTGAACTTCACCAAGCGCCCGGTGCTGGGTAGAAAGTTGCGGTACGGGTCTTCTGCATTGATGCGACATTCCATCGCCCAACCTTTGCGCTGGATGTCCGCTTGCTTGAAAGTCAATTCTTCGCCCGCGGCCACACGGATCATCAGTTCCACCAGGTCCAAGCCAGTGATGGCTTCGGTCACAGGATGCTCCACTTGCAGGCGGGTGTTCATCTCTAGAAAGAAGAAGCTCTTGTCTTTGCCCACCACAAACTCCACGGTGCCGGCCGACTGGTAATTCACCGCCTTGGCCAGCGCCACCGCTTGCTCGCCCATGGCTTTGCGAGTGGCATCGTCCAAAAAGGGACTCGGCGCTTCCTCGATTACTTTTTGGTGACGGCGTTGAATCGAGCACTCACGTTCGTGCAAGAAAACGCAGTTGCCATGCGCATCGCCGAGCACCTGGATCTCGATGTGGCGCGGCTCTTCGACAAATTTTTCAATGAACACACGGTCGTCACCAAAGCTGTTGCGCGCTTCGTTTTGGCAGGCCGTGAAACCCTCAAACGTTTGCGCATCGTCAAACGCCACCCGCAGGCCTTTGCCGCCGCCGCCGGCCGACGCTTTGATCATCACCGGGTAGCCAATCCCCTTTGCAATTTCAACCGCCTGCGCCGGCGTGTCAATGGCGGCGTTGTAGCCGGGGATGGTGTTGACCTTGGCCTCAGCAGCCAACTTTTTCGACGCGATCTTGTCGCCCATGGCAGAAATGGAGGCGTGCTTCGGACCGATGAAGACGATGCCTTCTTCTTCGACGCGCTTGGCGAAAGCCGCGTTCTCGCTCAAGAAGCCGTAGCCCGGGTGCACCGCTTGTGCGCCGGTGCGCTTGCAAGCGTCGATGATTTTGTCCATAGCCAAATAAGATTCACGCGACGGAGCAGCGCCGATGTGTACCGCTTCATCGGCCAGCGCGACATGGCGCGCATCACGGTCGGCATCGGAATAAACCGCGACCGTTTTGATGCCCATCTTGCGAGCGGTTTTGATGACGCGGCAGGCGATTTCGCCGCGGTTGGCGATCAGTATTTTTGTGAACATGGGGGGCGTCTCGTTGTTTCTGTGTCGAGCTTCAGATCCTTCAGTACCTTGTGACTTTCGAGTCAGGCGCTTGAAGAGCAGGCTTGTGTTCGCAAGGCCCTTCGATACCTCAGGGCGAACGGGGTGCGTGGGGCCGAAGCTGGGTGGTGCGGCTCAGAGTTCATAACTCGCAGAGCCCAAAAGGAAGTGTTCACCCTGAGGTATCGAAGGGCGGATTGCACATCACCTACAAGGGGATATTGCCGTGCTTGCGCCACGGGTTCTCGATCTTTTTATCGCGCAGCATCACCAACGACCTGCATATGCGCTTGCGTGTTTCATGCGGCTGAATCACGTCGTCGATGAAGCCGCGTGCGCTGGCGATGAAGGGGTTGGCGAACTTGGCTTTGTATTCGGCTTCGCGGGCCGCGATCTTCACCGGGTCGCTCTTTTCGTCTCGGAAGATGATTTCCACCGCGCCTTTGGCACCCATCACCGCAATCTCAGC
Source organism: Burkholderiales bacterium (assembly GCA_038241115.1). Lineage (GTDB taxonomy): Bacteria > Pseudomonadota > Gammaproteobacteria > Burkholderiales > Burkholderiaceae_C > JANYJJ01. Next base: position 20,949 of record JBBRGA010000024.1, on the reverse strand, counting down.
GTTGGGCCAAGCGAAGTTGACGTCGCCTCGCAAGTGTTTGGAGGCCATCACGTCATACGCGCCGCCGTAGGCTTTGCGCGTGATGACGGTGATTTTGGGCACGGTGCATTCGGCGTAGGCGTACAACAGTTTGGCGCCGTGTTTGATGATGCCGCCGTACTCCTGGCTGGTTCCGGGCATGAAGCCGGGCACGTCGACAAACGTCACCACCGGGATGTTGAAGGCGTCGCAAAAGCGCACGAAGCGCGCGGCCTTGATGCTGCTCTTGATGTCCAGACAACCGGCCAAAACCATCGGCTGGTTGGCGACGATGCCCACGGTGTGACCTTCCATGCGGCAAAAACCGATGACGATGTTTTTGGCGTAATCGGGTTGCAGCTCAAAAAAATCACCATCGTCAGCCACTTTCACGATCAGTTCTTTGATGTCGTAGGGCTTGTTGGCGTTGTCGGGCACCAAAGTGTCAAGCGACATGTCAATGCGGTCGGCCCGGTCGTTCGATTTGCGCACGGGCGCTTTCTCGCGGTTGTTCAGCGGCAGGTAGTTGTACAGGCGGCGCAGCATCAGCAGCGCATCGACATCGTTGTCAAAAGCCAGGTCGGCCACACCGCTCAGGGTGGTGTGCGTGGTGGCACCGCCCAAGGCTTCGGCGGTGACTTCTTCATGCGTCACGGTCTTGACCACCTCGGGCCCTGTGACGAACATGTAGGAGCTGTCGCGCACCATGAAAATGAAGTCGGTCATGGCCGGTGAATACACCGCGCCACCGGCGCACGGCCCCATGATCATGCTGATTTGCGGCACCACGCCCGAGGCCATGGCGTTGCGCTGGAACACTTCGGCGTAGCCGCCGAGCGAGGCCACGCCCTCTTGAATGCGCGCGCCGCCGGAGTCGTTCAAACCGATCACCGGTGCGCCTACCTTCATGGCCTGGTCCATCACCTTGCAGATTTTTTCGGCGTGCGCTTCTGACAGCGCACCGCCGAACACGGTGAAGTCTTGGCTGAACACAAACACCAGTCGACCGTTGATGGTGCCGTAGCCGATGACCACGCCGTCACCGGGCGGGCGTGTGGCTTGCATGCCGAAGTCGTGGCAGCGGTGCTCGACGAACATGTCCCACTCTTCAAATGTGCCTTCGTCCAGCAGCAATTCCAGGCGTTCGCGGGCGGTGAGCTTGCCCTTTTTGTGCTGCGCTTCGATGCGTTTGATGCCGCCGCCCAAGCGCGCTTCGGCGCGTTTGGCTTCCAGTTGTTCAATGATGGCGTGCATGGTGTGCGGGCTCCAACGGGTTCAGTGAGTTGTCTTGAGATTCAGCAAAAGCCGTGCGGCAGCAGAAGGCGCGATGCGCGACTCCGAGACGTCACTGAGCATTTGCGGCAGGGCATTTTTGACGGCGGGGTGATCGCGAAACTCGGTCTGCAAACGGGCATGCACCAAGTCCCACATCCACGCCGTGGCTTGCTGCTGGCGGCGCGCGGCGAGCTCGCCGCTGGCGCTGCGCAGTTCGTGAAAGCGTGTGACGTGGGCCAGGAAGGTGTCGAGTCCTTGGCCTTTCAGCGCGCTCATTTGCATCACTTGGGTGTGCCAGCGCGCGTCCTCTGCATCGGGATGCGAATGGGCAGCACTGTGCGGCGTGAAGATGCGCAAAACCCCGGTGATTTGCGCTTCGGCGCGGGTGGCGGCGGCGCTGTCGATGTCGGCCTTGTTGATGACCACCAAATCGGCCAGTTCCATCACGCCTTTCTTGATGGCTTGCAGGTCGTCGCCGGCGTTGGGCAGTTGCAGCAATACAAACATGTCGGTCATGCTGGCCACGGCGATCTCGGACTGCCCGACGCCGACCGTCTCGACGATCACCACGTCATAGCCGGCGGCTTCGCACACCAACATGGCTTCGCGCGTTTTTTCAGCCACACCACCCAGGGTTCCCGAGGCTGGGCTGGGGCGGATGTAGGCGGCCTCGTTCACCGACAACATTTCCATGCGCGTTTTATCGCCGAGGATGGAGCCGCCCGAGACGCTGGAGGATGGGTCGATGGCCAGCACCGCCACGCGGTGGCCTCGTTGGATGAGGGCCAGGCCCAGGGTTTCAATAAAGGTGGATTTGCCCACGCCCGGCACGCCTGAAATTCCCAGGCGCATGGCGTTTCCGGTGTGCGGCAAGACTGCGTTGAGGAGAGCGTCGGCGCGGATGCGGTGGTCGGGGCGGGTGGATTCAAGCAGCGTGATGGACTTGGCCAGAGCGCGGCGCGAACTGGCGAGCAGGGGTGTCAGGAGCGGGTCCTTCGATACCTCAGGACGAACGGGGTGGGGCGTGGCGCGACCCACTTCAACTCGGGCGTCCCCACCCAACACATCCAGCACCTGCGTACCCATTTCAACCCGCTCCGGCTCACTCAAAGCACCCCGTTCGGGCTTGCTCACAAGACCCCGCTCAGGCTTACTCACAGGACCCCGTTCGGGCTGAGGTCTCGAAGCCTTGGTGCCCTGTCCGAACAAGTCCTTCAATACCTCAGGACGAACGGGTTTTGGCTGGGTGCCACCATCCTGAATCCGCTCGACGACGCTCACTCCATCCCATTCGGGCTCACTCACTGGAGCCCGTTCGGGCTCACCCGCCCAGTCCCCTTCGGGCTCACGCACCCCCTCCCGCTCCGGCTCACGCACCCCACCCCGTTCGGGCTGAGGTATCGAAGTCCCCAGGTGAGGTGTCGCGCTTGCACTCAGCGTTCGCGGCAACGGATTCTTCGTTCCCCAAGCGTGGCGCTGAACCGCATCCCAATCCCCCGCAATCAGCGCCTCTTTCTTTGCCCTGGCCCACCCCTTGATCTGACGCTCTGAACTCAAAGCCTCCAACCGCGATGCCGTTTCTTGACACCACACCATCACCACGGGACGGCGCGATTGCGTGTAGCCCTCGATTTCGCCCAACTGATGCTTGGCCACGCGCTGCTCCAACTCATCGGTGTGCCCTACATACAGCGAGCCATCCGAACAGCGCAGCAGGTAGACAAAAAACGGCTTCATGTCGTCACGGCGAATTCAAGCTGCCATCAAGCCGCGATCGACAGTCGAATTTGCTCCAACACGTCCTTCGCACTGGCGCAAATCGGCGTGCCCGGACCGTAAATACCTTTCACACCCGACTCGTACAAAAACTCATAGTCCTGCCGCGGAATGACTCCGCCGACAAACACGATGATGTCGTCCGCCCCCTGAGTTTTCAGCGACTCAATGATGGCCGGCACCAAGGTTTTATGACCCGCTGCCAGCGTGCTCACACCCACGGCGTGCACGTCGTTTTCGATGGCCTGCCTGGCACATTCTTCGGCGGTTTGAAACAGCGGCCCCATGTCCACGTCGAAGCCCAAATCAGCAAAGGCGCTGGCCACCACTTTGGCGCCGCGGTCGTGCCCATCTTGGCCCAGCTTGGCGATCATCACGCGCGGGCGGCGGCCCTGTGCGGCGGCGAAATCGACGATCTCACCCTTCAGCTTGTCCCAGCCTTCGGCGCTGTCGTAAGCAGCCGCGTACACGCCCGTGACTTTTTGCGTGTCGGCGCGGTGACGGCCCCAAGCCTTCTCTAGTGAATCACTCACCTCGCCCACCGTGGCGCGCAGGCGCATGGCGCGGATGCTGAGGTCAAGCAAATTGCCTTCGGCTCTTTCGCCATGTTCACCGCTTTCGGCACACGCGGTAAGTGCATCCAGCGCGGCCTGCACCGCCGCACCATCGCGCGCCGCACGCACGGCTTGCAGACGCGCAACCTGCGTGTCGCGCACCATGGCGTTGTCGATGTCACGCGTCTCGATGGCGTCTTCTTTGCCGAGCTTGTATTTGTTCACACCGACGATGACGTCGCGGCCTGAGTCGATTCGGGCTTGTTTTTCAGCGGCGCTGGCTTCGATTTTCAGCTTGGCCCAACCGCTGTCTACCGCCTTCACCATGCCGCCCATCGCATTGACTTCTTCGATGATGGACCAGGCCTTGTCGGCCATGTCCTGCGTCAACTTTTCCATCATGTAGCTGCCGGCCCAGGGGTCGACCACCGCGGTGATATGGCTCTCTTCTTGAATGATGAGTTGGGTGTTGCGGGCAATGCGGGCGCTGAATTCAGTGGGCAGTGCAATGGCTTCGTCCAGCGCGTTGGTGTGCAAGCTTTGTGTGCCACCGAACACCGCCGCCATGGCCTCGACCGTGGTGCGCACGACGTTGTTGTACGGGTCTTGTTCGGTCAGGCTCCAGCCGGATGTCTGGCAGTGTGTGCGCAGCATCGAGCTCTTCGGGTTGCTGGGCTTGAACTCGCTCATGATCTTGAACCACAGCGTTCGTGCTGCGCGCAGCTTGGCCACTTCCAGATAGAAGTTCATGCCAATGGCCCAGAAGAAGCTCAAGCGGCCCGCAAAATCATCCACGCTGAGGCCCTTGGCCAGTGCGGCTTTCACGTACTCGCGTCCATCGGCCAATGTGAAAGCCAGCTCCAGCGCCTGATTGGCACCGGCTTCTTGCATGTGATAGCCGCTGATGCTGATGGAGTTGAACTTCGGCATGTGCTGGGCCGTGTACGCAATGATGTCGCCCACGGCACGCATGCTCGGCTCGGGCGGGTAGATGTAGGTGTTGCGCACCATGAACTCTTTGAGGATGTCGTTTTGGATGGTGCCGCTGAGTTGCGCCATTGACACGCCTTGCTCTTCTGCGGCCACCACATACCCGGCCAACACCGGCAACACCGCGCCATTCATCGTCATGGAAACGCTGACTTTGTCGAGCGGAATGCCGTTGAATAAAATTTTCATGTCTTCGACGCTGTCGATGGCCACGCCGGCCTTGCCCACATCACCGGTGACGCGCGGGTGGTCGCTGTCGTAGCCACGGTGCGTGGCCAAATCGAACGCCACGCTGACGCCTTGGGCACCCGCTTCCAAGGCCTGGCGATAAAACGCGTTCGAGGCTTCGGCCGTGCTGAAACCTGCGTACTGCCGGATGGTCCAGGGGCGCACGGCGTACATGGTGGCCTGCGGGCCGCGCACGTAGGGCGCAAAGCCGGGCAAGGTGTCGGTGTGCGGCAAGCCCTGCATGTCAGCGGCTGTGTACAGCGGTTTGACAGTGATGCCCTCGGGCGTGAGCCAGTTGAGCGCATCAACCTGCCCGCCCGGCGCTGACTTGGCAGCCGCCTTTTGCCATGCCGCCAGATCCTGCGAATTCAGAAAGGCTGGCGTTTCCTGCTTCAGGCTGTGCGTTGAGCCTTCAGGCGCTGAGCGCTTGGGCGTTGGGCTGTCTGACATTATGGGCTCCGAACTGGCATAATTCAAAATTGAATTATAAACTCTCACCTTGTGCGGTGCTGACAGTTTTGAAGTTTTGATCGAAGTGAGGATCTCGTCGGCACAAAAACGTCGACGCCAGCTCAGGCGGGCAAAAGGTCAAACCGCAGCAACATGTTCATTTGCCTTCGCAGTCGGCAGTCCACGCAAGCTAAATCAATCGATACATGGCAGTTCGCTCCGACCCTTCGTCACGCACCGCACGGTCCAGTGCTGCTGCGGCGGTGCGTTCGCGCGCAGCAAAATCTTCTCTCAACACTGCGACATCGTCTTTTTTTGAGGCCACTTTGCCCGCAGCGGGAAATTCCGTATCTGCCCCTGCCAAGCGCGACGGCAGCGCAGGGCTGACCTTGGCGCGCAGCGCTTTGTACGTGCAGGTCGCTGAGCGCATCCGCGGCCGCATCCTTGACCACACCTTGCCACCCGGCAGTTGGATCGACGAGCAACGCCTGACCGCCGACTACGGCATCAGCCGCACGCCTCTTCGCGAAGCGCTGAAGGTGCTGGCCGCCGAAGGCTTGGTGACCATGAAGCTGCGACGCGGGGCCTACGTCACCGAGGTGTCGGAGCGCGATTTGGCCGAGGTGTTCCACTTGTTGTCATTGCTGGAATGTGACGCCGTGGCCGAGGTGGCGCACAAAGCCAGCGATGCCCAGATCAGCGAACTTGCCGCGCTGCATCAAGCGCTCGAGGCCAGCGTGACCGACCCGAACGCCTTCTTCGCTGCCAACGAACGTTTTCACATGCACTTATTGCACGTCGCCGACAACCGCTGGCGCAACCAGATGGTGGCCGACCTGCGCAAAATGATGAAGCTGAACCGCCACCATTCATTGTTCAAACAAGGCCGCCTGGAGGCGTCTTTAAAAGAGCACCGAAAAATCATGGTGGCATTGAAGGCACGCAACGCACCGCTGGCACAACAGTTGATGCAAATGCACATGGCGCACGGCAAAGCGGCCGCGGCGCGGCCCTGAACCGCAGAAGTCGACTTCTGCCGCAAACCAGCCTGCAAAACCGGCTGCGACAATTCAACCAATGACCACAACATTTACTCGCCCTACTCTCAGTTTGATCGCCGTGGTGGCCCGCGACGGTGGCATCGGCCACAACAACCAGTTGCTGTGGCACATCAGCGAAGACCTCAAGCATTTCAAGCGCAGCACCCTGGGCTGCCCTGTCATCATGGGCCGCAAAACCTGGGACTCCATCGGACGCCCTTTGCCAGGTCGTCGCAACATCGTGGTCACGCGCAACGCGGCCTGGAGCGGGCAGGGAGCCGAGCCCGCCGCCAGCCTCAGCACCGCGCTGCAAACAGTTTCAGACGCGAGCAAGGTGTTCGTCATCGGCGGGGCGCAACTCTATGCTGCTGCGCTTCCGCTGGCAGATGAGCTGCTGCTGACCGAAGTTGATGCACAGGCTCCGGCAGACACTTTTTTTCCGGCCTGGGCAAGAAGCGATTTCACGGAAATCTTTCGCGAGGAGCGCGCCGAACCCAACGGTCTGAAGTACGCCTTCGTCAGCTATCAACGCATCAAGATCACTGGTGCCGCGTCAAACTTGAAACAGGAGACATGACATGTCAGCAGACGGATTCCACGTGCACGGTCCCCACGATCACGAACTTGAACACGCGGCTCATGCCGAACCCAAAAGCATGGCCGGGCAACTCGCCGTCATCACAGCCATCATCGCCACCGTGGGAGCCATGTTTTCCTACATGGGCGGCGCCACACAGGCCGACGCGGGACTGTTCAAAAACGACGCCGCCATCAAGAAAACCGAAGCCGGCAATCAATGGAATTATTACCAAGCCAAAAGCGGCAAACAGAACTTGGCCGAACTCGCAATTGAGCTGGCACCTGAAGCCCGCAAGACGTTTTATGCAGACGAAATAAAACGCTATAAAACCGAGAAAGCCGACGTCAAACTTGCTGCTGAAAAGCTTGATCTCGAGTCTAAAAAATTCGATGACATGAGCGCCGAAAAAATGCACCAGCACCACCGCTGGGCGCAAGCCACCACGGCGCTGCAAATTTCAATTGCGCTCGCCGCCATCGCATTGCTCACAAGACGCAAATGGATGGAATACGCAGTGTTCGGCCTCAGCACGGTGGGCGTGATTGTTGGCGCCCTGGCTTACCTGCACGTTTGATGAGTCAGCACTTCTGCGCCTGACGCGGCCATTGGCAGCTAATTCAAGCCGAATCAGCTCTGCGGCTGGCCTTCACCAAGCGATCAGCCCCCAGCGCTCACACGTCAACGCATCAGTCGCACCGAAGTGCCGCTCGCCGGTGTTGACAACTGAAAGCCCTCAACTGCAAGCTGTACCAGCCATCGACACATGCGCCGCAACGTCCGAGCCCAGCAACAGCTGGGCTGAGACGGGCTGCTGTCGCTCGGTGAGCGCCAGATAGGATTCGTCGACCTCGACTTTCCCTTTTAGGGGTCCGCGCCTGGGCCGTACCATGGCGCGGCGAAACCGATGCAGCATGGTCCACGCCGTTGCGTAGCGGCCTAGGCTCAGCACGCGCAGTAATTCCAGGGCGCTGACACCCTGCTTCTGGTTGGTCAGGTACCGGGTGAGGTCAACCTCAAGCGCAGCGGCGAGCGCTTCTTGTCGAAGATAGTGCCAGCAGACACCGTGCTTTGTCGGCCGCAGTATCGGTGCATCAGACGGCCGCGACTGGAGCGGTGCGGCGGGCCGACATTGGCGCTGGACGGGCAAACAAATCCGCCCCGCCACCGCAGCCCTTCCAGGTAGGCCAGACAGGCGTCTTCGGTGCCGAACCAGCCCAGAAATTCAGTCCAGTTGGAGGGGTAGTCGTCCTAGGCAACCAGCGCTAACATATGGGTATGCATCCAGTAGTTCCAGTGTGCCGTAGCTAAGCGGATACCCCTTACGATTCACAGGACTTTGAGCTCCCCATGACCACTGCCTTGCAACGAGCCAATCGCCAGACATACCGTTTGACCTACCGCCCCGACCCACCGCGCAGGCTCCCTTCTTGGGCAGTTGGTATTTGGAATTGGCTTTGACAGAAAGCGGAGTGGCCTTCAAGCCAAAACTTAAGGCAATGTGTGCGCCGACTTTTTGCGTCCGAACATCAAGCCTCCACCAAAGCGATGAGGAAATGGTGGCGCGTTGTCAAGAGATTGACCGCGTCCAAGTAAATTTTTGGAAGACCATTGCGCCAGCACCCGCGTATTGCCTGTCCGCGATCTGCGTGGTTCCGCAGAGGCAGTTGTTCAACTGATACCGCTGAACTGATGCCAGTTCACGAACGGAACCGGCGCGTTGAAGTGGCCGCACAGAAGGGTTGAAAACGCCTCATCGCCGTCGGTGCTGTACGGATCGTATTCGTTGGAATGCAATCACACCACTTCTGGCGACGTCCTGACAGAGAGCTAAAGTTTGAAGCCGCTCGCCGCAAACCGTAAATATGACCAAATATTTGCGTGCGGGAGTTCCAGGAAGCAGGATCGAAAAACTGTCACCCTAGGCCCCAATCGGTGCACCAGCCAATTCTTACCGGCCCAATGGGAGGACTTGGCGACAGACTAGAAAAGTCAACGCACGATTCAAATGCTGCCAATTTAGGTAGAACGCAACCTAAAAACTCTGCAGATGCGTTCAAGTTCAAGTCGACTTGGGCGGATGGGCTTGAGCATCCGATTTTTGGGCCGCGTGGGTTAGATTCGGAACTCGCCTGAGTTATGCCGAGGGGCTACCGAAGTTAGCGAACGTTCACTTGGTGCCCGGGACGGGGATCGAACCCGTACGCCCTCTTTCGAGAAGCGGCGGATTTTAAGTCCGCTGTGTCTACCAGCTTCACCACCCGGGCTGTACGAAAATTATCGGCTCGAATCGCCACCCGCGGCTGAAATGCTTGGGCGCACCGAGACTGACGGCCGAGCACGCGAGCGAAGCATTGGCTGTTTGGAGGCGCGACCCAGAGTCGAACTGGGCTAGACGGATTTGCAATCCGTTGCATAACCGATTTGCTATCGCGCCATGATCATTTGGGGCTTCAAACTCCCAAAAGACATTATAAATGCCTATAAAAAAGGGAAGCCGAAGCTTCCCTTTTATCTTACTTATTTGGAGCGGGAGAAGAGTCTCGAACTCTCGACCTCAACCTTGGCAAGGTTGCGCTCTACCAACTGAGCTACTCCCGCATTTTTTTATTTCCAAAGATCTACTATTTCTTCAGAACCCTGATTATAGACTGGATCCAACCCGTCAGACGAAGATGCGGTCGTGTTTTACACGACCGCACTTACGTCAGTGCGCTGTGGTAGCTCCTGCTACGGGAGAAACCGCATCAGGCTTGATCTCGATCTTGACCGGCTCCTCCTCTGGCAATGGCTCTGGCATCCGTTCTAACGCCAACTCGAGTACGCGGTCGATCCATTTGACAGGGATGATCTCTAGGTGGTTTTTGACGTTCTCAGGAATGTCTTGCAGGTCTTTGGCATTCTCTTCAGGAATCAACACTACCTTGATCCCACCGCGGTGTGCCGCCAATAACTTTTCTTTCAAACCACCGATGGCTGTGACTTCGCCGCGCAAGGTGATTTCGCCTGTCATGGCCACATCGGCTCGAACCGGAATGCCGGTCATCGCTGAAACAAAGGCCGTGGTCATCGCGGCGCCGGCGCTGGGGCCATCTTTGGGCGTGGCACCGTCGGGCACGTGGATGTGAATGTCACGCTTCTCGAACAACTCGTCCTTGATACCCAGGCGTCGAGCCCGGCTGCGCACCACTGAACGTGCAGCTTCGACAGATTCCTTCATCACATCACCGAGCGAACCGGTGCGAATGATGACGCCCTTGCCCGGCATCATGGCCGACTCGATGGTCAGCAAATCCCCACCGACCTCGGTCCAAGCCAGCCCGACCACTTGCCCGACTTGATTGGATTTCTCGGCTTGTCCATAGCTGTACTTTCGGACGCCCAAAAAGTCGTTCAAGTTTTCCTCGGTGACCACGACTTTGCCAGTGAATTGCTTGAGCTGCACACCCTTCACCACTTTTCGGCAAATCTTCGAGATTTCGCGTTCTAGCGAACGCACGCCCGCTTCACGGGTGTAGTAGCGAATGATGCCGCGCAACGCCGACTCGGTCACTTCCATCTCGGCCTCTTCGACGCCGTTGTTTTTGGCTTGTTTGGGCAGCAAATAGCGAGTGGAAATGTTGAGCTTTTCGTCTTCGGTGTAGCCCGCCAAACGAATCACTTCCATGCGGTCTAACAACGCAGCGGGAATGTTCATCGAGTTTGAAGTCGCAATAAACATCGTATCGCTCAAATCGAAATCAACTTCGACGTAGTGATCGCTGAAAGTATGGTTTTGCTCGGGGTCGAGCACCTCAAGTAGTGCGCTCGATGGATCTCCCCGAAAGTCGGTTCCGAGCTTGTCAATTTCATCCAGCAAAAACAACGGGTTGCGCGTTCCGACTTTGGTCAGGCTTTGCAGCACCTTTCCCGGCATCGAGCCGATGTAGGTGCGGCGATGGCCGCGAATTTCAGCCTCGTCACGCACGCCGCCCAAAGCCATGCGCACAAATTTGCGGCCTGTGGCGCGCGCGACACTTTGGCCCAGCGAAGTCTTGCCCACACCCGGAGGACCCACCAGACACAAAATCGGAGATTTGACCTTTTCAACGCGCTGTTGGACTGCAAGGTATTCAAGAATACGGTCCTTGACTTTGTCCAAACCGTAGTGGTCTTCGTTCAGCACCGCTTCTGCATTGGTGAGATCGTGCTTGATCTTGGTTTTCTTGGCCCAGGGCAGGTTCACCAAAGTGTCGATGTAGTTGCGCACGACGGTGGCCTCAGCCGACATCGGCGACATCAGCTTGAGTTTTTTGAACTCCGCGTCCACCTTCTTGCGTGCCTCTTTTGGCATCTTGGCAGCGATGATTTTTTTGTTCAACTCGTCCAGGTCGGCACCCTCTTCACCGTCGCCTAGCTCTTTCTGGATGGCTTTGACCTGCTCGTTCAGGTAGTACTCGCGCTGACTCTTTTCCATCTGGCGTTTGACCCGGCCACGGATGCGTTTTTCGACCTGAAGAATATCGACCTCATGCTCCAACTGTTCGAGCAGCTTTTCCAGGCGCTTGTCCACTGCAAACAAATCGAGCACTGACTGTTTGTTTTCCAGCTTCAAAGGCAAGTGCGCGGCGATCGTGTCGGCCAAGCGGCCTGCGTCGTCGATACCGGCAATAGAGGTCAGAATTTCCGGCGGAATTTTTTTGTTGAGCTTGACGTATTGGTCAAACTGCTGAGTCACGGCGCGTCGCAGTGCCTCAATTTCGGGCTTGGCTTCGTTTTCAGGCACCACCGGTGTGACATCGGCTACAAAGTATTCGCCGTTATCGCTAACACCATGAGTATGAGCGCGCTGTATGCCTTCAACCAACACCTTCACAGTACCGTCGGGCAACTTGAGCATTTGCAGGATGGTCGAGACGCAACCAACATCGAACATGTCATCCGGCTTCGGCTCATCTTTACCGGCAGCTTTTTGCGCAACCAACATGATTTGACGACCGGCTTCCATAGCAGCCTCCAGCGCCTTGATGGACTTAGGACGGCCCACAAACAATGGAATGACCATGTGCGGGAACACCACCACGTCTCGAAGGGGCAACAGCGGCAGATTGATTTTTTCAGCGGGTAAAACAGGATGACCAGACATTGAGAGTCCTCTCTTTCTCAAACCCATTTCGGGTCTGAGCATTCATTTGCAAGGAGCTGCAGAACAAGTGTTCAGCATAAGACCGACGCGATCAAAACTCAGGCGCTGGCTTTTTGCTCTCGATAAACCAATAAGGGTTTGGTCTCGTCGTTGATGGTGTGTTCGTCGAGCACGACCTTGGCCACACCGTCCAGCGTGGGCAGCTCAAACATCGTGTCCAGTAATGCGAGCTCCATGATGGAACGCAGGCCGCGCGCACCTGTTTTGCGGGCCAGGGCCTTGCGGGAGATGGCGGCCAGCGCAGACGGACGCAACTCCAACTCGACACCGTCCATCGCGAACAGTTTTTGATACTGCTTGAGCAAGGCGTTTTTCGGCTCGGTGAGGATTTGCACCAAAGCGTCTTCGGTCAACTCACCCAAAGTGGCGACCACGGGCAAGCGACCGACCAGCTCAGGAATCAAACCAAATTTGATCAGGTCCTCGGGCTCGACCTCGCGGAATACCTCGCTGAGCTTTTTCTCGGACTTGCTCTTTACGTTCGCACTGAACCCGATTCCCGACTTTTCGGAGCGATTGCGGATGACTTTTTCTAGGCCGTCAAAAGCGCCTCCACAAATAAACAATATGTTGGTGGTGTCGATCTGCAGAAAGTCTTGGTTCGGGTGCTTGCGCCCCCCCTGCGGTGGCACCGAAGCCATCGTGCCTTCAACCAGCTTCAACAATGCTTGCTGCACACCCTCGCCCGACACGTCGCGGGTGATTGACGGGTTGTCGGCCTTGCGCGAAATCTTGTCGATCTCGTCGATGTAGACGATGCCGCGCTGAGCACGCTCAACTTCGTAATTGCAGTTTTGAAGCAGCTTTTGGATGATGTTTTCAACGTCTTCGCCCACGTAACCCGCCTCGGTCAGTGTCGTGGCATCGGCAATTACGAAAGGCACGTTCAGCAAGCGCGCCAAAGTTTGTGCCAGCAAAGTTTTGCCGGATCCCGTAGGACCAATCAGTAAAATGTTGCTCTTGGACAGCTCGATGCCGTCCTTGTTGGTGCTCATGTGCTTGAGCCGTTTGTAGTGGTTATAGACGGCCACCGACAGGACACGCTTCGCAGGTTCTTGACCGATCACATATTGATCAAGACTCGCTTTGATTTCGCTGGGAAACGGCAGCTCTGACTTGACTGCTTTGGGGTCGGCTTCAGCGGCAGGTACTTCGTCGCGAATGATGTCATTGCACAGTTCTATGCATTCATCGCAAATGAACACGGACGGACCAGCGATGAGTTTTTTGACCTCGTGTTGACTCTTGCCGCAAAAGGAGCAGTACAAAACTTTCTCGTTGGAAGAACCTTTTTTTTCGGCCATGGGGCTGTTGTCAGTGCAGTGTGGGTTGAAAGACAGGTCGCGTTCAAATCATAGAGCAAAGGTACGCGCTGTCGTGCCGTCAAAAAGGCCCTGTTGACCTGTCAGATCCAAGGTTGGAGGGCATAGACGATTGAGAGAACGCTCACGCGCCGAGTTGCGCCCAAAGCTCAGCGCTTGACCAGCACCTGGTCAACCAAACCGTATTCTTTGGCTTCGTTGGCAGACATGAAATAGTCTCGCTCTGAGTCGAGCCGTATTTTTTCAAGGGTCTGGCCGGTGCGCTCCGCCAGAATCATGTTCAGGCTTTCACGCAGCTTCAAAATCTCGCGAGCTTGAATTTCAATGTCGGAAGCTTGGCCCTGCGCGCCGCCTGAAGGTTGGTGAATCATCACCCTTGAATTGGGCAGCGCCAAACGCTTGCCTTTGGCACCAGCGGCCAATAAAAATGCGCCCATGCTCGCGGCGATTCCCATGCACATGGTGGAAACGTCAGGCTTGATGAACTGCATGGTGTCAAAAATCGACATTCCAGCGCTGACCGATCCGCCCGGCGAGTTGATGTAGAAATGAATGTCCTTGTCGGCGTTCTCGCTTTCCAAAAACAGCAACTGCGCAACCACGACGTTGGCGGTTTGGTCATTGACCGGGCCGACCAAGAAGATGATCCGCTCGCGCAGCAGGCGCGAATAAATGTCGTAGGCGCGTTCGCCGCGGCCCGACTGCTCGATGACCATGGGCACCATGCCCAGTGCTTGCGTTTCCAGTGCGTTCATGTGTGTACCTTGCGCTTCCGTGAATAAGTGTGAGATTGATGTTGGGCTGAATTATGTGGCGGCAAGTCAGCCCTCGCAGAAATGACAAAGGCACCGCCCCATCGGGGGCGATGCCTTTCGAAACGCTGCCTTGAGGTCAGGCCGCCATCAGTTCGTCAAACGGCAGTGCCTTGTCGACCACCTTTGCTTTGCTCAGCACAAAGTTAGCCACATTATTTTCGACAACCACCGCCTCGACCTCGGCCATGCGTTGACGGTCACCCAAATACCAGCGCACGACTTCCGATGGCTTTTCGTAACTCTGCGCCATTTCTTCGATGTGCGCTTGCAATTGATCGGGCTTCGCTTGCAGGCTGTTGGAGCGAACCAATTCACCAACCACCAAACCCAAACGCACCCGACGCTCGGCCTGCGGCTGGAAAATTTCATTCGGAATCGGAGCCGTCTCAGCGTCTTTGATGCCGCGTTTTTTCAGGTCAGCGCGGGCACCTTCAACCATGCGCTCGATTTCACCGTTGACCAGCGAGTTCGGCACGTCCAGTTCAGCCACTTTGATCAGCGCGTCCATCACCGAAGCCTTGTTGCGCGCCAGCACACGGAACTTCACTTCGCGCTCTAAATTGCGCTTTACATCGTCGCGCAATCCCTCGACGGTGCCTTCCTTGATGCCCAAAGATTTGGCGAAAGCCTCGTTGACTTCAGGCAAGTTTTGCGATTCGATCTTTTTGACGGTGACCAAGAAGTCGGCCTCTTTGCCGGCCACTTCCTTGCCTTGATAGTCATCCGGAAACTGGAGCGGAAAGGTTTTCGAATCGCCTGACTTCATACCCCGCACGGCTTTGTCGAAGGCCTCCAACATTTGACCTTCGCCAATAACGAATTGAAAAGCGTCTGCTTTACCGCCGTCGAAAGGCACGCCGTCTATCTTGCCCTCGAAGTCAATCGTGACGCGGTCTTCGGCTTCGGCGCCGCCCGCGGCTGGACGCTGCGAAAAAGTGCGGCGCTGCTTTCTCAAAATGTCGATGGTCTTGTCTATGGCGGCGTCAGTCACTTCAGTGGACACCCGTTCCACTTCCGCGCCGGCGATGTCGCCCATCTTGATGTCGGGATAGACCTCAAACGTGGCATCAAACAAAACCTGCCCGGCCTCGGGCGTACCTTCTTTTTCGGAGATGCGCGGTGCACCGGCGACTCGAAGGTTCGCTTCTTTCACCGCAGAGGAAAAAACCTCACCCACCTTGTCGTTCATTACTTCGTAATGAACCGAGTAGCCGTAGCGCTGAGTCACCACGCTCATCGGCACTTTGCCGGGGCGGAAACCATCCGCCTTGACGGTGCGCGACAGCTTTTTAAGGCGCGTTTGCACCTCTGAGTTGATGGTGGCGGCAGCGAGCGTCAAGGTGATACGGCGCTCCAACTTTTCTAGGGTTTCAACAGTCACGGCCATGATCGAAAAGACTCTCTTGTTTGTTGCTGATTTCTGGGCACCCGGTCTGGAAGCCCCGATGCTCGGGGTCCAAATTCAAGTCTGGTGCGCGGGGCGGGACTCGAACCCGCACACCATTGCTGGCGTCAGGACCTAAACCTGGTGCGTCTACCAATTTCGCCACCCGCGCGTAGATTCAGAACAGTGCGGCCCCTGGTTAAGCCGCGAACTCGCTGTCCCGAAAGCCCTCTAGTTTAACTGCCGCTTGCGGGTACCGCATCTGCAGTTCGTTTTACGCGGAACCAAGCTGCATACATGGCGGGCAAAGACAGCAAGGTCAGAACGGTGGCCACTACCAAGCCGCCCATGATGGCCACGGCCATAGGCCCCCAAAAAACGCTGCGCGACAGCGGAATCATGGCCAAGACGGCGGCAGCGGCGGTCAAGATAATCGGGCGACAACGTCGCACGGCTGCCTCGACGATGGCGTCCCACGTCGCAACCCCGCGGGCTCGATCTTGCTCAATTTGGTCAATCAGGATCACCGAGTTGCGCATGATCATGCCCATCAGCGCAATCACGCCGAGCAGCGCCACAAAACCAAACGGCCGGTTCAGTATCAGCAACGCTGCTGCCACACCCGCGATGCCCATCGGCGCCGTGAGAAAAACCAACACCGCGCGGCTGAAGCTCTGCAACTGCAACATCAGCAGCGTGAACATGATGAAAAGCATCAAGGGCGCACCTGCCGCGATAGACCCCGTACCTTTGCTGCTTTCTTCCACTGCACCGGCCACGTCAATGCGGTAACCCGGCGGCAAATTAGCGCGCAGCGGCTCGAACAGTGGATTGAGCTGAGCCGTGACAGTGGCACCTTGCAGGCCGTCAACAATGTCGCCCTGGACCGTCGCGGCGTAGTCGCGACCGTCCCGCCACAGGACACCCGGCTCCCACACGAACTCGGACTTGGCAAGCTGCCCAATAGGAATGCTTCGACCGCTCGTGGACGCAACGTAGGCATTGCCCAAGTCGGTGATGGCGTCGCGCTCAGACAGCGGCTGTCGCAGCACGATGTCGATCAACCTGTCGCCATCGCGGTACTGGCCTACGGTGGTGCCGCTGTTGAGGGTCCGCGCGGCCTGAGCGATGGCTTGGCTTGACACACCGAGCGCGCGCGCCTTGTCTTGATCGATCTTCAAGCGCAGCACTTTGACCGACTCGTTCCAGTTGTCGTTCACGCCGCGCAAATTTGGATTCCCGCGCATGATGGCTTTCACTTCATCGGCATAGCCGCGCACTTTGGCCGGGTCTTGACCCACTACGCGGAACTGCACCGGGTATGGCACGGGCGGGCCGTTGGGCAGCAATTTGGCACGGCCGCGCACCTCCGGAAATTCAGTGGCCAGCAACTCAGGCAGGAGCTTGCGCAAGTTCTCACGCGCCGCTAAATCCTTGGGCAAGACCACCAACTGGCTCACGTTGCTTTGCTGAAAAATTTGATCCACGGTCAACACAAAGCGCGGCAATCCGCTGCCCACCCACGTCGTCACGCGGTCGACGCCTTCCAGCTTCAGTACCCGAGCTTCGACGCGCTTGGTCACGGCCTCGTTGGCGGCGTAAGACGTTCCTTCGGGGTACCAAAGATCTATCAACACTTCAGACCGGCTCGAGTCGGGGAAGAACTGGTTTTGTACTTTGCCCATGCCGACGATGCCCAAAGCCAGCACGCCCAGGGTTGCGGCAATGGTGATCCAGCGGTGAGTCACGCACCAGTTCACGGTGCCCCGAACGGCTGAGTAAAAGGGCGTGTCGAACAATTCGTGAGGCTGCGCGGATGTCCCGGAAGCATTGGCACTTTGCTTGTGCTCCTTCAGAAAAACCGTCCCCAGGTAGGGTACGAAGTAGACGGAGACCACCCACGAAATCAGCAGCGCCGCAGCCGTGACAGCAAAGATGGCGAACGTGTACTCGCCCACGGTTGACTTGGCCAGGCCAATCGGCAAAAAGCCCACCGCCGTGATGAGCGTTCCGGTCAACATGGGCATCGCCGTGGCTTCGTAGGCGAAGGTTGCGGCGCGCACTTTGTCGTAGCCCTCTTCCAGTTTGCGCACCATCATCTCCACTGCAATGATGGCGTCGTCCACCAGCAAGCCCAAGGCGATGATGAGCGAGCCGAGTGAAATTTTGTGAAGGCCCACACCCCAGTAAAACATGGTCACAAACGTGATGGCGAGCACCAAAGGAATGGTGATCCCCACCACCAGACCTGGCCGCCAGTCGATGGTGAATTTCCAGGAGCCCGGCTTGAAGTGCAGACCCAAGCTCACAAAGCTGACCACCAAAACAATCAGCACTGCTTCGATCAGCACACCGACGAATTCGCCCACAGACTTGCCCACCACCGTCGACTGGTTCTGGAACTGCTGCATCTCCATACCTGCAGGCAAATCGGCCCTTATCGAGTCGGCGGTCACTTTCAGCGACTTGCCCAGCTCGATGATGTCGCCGCCCTTGGCCATGGAAATTCCCAGCGCAATGACCTCCTTGCCTTGGTCGCGCACCTTCACCTGCGGTGGGTCAACGTAGGCACGTTTGATGTCGGCGATATCGCCCAACTTGAAGCTGGCCGCGCCCACGCCGACAGCGCGTATCGGGAAAACTTTCAGCTCCTCCACCGAATTGAACTGACCCCCGACGCGCACCTGGATCAAGTCCGTGGGCGCATTGATGACACCGGCCGACTCGACTGAGTTTTGCTGGCCGAGTTGCGACAGCACTTGGTTGAAATCAATGCCCAACTGAGCAATTCGCTTTTGCGAAATTTCAACGAATATCTTTTCGTCCTGAGCGCCGAATATTTCAACCTTGTTGACGTCTTTGACCTTCAGCAATCGCTGGCGTACGCGGTCGGCCTGCGCCTTCAATTCTTCGTAGCTGAAGCCGTCGGTCGACAACGCGTAAATCGTGCCGTAGACATCGCCGAACTCATCGTTGAAGAACGGGCCCACCACGCCCGCCGGCAAGGTGCCGCGCATGTCGCTGATTTTCTTGCGCGCGGTGTACCAAATTTGCGCCATCTCTTTGGGCGGCGATGAGTCTTTCACTTGAAAAATGATCTGCGTTTCACCGGGCTTGGAGTAGCTGCGAATCTTGTCGGCGTAAGGCACTTCTTGCAGCGTGCGCTCGAGCTTGTCGGTGACTTGGTCGGCAATTTGCTGCGCCGTGGCGCCGGGCCAGTACGCCCGCACCACCATCGCTCTGAAGGTGAACGGCGGATCCTCGTCTTGGCCCAATTGAAAGTAAGCGGCCAAACCCAAAACCATCAGCACCATCAACAAATACCGCGTCAGCGCCGGGTGTTCGAGTGCCCATCTGGAAATGTTGAAACCCGTTTTGTCCTGGCTTGCAGGACTGTTGCTCTGCGGGTGCGGGCTCACTTGACGCTCACTGGCACGGCGCCTGTGCCCACAGCAGCGATGCTGCCCGGATCCACGTAAAGCTTGACCTTCTGACCGGGGCTGAGCACATGCACGCCGGCAGTGACGACCGTTTGGCCGGCGCTCAAGCCGCCCGTGATGACGGCGTCATTGCCATCGGCGCCGGCAAGTTGCACGGGCTGTGTTTTCACCGTCATGGTCGCTTTGTCAAGCACCCACACCACACTGCGGCCTTGCTCTTCTTTCAAAGCTGAAAGCGGCAACTTCACCACGCCATTGGCTTTTGGAAGATCGACCACCACTGAGGCCGTCTGGCCCAAACGCACGTTCGCCGATGACGCGGCGCCGATGTCGACTTTCACTAAAAACGTACGCGTGGCAGGATCGGCAGCGGCGGCGATTTCGCGCAGGCTGGCGCTGATAGGTTCCCCCGTCGCGCCCCACAAACGCACTTTGAAGCTGCCCGGTTTTGCGCCCAGGCTTTTGATGAAATTCACCCTGTCTTCGGGCACCGAAAACACCACATCGCGTGGCCCGTCGTGTGCCAGGCGCAGCACCGGTGTTCCGGCTGCGACAACCGTGCCGGCATCCGCGTCCACGCTGGTGATCACGCCGCTGGCATCTGCCACCAAACTCGCGTAAGCGGCCTGATTGCCCTGCACGCTGGTCTGGACTTTGGCCTGATCGAGTTGGGCTTTGGCGGCCTTCAATGTGGTGTCGCGGCGCTCTAAATCGGCCGAACTGATGAAGCCTTGGTCACGCAGTTCTTTGAAGCGCGTGAAGTCAGCGGCCGACTGATCGGCGTTGGCTTGTGCCGCCGACATGGCGGCGCGCGCCGCGTCTTGGCCCAGCTTCAAGTCTTGTGCATCCAGCTGGGCCAGCACCTGCCCGCGCTTCACCGAGTCGCCCAAGTCCGCATTGCGCTTCACAATTTTGCCGCCCACCCTGAAGCCCAAACGCGATTCGGTGCGGGCGCGAATTTCACCCGCATATTCAGCGCTGCCACCCGCCGAGTCAGTCCCCACTGTCATCGTCCGCACCGCGCGAATCGGGTCCAGTGCCGGCACCGGCTTGGAGCAAGCGGCCAAAGCAAAGGCACTGATGAGCGCAAAACTGAGGGCGTGGACGGAGTATTGGCTCATGGGTTTTTGGGTGCTGCGTTGAGGGGGTTGCGGGTGTTTAAGTCCGACTTGGACACTAACTGACCGGCCGGTCAGTAATGTAGGCGAGCAGATTCTGGCTTGTCAATCGAAGAGGCAACCGCCGCGCTGCGCTGCAAGACCAGTTTGGTGACGAGACCGCCCTGCTCAACTGCGGCAGCTCCCACAAAGCAGCATGGACAATGCGGACTGTGAGCGTCGAACACTACGAAAACTTCCCCGTTGCATCCATCCTGTGCCCTCCCGCGATCCGGCCTGCGGTGGTGGCAATTTACGGCTTTGCGCGTACCGCCGATGACTTGGCCGATGAAGGTGAAGTCAGCCCCGCACAGCGCTTGAATGATTTGGCGGATTTTCGACGCGACTTGGACGCGACGGCCGCACAGCAAGCGCCCTCAACGCGCTGGTCATCCGTGTTTTCAGCGTTGAGCGCGCAAATGACATTGCGCCAACTGCCGCTGCCATTGCTGCACGACCTGCTGAGTGCGTTTGAGCAAGACGTGGTGAAAAACCGCTATGCCGACCGTGCCGAATTGCTCGACTACTGCCGCCGCTCAGCCAACCCGGTGGGACGTTTGTTGCTGCATTTGTACGGCGTGAGCGGAGCGAACGCACTGGCGCAATCTGATGCGATTTGCAGCGCGCTACAGCTCATCAACTTTTGGCAAGACTTGAGCGCAGACACTTTGCGCGGGCGCTTGTATGTGCCGCTGGCCGACTGCGTAAAACACCGGGTGGATGCCAACCAAGTTCTGG
>JBBRGA010000023.1:0-29380 GCA_038241115.1 Burkholderiales bacterium | reverse complement strand
CAGGCTCAACCGGAGTTCTACGAGGAGGGCAGCCTTCGCTACGAACCTCAGTTTTCTGAAAAGCTCGGAACCGTCGAACACCGTATCTTGGTAAACCGCAGCCGCCAGCAGTTCCTGCCTCAAAACGAGACCTTTCCTTTTCGGGAAAATTGTTCTTACACCGCGGAAGGCGTCACGTGCAAGGTGCCCGTCGGACACTATTTCATGATGGGCGACAACCGAGACAATTCGCAAGACTCACGCTATTGGGGATTCGTGCCTGATCAGAACATTGTGGGCAGGGCATTTTTCGTCTGGATGAATTTTGGAAATTTGAAACGCATCGGTGCGTTTCATTGATTTTTGGGCTTGGCGGTCTGATTTTTGGCACAAGAAGCCTCGTTTGGCAGGGAGCAACATCTCATGAAGTCTCAACGCGGAATCACACTGTTTGGCTTGATGATTTGGGCCGTCATGTTGGGCGCCGCCGCACTGTTGACCATGTCGGTGTTCCCGAGCGTCAACGAGTACTGGACCATCAAAAAAACTGTGGACAAGATTGCGGCCGAAGGGCTGACCACGGTGCCCGAGATTCGCGCGGCATTTGAGCGAGCCAAATCGATCGAGTACTCCATTCAGTCCATCGCTGGCAAAGACTTGAAGGTCACCAAAGTCAATGAAAAAGTTGTCGTGTCCTTTGCTTACGATAAAGAAATCAAGCTGATGGAGCCGGTCTTTTTATTGATCAAGTACGAAGGCCGCTCAAAATAGGAGATTGCGCCGTTTGGCTCTTGCCGCACCCATGTCATCTGGTCCACTCGCATTGCAAATTCGCCTCGGGCATCGCTTCAAAGACGCCGATTTGTTGGAGCGAGCCTTGACCCACCGCAGCCACGGCGTCGATCACAACGAACGGCTCGAGTTTTTAGGCGATGCCGTACTCAGTCTGGCCATTTCCAGTCTGCTGTTTGAGCGTTTTGCTGGCTCCGACGAAGGTGATTTGACGCGTGTGCGAGCGCACCTGGTTCGCGAAGACACTCTGCACAAAGTTGCATTGACGTTCGGTTTGCCAGATGCGTTGCGGTTGAGTGACGGCGAAGCACGCGGCGGTGGCGCTCAGCGCCCATCCATATTGGCAGATGCGCTTGAAGCGGTCATTGGCGCCACCTTTGTGGACGGAGGCTTTGGTGCGGCTCGAGCCATGGTCGACCGCATGTTTGGCGACATGACCCTCAACACCGACATTGCCAGTTGGACCAAGGACGCGAAGACCGAATTGCAAGAATGGCTACAGGCTCGACGAATTCCGGTGCCCACTTACCGAATCAGCGCTACGCGCGGTCAAGCACATGCGCAGACATTTCAAGTCGAATGCTCGGTTCCCACTTTGAGTTGTACCCAACTGGGTGAAGGACGTTCGCGCCGCGTGGCAGAACAAGAGGCCGCGCGCCGAATGCTCGACGCACTGCAAAGTAACGACAAGCCGGGCAGCAATTTGCGCACATGATGTTTGATGAATTTCACTTAGTTTTTCCCTTTGACCACCGCCAATGAATTCGCCCACAAGCCTGACAGAGACACCGCTGGTCGAACCTGACCCCAGCAACCGCCGATGCGGATTGATCGCCATCGTGGGTCGGCCGAATGTCGGCAAATCCACACTGCTGAACGCGTTGGTGGGCCAAAAAGTCAGCATCACCTCTGCCAAGGCGCAAACCACGCGCCACCGAATCACTGGCATCCGCACGGTTGAAGAGGCGCAGTTCGTTTTTGTCGACACGCCGGGTTTCCAAACCAAACACACCGCCGCACTCAACCGCACTTTGAATCGCACAGTCAACAGTGTGCTGGCAGATGTCGACGTGGTGCTGTTTGTGGTGGAGGCGGGTAAGTTTGGTTTGGATGATTCCAAGGTGTTGGCCTTGATGCCCAAAGGCGAGTTCGGCAAGCCTGTGTTCTTGATCGCCAACAAACTGGACGAGGTCCATCGCCGCGCCGACCTGGCACCCTGGCTCAAAGGCATGCAGGACAAGCACGCGTTTGCCGAGTTTGTGCCGCTCAGCGCAAAGAAGGATGCCGATGTGCAACGTCTGCTCGGCATCGTCAAACCCTACTTGCCCAAGCAGGCTTGGTTTCATGAAGAAGACGCGCTGACCGACCGCAGCGACCGCTTCTTGGCCAGCGAAATCATTCGCGAAAAGCTGTTCCGGCTCACGGGCGATGAGTTGCCCTACACATCGACCGTCGTGATCGACAAATTCGAGGAAGAGGCCAGCCACCATGAGAAAAACGACGGACCCCAGCGCTTTATCAAAATCGCCGCCAGCATCGTCGTGGAGCGTGATCCGCACAAGGGCATGATCATTGGCAGCGGCGGCGAGCGACTCAAGCGCATCGGTTCCGAGTCGCGCCAAGAGCTGGAAAAACTGCTGGACGCGAAAGTGTTTTTGGAAGTCTGGGTCAAGGTTCGATCCGGCTGGGCCGACGACGAGGCGCACCTGCGGTCTTACGGCTACGAGTGAACGCCGCCACCAATGCCGCGCCTGGGAAATTGATCGCGCCGCGCCCTTTGAGAATGCCGCGCGGACTCGCGCCACTGAGCGCTTTCGTGCTGCACCGCTACGACTGGAGCGAAAGCAGCGTCATCTTGGACCTGTTCACACGAGAGCAGGGCAGGGTGTCGGTGGCGGCAAAAGGCGCAAAGCGTCCCTACTCGCAGTTGCGTTCTGTGCTGCTACCTTTCCAAAAAATCAATGTCACTTTAGGGCGCGTGCCCAAGGCCGAGCTGAACAATCCTCAGGCCAGTGACGTGCAAAACCTGCGCAGTGCCGAATGGGCGGGCGGCTCCGCCATGCTCACCGGCGCTGCGTTGTTCTCAGGCTTTTATTTGAACGAGTTGCTCATGAAGTTGATGGGTCGCCACGATGCGCAGCCTGTTCTGTTTGATGCCTACGCTGCGACTTTGCCCAAGCTGTCCTGCACCGAAGACTCGCAGGTTCAAGCCGCCTTGCGCGCTTTCGAGTTTCGCTTGCTGCATGAGTTGGGCGTGCTGCCCGATTTGAGTTTGTCCACCCTGACGCTGCAGGCTGTGCGACTGGACGCGCAATATTCCTTGCTGCCGGAGGCCGGTGTCGGTCAATCGCGTGGTGACACCGACGTGGCAGGTGCGGTGCTTATAGGTATCGAAGCCGCGCTTCAGCACGGCAGCTTGCCGGCTTTGCAACTTGCCTGCGCCCCTGCTCTACCCGAGCTGAAAGCGGTGCTGCGCGGCTTGCTTCACTATCATCTTGGATCGTCGGTGCTGCGTACCCGGCAAGTCATGCAAGGGCTGCAAAACCTATGAATCCACTCATTTCTACCGGCCTTGACGCTCAGCGCGGTTTGACCGCGTTGTCGGTCAATTTGAATCGGGTGGCCTTGTTGCGCAACTCGCGCCCACTCGACATTCCAAACGTTGTGCAGGCTGCCACTTGGGCGTTGCAAGCAGGCGCTCAGGGAATCACCATTCACCCTCGACCAGACCAGCGCCACATTCGCACGCAGGACGTGTTCGATCTGGCTGCGCTGATGCGGCAGTGGCCCGGTGCCGAGTTCAACGTCGAGGGCAACCCACACCACAACTTGATGGATTTGATGCGCGAGTTGGCGGCACAAGGCATGTGCCCGCATCAATGCACCTTTGTGCCTGACAGCGCCGAGCAGGCCACGTCCGACCACGGTTGGCGCCTCCCGCAAGACGCCGATGCGCTGCGCCCTTTGATTGCCGAGGTGCATGCCCTCGGTGCGAGGGTCAGTCTGTTCATGGATCCCGCGCCGCACGCCATGGCAGCTGTGCATGAGCTGGGTGCAGACCGCGTCGAGATTTACACCGAAAGCTATGCGCTTGCGCACGGCACCTCTTCGCAAGCCGCGGTGCTGGAAAGCTTTACCGACACCGCGCGCGCGGCGCTGGGGGTGGGTTTGGGAATCAACGCAGGCCATGATTTGAACCGTGTCAATTTGGCTGATTTTTTAGCGGCAGTGCCGGGCGTTCAGGAAGTGTCTATTGGCCATGCGCTGATCGCCGATGCGGTGGAGCTGGGACTTGGCGCCAGCGTCAAAGCGTATTTGCGCTGCATCGCTCAGGCCGCATGATCTACGGCGTGGGGACCGACATTTGCGATGTGCGCCGCATCGAGGCAGCCTTTGAGCGGCGCGGAGATCGTTTCGCCGAGAAGGTGTTGGGGCCGCAGGAAATTCAAATTTTTCGCGTCCGACTCAGCAAGGTTAAAGCGCGGGGCATCAGCTATTTGGCAACCCGTTTTTCTGCGAAAGAAGCTTTCTCCAAGGCCATCGGCTTGGGCATGCGCATGCCCATGACTTGGCGCGCATGCGAAATCCTCAACGCCGCCAACGGCAAGCCGGAGATACGTTTGCACGGCACATTGGCCGCCTGGTTTACCGAAAAGAACCTAAGCGCTCATGTCAGTTTGAGCGATGAAACCACCCATGCCGCGAGCTTTGTCGTGGTCGAGATCAAGGAAGCCACCACATGAGCGAAATCTTCCACAGCCCCGTTGTTCTGGACATCGAAGGCCTCAGCCTCACAGCAGCCGACCGCCGCCGTCTCAAGCATCCGCTGACGGGCGGCTTGATTCTGTTTGCGCGCAATTGGCAAGACCGTCGCCAGCTCACCGAGCTCACCGCAGAGATCAAGTCCGTGCGACCCGACATGCTCATTTGCGTTGACCACGAAGGCGGGCGTGTGCAGCGTTTTCGCACCGACGGCTTCACCCATTTACCGCCCATGCGCGTGCTCGGGGACATGTGGATGAAAGACGGCAAACGCGGCGTCGGTGACGGCGCGCTCACCGCAACCGACGCCGCCAGCGCAGCCGGTTACGTGATGGCCAGTGAACTGCGCGCCTGCGGAGTGGATTTGAGCTTCACGCCTGTTCTGGACCTTGACCACGGCGAAAGCGGCGTGATCGGTGACCGTGCATTTCACCGGGACGCTCGCGTTGCCAGCGTGCTCGCCAAAAGCCTGATGCACGGCCTGCTGATGGCCGGTATGCGCAACTGCGGAAAACACTTTCCGGGCCACGGCTTTGTCAGGGCTGACAGCCATTTGGAAATTCCACTGGACAAGCGGTCGCTGAAAACGCTTTTGTCCGACGACGCCAAACCGTACGAATGGCTCAGCACCAGCCTCACCAGCGTGATGCCAGCACACGTCATCTATCCCAGGGTGGACGCCCGAGCGGCTGGTTTTTCAACGCGCTGGTTGAAGGAAATCTTGCGCCAGCACCTTGGTTTTACGGGCGCCGTTTTCAGCGACGACTTGAGCATGGCCGGAGCCCGGTTGATCGACGGTGCCGAGGTCAGCTACACCGACGCTGCCTCGGTGGCCCTGACTGCCGGCTGCGACATGGTGCTGCTTTGCAATCAATCGGTAGACGGCGGAACTGCGGTGGATGCGCTGCTGCGAGGTCTGGATCAAGCGCATGCAGAAGGCCACTGGCAGCGCGATCCCGACAGCGAACAACGTCGCCTGAATTTGCTGCCGCAAACGCGGCCCTTGACGTGGGACGAGTTGATGCACCAGCCTCTGTATCAGCGTGCGCTGGAGCGACTGCCCTGAATCAAGGAGCCCCCGTCGACTCCGGGGGGGCTTGTTGTTTCGCAGTGCGGGCTTGCTCTCGCCGCATGAACAGATAAAGGCTCTCCACCTTCTCGCGGGCCCATGGGGTTTTCCTCAAAAACTTCAAACTCGACTCCACACTCGGGTCGAGCACAAAGCAGCGGATGTGAATTTGGTAACCCAATTCGGGCCAGCCAAAATGCGCCACCAACTCGTTGAGCATGGCTTCCAGCGTGATGCCGTGTAGCGGATTGCGGGCTTGGGGTACAGACATGTTGGGTCGCGTTGCTAGGTCACGCTCGGTGGTGCCAAAAGACAGGGTGCGAAAGCATTGACCTTTCCTAGGCTGAGGCAGTCGATCCAAACCGGTTTATCAGCATTCCCAGGCCGTCGATCTCAACTTCTATCTCGCTGCCAGGTTTCATCGGCAATACACCCAGCGAGGTGCCGCACAAAATGACGTCGCCGGGCAACAAAGTCATGTCGCGCGAGATGCGCGACACCAACTCGGCCGGTGAAAAAATCATGTCACTCAGTGCGTAGTTTTGACGCTCTCGACCGCCCACGCGGGTGCGCAAGGTGGCGTTTAAATGGTTGAAATCAGTTTCAATAGCCGGGCCGAAGATGCCAAACGTGTCGAAGCTCTTGGCCCTCGCCCACTGCGCAAAGCTGGGGTCACGGTGCAGCACCTCCATGGCAGTAACGTCGTTGGCGCAGGTGTAGCCAAAAATGTGCGCCGGTGCGTCCTCCAGGTTGAGGTTGCGGCAGGTTTTTCCGATGACCACCGCGAGCTCGCCTTCAAACGCAATCCGGCCCACCTCGGGCGCGGGCAGCTCGATGGTTTGTCGGTGAGCCGCAAAGCTGCTGTTGGCCTTCAGAAAGTAAAGCGGCTCAGCTGGCGTGGTCCAACCGTTCTTGGCGGCCAAGGCATGAAAGTTATTCCACAGGCCGATCATTTTGCTGGGCTGACACGGCGTGAGCCATTCCAGTTCGCTGAGCACGATGTGCTGCGCGGTGGGCCTTGGCTGGTCGAATAAATCACCCTCGTGCACTTGGACTGAGTCGCCTTGCAAACTACCAAAACCCTCACGCGTACCGTGTCTAAAGCGCATCCATTTCATCGCGTTCCACCTGCTTGTTGAATTGATTCGAGCGTGACTGTAGTTCCAATGTCCTGCCAGCCCGAACAGCCGCTTCGAGCATGGACAATCCAGCGTGTTCTGTTCGCCGCGACCCTGACCTCATGCGCTTTTTAGTCTTGTTTTCCACGCCTTGTTTGTCCCATGCTTGAGCTCAGTTCTGTGGCCTGCACAAGAGGCGGACGCAAGCTCTTTGTGGGCGTGTCCCTGAACTTGCTAGCCGGCCAGTTGTTGCGCGTGACGGGCATGAACGGTGCCGGAAAAACCAGCCTGCTGCGCACCCTGTGCGGCCTGATGGCCCCATCCGCCGGGCATGTGCTTTGGCAAGGTGCTGACGTTCACAAACTGCGCGATGAATTCAACCGGCAGTTGATTTACGTGGGTCACGCAGCGGCTTTGAAAGACGATCTGTCAGCACTTGAGAATTTGTGCACGGCTGCTGTTTTGGGTGGCACCGTGGCCAGCATGTCGGCCGCCCAAGTGGCGCTGGTGCAATCGGGCTTGAGAGGCCGCGAGCGGGCACCTACGCGCAATTTGTCGCAGGGGCAGCGACGACGCGTGGCCCTGGCGAGATTGGCGCTGGGCAGTCCGGCAGCGTTGTGGATATTGGACGAACCGTTCAATGCACTCGATACCGCCGCCACCGATTGGCTGCTCGGGCTCATCACCCGCCATTTGGAAAAGGGCGGATTGGTGGTGCTGACCAGCCACCAAACGGTGTCGCTGCCCGAATCGGTTCAACAAGTGGTGCTGGCGCTTTGAACCTCGCTGAGAACCGCGTTCAGGGCAACGATGAGGGCCGCGATGAGAGCAACGATAAGAGTGACGATAAGAGCCGTTTTGGAAAAATCATTCCGACCGTTGTGAACACATCAGCCCTGGGCGGCATGCGCTGCATTTTCATTCGCGACCTTCGCATTGCACTGCGGCGCCGCGCCGACACCTTGGCGGCGCTGTTTTTTTTCGTCATCGTCGTCAGTCTGTTTCCCTTGGGCGTCGGCCCGGACGCGGCCATGCTGCGCACGATGGCGGCGGGCGTGGTCTGGGTGGCTGCTCTGTTGGCATCGATGTTGTCGCTGACGCGCTTGTTTGCCGACGACCATCAAGACGGCACGCTTGAACAACTGCTGTTGTCGGCCACGCCTCTGCCGCTGCTGGTGTTTGCCAAGATGGCTGCCCATTGGCTGGCGTCAGGTTTGCTGTTGGCGCTGATTTCTCCGTTGTTGGCTTTGCAGTTCGACATGCCGGCATCGTCGGTCGGTGTGCTGGCCCTGTCGCTGCTGTTGGGAACGCCCTTGCTGAGCTTGATTGGCGGCATTGGCGCGGCCCTCACAGTGGGCGTGCGCGGAGGTGGCGTGCTCTTGTCCTTGCTGGTGCTCCCGCTGTATGTGCCGGTCATAATCTTCGGTGCTGGGGCGGTCGAGGCCAGCAGCTCAGGGCTGGGAATAGCCGGTCACTTTTCGTTGTTGGGGGCCATGCTGGTGCTGGCCTTGTTTTTAGCTCCCTTGGCAACCGCAGCTGCTTTGCGAATTTCAGTCGAATGAAGAAGCCCCGTTTTGATTTGTTGTCCACATGGAGTTGCACGTGGTGACCGCCAGCCGCAAGATCAATTGGTTCAAATATGCGGCGCCGCAGCGCCTGCACGCGATGGCCGGTTCTGCCTTGCCATGGTTTGCCACGGCGGGCGTGGCGCTGACGCTTTTGGGTTTGTGGATAGGGTTGGGTTCCGCGCCCACTGACGCCCAGCAGGGCGAGGTTTACCGCATCATCTTCATTCACGTGCCTGCTGCTTGGATGTCCATGGTCATCTACTTGGTCATGGCGTTTTGGGCGGGCGTGGGTTTGGTTTTCAACGCCAAAAGTGCGTCTGCCTTGGCGTTGTCGTTGGCGCCAACCGGGGCACTGATGACGTTCATCGCGCTGTGGACTGGGGCTTTGTGGGGCAAGCCCACCTGGGGAACTTGGTGGGTGTGGGACGCACGGCTCACATCAGAATTGATCCTGCTGTTTTTGTACATCGGCTATATGTCGCTGCACGCCGCGATCGACGACCTGCGTCGCGCTGACAGGGCTGCGGCTTTGTTGGCATTGGTCGGTGTGGTCAACGTGCCCATCATTTATTTTTCAGTGAAGTGGTGGAACACCCTGCACCAAGGTGCGTCGGTCAGTTTGCTGCGGGCTCCGAGCATGGCCACCACCATGCTCACCGGGATGCTCGTGATGGCGCTGGCGTTTTGGATGTACAGCATCGTGGTGGCGCTGATCCGTTTGAGGGTGATCTTGCTCGAGCGCGAGCAACACACGGCTTGGGCCAGACAAGCGTTGAGTGAAATGCGCGGTTCCAGTGCCAAGCATCCGGTCGGCGCATGAAATCCAACATGATTTGGAACTTGAATTGGGCCAGCGCGTCTGACTTCTTGGCCATGGGCGGCTACGGTTTGTATGTGTGGGGCTCTTTTGGCGTGACCGGCCTGGTGATGTTGACG
Organism: Burkholderiales bacterium; assembly: GCA_038241115.1. GTDB lineage: Bacteria > Pseudomonadota > Gammaproteobacteria > Burkholderiales > Burkholderiaceae_C > JANYJJ01. The sequence continues at coordinate 20,156 of JBBRGA010000023.1, read as the reverse complement.
GAGATGTGGTCACTCTCAATGCGACGCAAGGCACTGCGCGACCAGACTTCGCAAGACGACCAAACCAATTTGGAGAATTCCTGAATGAAAGCCAGAACCAAACGCGGCTTGGCAATTGCCGTCGGCCTCACCACTTTGGGCGTGGCGGCAGCGCTTGTGCTGAACGCTTTTCAAAGCAACTTGGTGTTTTTCTTCAGCCCGAGCCAAGTAGCCGCCAACGAGGCACCCCGCGAGCGCAACTTTCGCATCGGCGGCTTGGTCGAGCAGGGCAGCATTCAACGCGATCCGGTTGGTTTGACCGTGAAGTTTGTGGTGACGGATTTGGCGAAAACGATACCCGTGACTTACACCGGTTTGCTGCCTGATTTATTTCGCGAAGGCAAGGGCGTGGTGGCCCAAGGCAAGTTGGGGGCCGACGGCCTTTTCCGCGCAGACCAGGTGCTGGCCAAGCACGACGAAAACTACATGCCGCCCGAAGCTGCCGACGCGCTCAAACGGGCGCAGGCCGGATCTCTGTCAGCGGGCGCAACGATCAAAGAGACTCAGAAGGCGGGCAAACCATGATTCCTGAAATTGGACACTTTGCATTGATCCTCGCGCTGGCCATGGCCTTGGCGCAAAGCGTGCTGCCACTCGTCGGTGCGCAAACCGGGAACGCGGCATGGATGTCGCTGGCACGGCCCTCGGCACGAGGTCAATTTCTGTTCGTCGCCATCGCGTACGCCTGCCTCACGTACTCCTTCATCTACAACGACTTTTCGGTGTTGTTGGCTGCGCAGCACTCCAACTCCACCCTGCCTTTGATCTATCGGATCACCGCGGTATGGGGCAACCATGAAGGTTCGATCTTGCTGTGGTCGCTGATTTTGGCGGGCTGGACTTTGGCTGTGTCGGTCTTTTCCAAGCAACTGGACGACCGCATGCTCGCGCGCGTGCTGGGCGTGATGGGCCTCATCAGTTGCGGTTTCATCTTGTTCACCTTGCTGACTTCGAATCCGTTCCTGCGCCTGCTGCCCGCGGCAGCCGATGGACGTGACTTGAATCCTCTGCTGCAAGACCCCGGAATGATCATTCACCCGCCCATGCTCTACATGGGCTACGTGGGCTTCGTGGTGGCTTTTGCGTTTGCCATTGCGGCACTGATGTCGGGCCGCCTCGACGCCGCTTGGGCGCGCTGGTCGCGTCCGTGGACCACGGTGGCGTGGTGCTTTTTGACCTTCGGCATCGCGTTGGGCAGCTTCTGGGCGTACTACGAATTGGGCTGGGGCGGCTGGTGGTTTTGGGACCCGGTAGAAAACGCGTCATTCATGCCGTGGTTGGTCGGCACCGCGTTGATGCATTCGCTGTCGGTCACTGAAAAGCGTGGCGGTTTCAAGATGTGGACCGCATTGCTGGCCATCCTGACCTTCAGCCTGTCGCTGCTGGGAACTTTCATTGTTCGCTCCGGCGTGCTCAGCTCGGTGCACGCCTTTGCCACCGACCCCGCGCGCGGAGTTTTCATATTGGGTTTCTTGGCGGTGGTGATCGGCGGCTCGCTGCTGTTGTTCGCGTTCCGTGCGCCCAAAGTGGCTGCAGGAGGCAGTTTCGAGATGGTGTCTCGCGAGTCGATGCTGCTGGCCAACAATGTGCTTTTGGTGGTGGCCGCGGCCGCGGTTTTGTTGGGCACCATTTACCCGTTGGTGCTGGATGCGATGGGCATGGGCAAGCTGTCGGTGGGCCCTCCTTACTTCGTTGCGGTGTTCGTGCCGTTAATGGCACCCGCGATGTTTTTAATGGGAATAGGGCCCATGACACGTTGGCGCAAAGCCGAAGTCATGGACCTGGGCAAGCGTCTTCGTTGGGCGGTCGGCGTGAGCTTTGCGTCGGCGCTGATTGCACCTTTCGTTCTTGGACATTGGACGCCGATGATCGGCTTTGGCTTGTTGCTTGCCGCCTGGATTGCCAGCACGGCAGTTGTCAACTTGGTGAACCGCGTTCGCGAGCATCCTGCGTCGACCGGTGCCGCTTTGGCAGCGCAGCCAGGCAGCTACTACGGCATGCTGTTGGCGCACTTTGGGGTGTCGGTGTTTGTGGTCGGCGTGACCATGGTCAGCAGCTTTTCGACCGAATCGGATGTGCGCATGGAGGTCGGCGACACCACCGCCGCGGGCCAGTACCAAGTCCGCATGGATGGCGTCAAACGCGTCGTTGGCCCGAACTACGTGTCATCGCGCGCCAGCTTGAGCGTCACCGAAGACGGCAAGCTCGTGGGTGTACTCACGCCCGAGCGACGCGTCTACAACGTCAGCCGTTCGCCAATGACGGAAGTGGCGATAGACCGTGGCATCACACGCGATGTGTATGTCGCCCTCGGTGAACCGGTCAGCGCCACCGCGTGGAGCGTTCGAGTGCATCACAAACCGTTCGTGAACCTGATTTGGATCGGATGTGTCTTGATGGCGTTGGGCGGCGTGCTGGCTGCCGCAGACCGCAAGTACCGAATCAAGAGCAAATCGGCCTCACTTGCCAATGCCGGGACACTCGCAGCCGCGCCTGCTGAAAAAGCGGCTGATCCGGCCTTGCGACCGGCCTCGGCAGGCTGAACTTGCTCAAGCCGCGATGAAAAGGTATTTGCTTCCGCTGCTGGTTTTTTTGGTGTTGGTCGGGTTTTTTGCAGTCGGTTTGAATCTCAACCCACGTGAGGTGCCGTCGCCCCTGATCGGCAAACCGGTGCCCTCTTTCAGCTTGCCGCGCTTGGACGATGCGTCGAAGAAGTTTTCGGCGCTCGACATGAAAGGCAAAGTCTGGGTCGTCAATGTGTGGGCCTCGTGGTGCGCACCGTGTCGTCAGGAGCACCCATTGGTGAACGACATGGTCAAGCGGGGCGGCGCTCCTGTAGTGGGTTTGAACTACAAAGACAAACCCGAAAACGCTCGCGCTTGGTTGGCCGAGTTGGGCAACCCGTTTGCGGCCACCGCTTCAGATTTGGAAGGTTTGGTAGGCATTGAATTCGGTGTTTACGGCGTGCCTGAAACTTTTGTCATTGACCAAGCCGGTGTGATCCGCTTGAAGCACATCGGACCGCTCACGCCCGAAGCGCTGCAAGAAAAAATTCTGCCTATGCTGAGGAAATTGGGTGCTTAATTTTTTGCTGTCATTCACTGTGGGCTTGGCAGTTTTGTTGGCAGCGCCTCTGGCCTGTTCGCAAACAGCGCCCCGGGCATTTGAAAAAACACTTGAAAAAGCGCCTGCCGAAACTTTTGCCAAAACAGCGGCGCCTCACCAAGCCCCGAGCTCTTTTGCCGACCCCGCGCTGGAAGCTCGCGTATTGGTCATTGCCGAAGAACTGCGCTGTCTGGTTTGCCAAAACGAAACCATCGCTGCGTCGCATGCCGATTTGGCCATCGACCTGCGCAAGCAAATTCGCACCAAGCTCACCGAAGGCCAATCGCAGCAGCAAATTCTCGATTTCATGGCCGACCGCTACGGCGATTTTGTGCTGTACCGCCCGCGCTTGAAGGCCAGCACGTTGATGTTGTGGGCCGGACCGTTTGTGTTGCTTCTGGTTGCCTTCGCAGCACTGGCAGTGAACATAAGGCAGCGTCGGCGAAGCGCCGTCAAAGTCGATCTCTCTCCCGCGGAGGCGGAACACGCGCAGCGCTTGCTGTACGGCACAGCCAACGCAGCTTCAGCCACCGCCACCGCCACCGCCACCGCTACAACCGCAAGCGCCAACACAGCCCGCGGCCCTAACTTCTAGTTCACCATGACCGTTTTTTGGATATTCGCCGTCGGCCTCGTTGTGCTGGCACTGCTCCTGCTGTTGCCTTCACTCTGGCGTCAAGCTGCACCGACCGCTGCAGCTCCTGAAGCCCGCGAAGCCAACCTCGAGATCCTGCGCGCGCAGTTGCTGCAACTCGATGCAGAGCACGCCATCGGCAGCTTGGATGCAGACCAACACCGCGCAGCCCGCGCTGAGATTTCGCGCCGCGTGCTCGACGAAGAAGCTGTGACCGAGACGCCGCGAGTAACGGGTGCGTCACGCAGAACGGCCTTGTCGCTGGTGTTGTGCGTGCCTGTTTTCGCGTTGGCGGGCTACGCATTCTTGGGCAATTTCGAGGCACTTTCGCCGCAGGCCGTGGCCGGGTCGGCAGAAGCTGAAGTGACTCAAGCCGAGATCACGGCCATGGTCGAAACCCTGGCTCAGCGAATGAAAGAAAAGCCGGACGACGCCGTCGGCTGGACGATGCTGGCCAACGCTTATTCGGCCTTGCAACGGTTTCCCGAGGCAAACGAAGCCTATAAAAAAGCGACCAGCTTGTCTCCAAATGATGCCCAACTGCTGGCGGACCACGCCGACGTGCTGGCGATGATTCAGGGTCGCAGCGCGGCTGGCGAGCCACTGAAGCTGATCGAGCGTGCACTGGTTTTAGATCCCAACAATTTGAAAGCCTTGGCGCTGGCCGGAAGTGCGGCGTTCGAGCGCAAAGATTTGCCCGCAGCGCTGGGTTATTGGAGTCAAGCCCGCAAGCTGGCACCCGACGGCGAATTCGCCAACAGCCTGGATGCCAGCATTGCTGATATCAAGCAGACCTCACCCGGTGTTGTGGCGGTGGTGACAACAGCAACGCCAGCGAGTGCGGCGACGACGTCGGCCTCCACCGCGGCGGCGACCGCTGCCGCAATTTCTGGCAATGCCGCGGGCGCTACAGCAGCGGTCACTGGCACCGTCAGCCTCGCACCCGCCTTGCTGGCGAGAGCGGCACCTACCGACACGGTGTTCATCTTCGCCCGCGCCGCCGAAGGTCCACGCATGCCACTGGCCATCGTGAAGAAGCAGGTCAGTGACTTGCCCTACAACTTCAAGCTCGACGACAGCACCGCCATGTCACCGCAAATGAAGCTGTCCAACTTTGCCGATGTGGTGGTGGGCGCGCGAATTTCAAAGTCGGGCCAAGCCACGCCAACTGCCGGCGACCTGACCGGACAATCTGCACCAATCAAAGCGGGCAGCGCCGCGGTGCTTTTGGTGGTGGACAGCGTTCAGCCCTGAAGCGGGTCTGACCGAAATGTTGGGTCGCCGCAAGCGTTTGAAGTCCCCCGCAAGCAGGGCACTTCAAACGCAAAAACTCACATGACCTTGGCCATTGCGCTCGCCACTGCGTCCACGTTGCGGCTGTTCAGTGCGGCCATGCAGATGCGACCCGAGTCCAAGCCGTAGATGCCAAATTCACTGCGCAGGCGCTGCATTTGCGGCGTCGTCAGGCCGGAGTAGCTGAACATGCCTTGCTGGCGTGTGATGAAACTCAAATCTTCTTTTACGCCCTCAGCTTGCAGCTTTTCCACCAACGCACCGCGCATCGATTTGATGCGCACGCGCATGGCTTCGAGCTCGCCTTCCCACAGAGTGCGCAGCGCCGGCGTGGTGAGCACGGTGGCCACCACTTGCGCGCCTTGGGTGGGCGGGCTGGAGTAGTTGGTGCGGATGACGATCTTGACTTGACTCAGCACGCGCGCCGCTTCTTCCTTGCTGGCGCACACCACGCTCAATGCGCCCACCCGTTCGCCGTAAAGCGAGAAGCTTTTCGAGAACGAGGTGGACACAAAAAAGTTCATGCCTGAGGCCAAGAACTGCTGCACCACCGCGCCGTCTTCGGCAATGCCTTTGCCGAAGCCTTGGTAAGCCATGTCCAAAAAGGCGACCAAGCCTTGGGCTTGGACCACCGCCACCACCTGTGCCCATTGCTCGGGTGTGAGGTCGTAGCCGGTGGGGTTGTGGCAACAGGCGTGCAGCGACACGATGGTGCCGCCGGGCGCGGCCTTCAGCGCAGCCAGCATGGCGTCAAAGCGGATTCCGCGAGCCTCAGCGTCGTAGTACGGGTAGGTATCGACTTTGAAGCCGGCGCTGCTGAAGAGTGCGCGGTGGTTTTCCCAACTGGGGTCGCTGATGAGCACCGTCGCAGTGGGGCTCAGCTTTTTCAAGAAGTCGGCACCCAATTTCAAGCCACCGGTGCCGCCAACGGCTTGTACCGTCACCACGCGACCAGACGTCACTGCGTCGTGGTCGGCCCCAAACACCAAGCCCTGTACCGCTTTGTCGTAAGCGGCAATACCGTCGATGGGCAAATAGCCGTGGGCTTTTGCCGCCTCGGTCATTTGGCGTTCGGCTTGGGCCACACATTGCAGCAAAGGCAGCTTGCCTGAATCGTCGTTGTAGACGCCCACGCCAAGGTTGACTTTGGCAGGGTTGGTGTCGGCATTGAACTGTTCGGTCAAACCCAAAATCGGGTCACGAGGGGCGGTTTCGACGGCTTGGAAAATAGACATGGGTGACCTGAGCATTCCGTGTAAAAAAAGGGGCTTGACGCAGCTGCGTATTTTCACATCTCAAATGGCAAGCCCACATAGTTTTCAGCCAACGAAGTGGCGGCCGCGTGCGAACTGAGCAAGTAGGAAATTTCGGCTTCTTGCACCTTTTGCGCAAACTCACCGCCGTCTGGAAATTTGTGCATCAGCGTGGTGAACCACCACGAAAAGCGCACTGCTTTCCAAACACGGCGCAGACAGCGGTCGGAGTACGCGTCCAATCCGGCGCTGCTGCGCTCTGCATAGTGTTCGATCAAGCCGTGCGACAGATAGTGAACATCAGACGCCGCCAGGTTCAAACCTTTGGCACCGGTGGGAGGGACGATGTGGGCCGCATCGCCGGCCAAAAACAAGCGGCCAAATCGCATGGGCTCAGTCACGAAACTTCGCAGTGGCGCGATGCTTTTTTCAATCGACGCGCCCGTCACCAAAGCGTCAGCCGCCTCGGGCGACAAGCGCAGCCGAAGCTCCTCCCAGAACGCATCGTCACTCCAGTTCTCAACCCGGTCGTCGGCGGCGCACTGCAGGTAGTAGCGGCTGCGCGTGTTCGAGCGCATGCTGCACAAGGCAAAGCCGCGTTCATGATGGGCGTAAATCAACTCGTGTGCCACGGGCGGCGTGTCTGCCAACACACCCAACCAGCCAAACGGGTAAACCTTCTCGAACGTCTTGAGCAAGCGTTCCGGGACGCTGGCGCGGCTGACACCGTGGAAGCCGTCGCAGCCGGCGATGAAGTCGCAGTGCAACGTGTGCGTGGTGCCGTCTTTGGCATAGGTGACGGACGGGTCCGCCCCGTCGAAATCGTGAAGCGTCACATCGACGGCGTCGTACACCGTGAACAGACCTGCATCTGTGCGCGCGTCCATCAGGTCACGGGTGACCTCTGTTTGGCCGTAGACCATCACGTTTTTGCCACCGGTGAGCGCATGCAAGTCAATGCGATGCTCAGAATTGCGGTAACCCAGCGCGAAGCCGTGGTGCACCAAGCCCTGCGCATGCGCGCGCCGGCCGACGCCTGCGCGGTCCAGCAAATCCACGGTGCCTTGCTCGAGCACGCCCGCACGTATGCGGCTCAGCACATAGCCGGGGCTGCGCTGCTCGATGACGACGGCGTCTATGCCAGCGCGGTGCAGCAAAGCCGCCAGCAAAAGACCCGAAGGGCCGGCACCAATGATGGCCACTTGGGTTTTCATAAAACCAATCTGAGTTGTGCCTGCGCGTGGCGCAGCGACGGCAAACAGTCCTCAATCAATTGCGCCATGCTCATGCGCGCCGCATGCACGCTCACGTTCAACGCCGCCAAACTTTCACCGCGCGTGTTCAGCAGCGGCACGGCCAGCGTGCGCAGCCCCAACTCCAACTCTTGGTCGACCGCGGCGTAGCCCTGGGCGCGAACACGCGCAATCTCGGCGATGAGTTTTTTAGCTTCAGTGATCGTGTGAGGTGTGAGGGCGACCAAGCTCTGCCGCGCCACCCAAGCTTGCAACTCAGCCAAAGGAAGGGCGCTGAGCAGCATGCGGCCGTTGGCAGTGCAGTAAGCAGGTACGCGAGTGCCCGGTTGCAAAGTGCTGGACACCACGCGGCCCACGCTCAGAGCGGCCACACAGAGCACGTCGTTGCCGTCGAGTACGCCAGCCGACGACGACTCTTTCAGCATGTAAGCCAACCGGTGCAATTCCGGCTGAACGCTGTGCGGCAAACGCGCTGAGTGCATGTAGCTCTGCGCCAGACGCAGCACCTTGGCGGTCAGCGAGAACTGCTTGCCGTCATTCGTGACAAAGCCCAAATGGCGCAGCGTGATGAGGTAACGCCGAGCGGCCGCACGCGTCAAGTCGCAGTGGGCTGCAACTTCGCTGATCGTCATCTGCGGCCGGTCGCGGTCAAAGGCGGCGATCACGCTCAGGCCTTTTTCGACACCCGCGACCAGGTCGCGTTTTAACGGAGCGACTTTGCGATCAGTTTTGCTGTCGATTCGAGCAAGCATGAGTGTTGGCGTGGTTTGGATGCTGCTGGACAGCAGGAAATTGTGTAACGCCACTTGCGATGCGTCATTGCTGACGTGTTGGATGTGCGTTAATCGCACAGGAGCAGTGCCTGTCGCTGACGCTCACGGCTGCAGTTCACGCGCCACGGCAGCCAAGGTGGTGGCATCGCCGTCAGCAGGCTCCAACCACTGCGCTTCGTCAAACTGGGCGAAGTTACGCTGCATGGACGCCAGGTAAACCGGGTCGTAGTGCTCGATCAACAACTCGCGAACCACCTGCTCAACGCGGCCGCTGCGGGCCGCTTCTTGCCAGCTGTCGATGACGTCATGGCCGCGCAGCGCACGCAGCGCGTCGAGGCGATCACAGAAAGTGGCGATGTCCTGCACGAAAAAATCGTAGTCCTGCATGAGCAGCTTTACGCGCGCCTCAACGGTCAACTCCAGACGCAGGCAGGGCGAGGCGCGCATCTGCTCGATCAATGTTTGCGGCACCCGCAACTCGCCGACTTTTTTGCTCTCGCTTTCGATCCAAACCACCTTGGCTGCATCGAACTGACCCAGCGCATGCCAGATGCGCGTGTCGAACTGTTTTTGGCTGGGCTGCGGGCTGCCCGGAACCAGCCCCAGAACCGAGCCGCGGTGATTGGCCAGCGCTTCCAAGTCCAGGACCTGAGCGCCCTGAACTGCCAACTCAGTCAGCAAGCGGCTTTTGCCTGAACCTGTTTTCCCGCAAATCACGCGGTATTGGTAATGCTGCGGCAAGGTCTCCAAGTCAGCCAAAACAGTGCGCCGGAACTCGGTGTAACCGCCTTCCAGCAGGTTTACCTTGAAGCCAATTTGGCTGAGCACCAAGGCCAGCGCATTGCTGCGATTGCCACCGCGCCAACAGTAAATCAACGGCTTCCATTCGCGCGGTGCATCCAACAACTCGCGCTCGATGTGGGCCGCGATGTTGCGTGCCACCAGCACTGCGCCGCGCTTCTTGGCAGCAAAGGCCGAGACCTGCTTGTATTCAGTACCCACGACGACGCGCTGCGCGTCGGTCAAGCTGGGCCAATTCACCGCGCCGGGCAACCGGTCGAGTGCAAATTCGCTTTCAGAGCGCGCGTCAATGACGGTGTCGAAATCGGCCAAGCGTTTGGACGCGTCGGCGGCGGTGATGACTTGCAACGGCATGGGTGTTTGGCCGACGGTGGGGGCGCGGCGTTCCTTTAATCAACAAACCTCAGATCGACAAACTCAGGCTGCGATGGCGTCCAGCAACTCGCCCTCGATTTGCAGCTGCGCACGGCTTTGTTGCAGCACCGCGCCGTCGAGCAAGAAGGTGTCTTCAACGCGTTCACCCAGCGTGGTGATTTTGGCCAGTTGGAGGTTGATGTGATGGCGCGCCAGCACGCGCGCAATGGCGTACAAAAGGCCAGAGCGGTCGCTGCTGGACACGCCCAACAGCCAGCGTTGGCCGCGTTCGTCGGGACGCAATGTCACGCGCGGTGTGATGGGAAAAGACTTCACGCGGCGAGAGGTGCGGCCCTTGCCGGGCTCGGGCAAGGGGCCGCGTGCAATCAGCGTTTTGGTGAGCTGCGTCTCGACATAAGAAATGAGGTCGCGGTACATCGGCTGCAGTGGCGCGTTGCTCATTTCGCCGCCGCTGTTGGTACCTTCCTGAAACATTTGGGGGCTGATGACTTGAAACGTATCCAAGGCGTATTGCGAGCGAGTGGTGTGAACCTTGGCATCCAGGATATTGAAGCCGGCGCTCTCGAAGTAGCCGCAAATGCGCGCAAATAAATCAGCCTGATCGGGCGCATAAACCACCACCTGCAAGCCTTCGCCCAGCGGCGACAGGCGGGCCCGCACCACGGGTTGGGCGGCGACAACATGGTCGCTCAATGAACGCGCGTGCCAAGCCACATCACCGGCATCGTGACGCGCGAAATAGCTGAGTTCCAGGGTGTTCCACAACGGCACCTCCGCATCCACCGGCATCGAATAGAGGTTCAACATGTGGCGCGCTTCGACTTTGCGCGCCTCGATTTCGGCGTCGCGGTTCGGCGTGGCACCGCCAAGTGCGCGCAAGGCCACGCGGTACAGGTCTTCGAGCAACTTGCCCTTCCACGCATTCCAGACTTTGGGGCTGGTGCCGCGTATGTCTGCCACGGTCAGTAAATACAGCGCCGTCAGGCGGCGCTCGGTGCCCACGTAGGCGGCAAATTTTTGGATGACTTCCGTGTCAGACAAGTCTTCTTTTTGCGCCACGCGTGACATGGTCAAGTGACCCTTGACCAAAAACTCGATCAGGCTTGAGTCTTCGCGCGCGATGCCGTGATCACGGCAAAAGTGCCGCGCTTCCATGGCGCCCAGTTCCGAGTGGTCGCCACCTCGGCCTTTGGCGACGTCGTGGAAAAGCGCTGCAACATAAAGCAGCCAAGGCTTGTCCCATTGAAGCGCCAGCATGGAGCAAAACGGGTACTCGTGGGCGTGCTCGGGGATGAAGAAACGCCGCATGTTGCGCAGCACCATGATGATGTGCTGGTCGACGGTGTAGACGTGAAACAGGTCGTGCTGCATTTGCCCGACGATGCGGCGAAACACCCACAAGTAGCGGCCCAGCACGCTGGTTTGATTCATCAGGCGCAAGGCGTGGGTCTGGCCGTCAGGGGCCATCAAAATTTTCATGAACGTGGCGCGGTTCACCGGGTCGGCGCGAAACGCACGGTTCATCAAACCCCTTGAGTTGTAAAGCGCGCGCAGCGTTCGCGCCGACAAATCTTTGGGCCCGAGGTTTTGCTGATAGGTCAGGAAGGTTTCCAAAATGGCGTGCGGTTTGCGCTCATAAAGGTCGTCACTGACCACCTCCAGCATGCCGCCACGGTCGAGAAAGTTGTCATTGATCGGACGCATGGGAGCGTCCTGCAGGCCGTTGATGCGCTCTTCCATGTTGAGCATCAAGATTTGGTTTAACTGCACCACGGCCTTGGCTGCCCAGTAGTAGCGGCGCATCAGGTTTTCAGAGGCGCGCTGGCCCTTGGTGGCCTGATAGCCAAAGCTCTCGGCGACGGCGGTTTGCAGGTCAAACACCAACCGGTCTTCACGCCGACCCGCGACCATGTGCAGCCGCGCGCGTATGAGCTTCAATCGGCCTTCGTTGAGCTGCAACTGCTTGACTTCAAACGGCGTGATCAGGCCCTTCGCAGCCAACGCAGTCCAGGTTTTGCCAAATCCCGCGGCGCGCGCCACCCACATTACCAATTGCAGGTCGCGCAAGCCGCCCGGGCTCTCTTTGCAATTGGGTTCCAGCGAGTAGGGCGTGTCTTCAAATTTGCGGTGGCGCTGCTCCATCTCGAGCATCTTGGCGCGCAGAAAGGCTTTGGCGTCCATCGACGCCGTGTTGGCGCGGCGGAAACCGTTGAACACGCGCCGGTCACCGCACACATAGCGCGATTCGAGCAATGCCGTTTGCACCGTCACATCGCTTGCGCTTTCGCTGACGCACTCGCTCAGCGTGCGCACACTGGAACCAATTTCCAGGCCAATGTCCCAACACGCTGTGATGAAGGCTTCTACCGACGTTTTGGTGGCTTCGTTTTGGCGTGACGCGCTGTTAGGCAGCAGCACCAACACATCGACGTCGGAGTGCGGAAACAGCTCTCCGCGACCGTAGCCACCCACAGCCAACAGGCTCGCGTCAATCGGCATGCCAGCGTGATTCCACAAGTCGATCAACGACGCATCGACGTGCTTGGCCAGCGAGCGCAACAGCATGCCGACCGCGGGTGCGGTGGCTCGCGATACCGCAAAGTGATCGAGCAACGCCGCTTTTCCGTTGCGAAATCGGCTGCGCAACTCGCCCACGCTGCGAGCTGTCACGCAAACGGCGGCATCGCCCGGAACAACCGGCACAACATCAACAGCAGCGGCCATCGGGATCGCGTGAGCTTTCAGACGGCAGCGGTTGTGGCCGAGTTGCCGTTGACGGCGTCTGCAGCGCTTTGAGCCGCGGCCTGCACAAAATCAGGCGCTGGGGGGCTGCCGGCCGACAGCGTCAACACCTCGTAACCCGTTTCTGTGACCAGCACGCTGTGCTCCCACTGCGCCGACAACGAGCGGTCTTTGGTGACGATGGTCCAGCCGTCGTAGCGGCCGGCTTTGCGGTCTTCCTTGATTTCGCGTTTGCCGGCATTGATCATTGGCTCAATCGTGAAAATCATGCCGGGCTGCATGACTTCCAGCGTGCCGGGTCGGCCGTAGTGCAGCACCTGTGGGTCTTCGTGAAACTTGGCGCCCACGCCGTGACCGCAAAACTCGCGCACCACGGTGTAGCCCTGGTTTTCGGCAAAGGTCTGGATGGCGTGGCCGACATCGCCGAACCTTGCTCCGGGCCTGACTTTGACGATGCCTCGCCACATGGCTTCAAACGTGACCGAGCACAAACGTTTGGCTGCAATAGAACCTTCGCCAATCACAAACATGCGGCTGTTGTCGCCGTGCCAGCCGTCTTTGATCACGGTGACGTCGATGTTGACGATGTCGCCGTTTTTCAACACCCGCGAATTGGGTATGCCGTGGCAAACCTCTTCATTGACCGAGGTGCACAGCGAAGCCGGGTAGGGCGGGTAACCGTTCGGCTGGTAGTTCAGGGTGGCCGGAATGCCACCCTGCACATTGACCATGTAGTCGTGCGCAAGGCGGTCTATTTCACCGGTCGTGATGCCGGGCTTCACAAACGGTGTGAGCATGTCCAACACTTCAGAGCCAAGGCGTCCGGCGGTGCGCATGCCTTCGATGGCGGCGGCATTTTTGATGATGATCGTCATGACCGGAATTATCTCACTCGACGGCTAAAATCGAGGGCTTGCGCCGAGCCAGGTTTGTTTCCGTCTTGCGCCCTCAAAAACGAGCCGCCGCCCCGTGAATTCCAAGCCCAAGCATTTGCAACATCACGAAGGCGGCAATGCGCTGTCTAGTTTCCGCACACTGACTTTGCTGAGCCGACTGCAGGGCGTGAATGCGCGCATCAGCTCTGTGCATGCGCAACATGTGCATTGGGTGAGCAGCGACGCGACGCTGACAAGCGACGCTCAGGCCAAGCTCGAAGGCCTGCTGCATTACGGCGATGCTTACGCCGGACCAGAGGCCTCGACAAACGGCATTGGTCTTGTGGTGGTCGCACCGCGTTTGGGCACGGTGTCGCCTTGGGCTTCCAAGGCCACCGACATTGCGCACAACTGCGGATTGGCGATCAACCGCATCGAGCGCGTCACGGAGTACCGGCTCGGCACCAAGTCGGGTTTGTTTGGTGGGGCCAAGCCTTTGACCGCCGACGAGCTGCAAGCCGTGTGCGCATTGCTGCACGACCGCATGACGGAAAGCGTGTTGCTGCAACGTGCAGACGCTGCGCATTTGTTTGACGCGCAAAGTGCGCAGCCGATGGCGCATGTCGATGTTCTGGGCTCGGGTCGCGCTGCCTTGAACAGCGCCAACATCAGCCACGGACTGGCGCTGTCGATGGACGAGATCGACTACTTGGTGGACGCATTCACCGCGTTGAAGCGCAACCCCACCGATGTGGAGTTGATGATGTTCGCGCAGGCCAACAGCGAGCATTGCCGTCACAAAATTTTCAACGCCAACTTCACCATTGACGGTGTGGCGCAGGAACAGTCGATGTTCGGCATGATCAGAAACACGCACGCGCTGACACCGCAGCACACGGTGATCGCCTACAGCGACAACTCCTCGGTCATGGAGGGCGGCCCCACCGAGCGCTGGTTGCCGCAGGGCTATACCAACGCCCCGCCATACGCCGCGCGGATTGAGCTGGTTCATGTGCTGATGAAGGTGGAAACGCACAACCATCCCACCGCCATTTCGCCGTTTCCTGGCGCGGCCACTGGCGCGGGCGGCGAAATACGCGACGAAGGCGCCACCGGCCGTGGCAGCAAACCGAAGGCGGGCTTGACCGGCTTCAGCGTGTCCAACCTGCACTTGCCCGGCCTGAGTGAGCCTTGGGAACAGCAGCCTGTCGGCAAGCCCGAGCACATTGCCAGCGCGTTGCAGATCATGATTGACGGCCCGTTGGGCGGCGCGGCTTTCAACAACGAGTTTGGTCGGCCCAACCTGGCAGGCTACTTTCGGGTGTACGAGCAGCGAGTGGATGCGGACGTTAGCGAGGGCGCTGAACACATCACGCGGGGTTATCACAAGCCCATCATGATTGCCGGTGGCCTGGGCAGCATTTCGGCCTCACAGACCGACAAAATTGCCTTCCCAGCGGGCACCTTGCTGATTCACTTGGGTGGGCCGGGCATGCGCATCGGCATGGGCGGCAGCGCGGCCAGTTCAATGGCGGCGGGCGCAAACGCGCTTCAGCTCGACTTTGATTCGGTGCAACGCGGCAACCCCGAAATTCAACGCCGCGCGCAAGAGGTCATCAACCACTGCTGGAGTCTGGGCAGCATGAACCCGGTGCTGGCGATCCACGATGTCGGTGCGGGCGGCATCTCCAACGCGTTCCCTGAACTGGTGGACGGTGCAGGGCGTGGTGCGGTGTTTGATCTGTCGCAGGTGCCGTTGGAAGAGACCGGCTTGGCGCCCAAAGAAATCTGGTGCAACGAAAGCCAGGAACGCTATGTGCTGGCCGTGCAGGCCGATTTGCTGCCGGTTTTCAAGGCCATGTGCGAGCGCGAGCGCTGCCCGTTTGCGGTGGTCGGCGTGGCCACCGAAGCGGCGCAGTTGGTATTGACCGATCCCGCGACAAAACAAACGCCGATCGACATGCCAATGAACGTGCTGCTGGGCAAACCGCCCAAGATGCACCGCGATGTGGCGCGTGTGGTGCGTCGATTCAAAGAAGTCGACCTCACCGACGTTGATTTGAAAGTGGTGGCCTTCGACGTGCTGCGCCATCCCACGGTGGCCAGCAAGCGCTTTCTGGTCACCATCGGCGACCGCACGGTGGGCGGACTTAACCACCGTGACCCGATGGTCGGCCCATGGCAAGTGCCGGTGGCCGATTGCGCCGTGACCATGGCCGACTACAGCGGCTTTCGCGGCGAGGCCATGAGCATGGGCGAACGCACGCCTCTGGCTTCTGTGAATGCGCCCGCGTCAGGACGCATGGCAGTGGGCGAGGCCATCACCAACTTGTTGGCCGCGCCGATGGAGTTGGCACGCGTCAAGCTAAGTTGCAACTGGATGGCCGCGTGCGGCGAGCCTGGCGAAGACGCTGACCTGTACGACACCGTCAAAGCCGTCGGCATGGAGCTGTGCCCCGCGTTGGGCATCAGCGTGCCGGTGGGCAAAGACAGTTTGTCGATGCGCACCCGCTGGACGGATGACGGCGAAGTCAAGCAAGTGACTGCGCCGGTGTCGCTCATCGTTTCGGCCTTCGTAACGTTGGAAGATGTGCGCGGCACGTTGACGCCTCAGCTGCAACCCGGCGACAACACGCTGATGTTGATCGACCTGGGCAACGGCAAAAAGCGCATGGCCGGGTCGATGCTGGCGCAGGTTCTGAACCAGGTGGGGCAAACCGTGCCCGACCTGGATGAGCCCGCGCAACTGGTGGCGCTGGTCGCAGCCATCAACCAACTGCGCGGCGAGGGCAAGCTGCTGGCGTATCACGACCGCAGCGACGGCGGCCTGTGGGCCTGTGTGTGCGAAATGGCGTTTGCCGGTCATGTGGGCGTGAGCCTGAATGTGGACATGTTGGTGGTGGAAGGTGACGGCATCACCGACAGCCGCGCTGACGTGGGCGACTCTAAAAACTGGGCTGGGCAGGTGGGTGCGCGGCGCGAAGAATTGACCCTGCGCGCGCTGTTCAACGAAGAACTCGGCGTTGTCATTCAGGTGCCTACTGCGGTGCGCAATGAAGTGATGCAAGTGCTGCGCACGCATGGCCTCAGTAAGCACAGCCACTTCATTGGCAAGCCCAATGACCGCGGCGTGATGGAGGTTTGGCGCGACACCAAACGCGCATTCAGCGCCACGTTGCGCGAGCTGCATCAATGTTGGGATCAAGTGAGTTGGCGCATCGCACAACTGCGCGACAACCCGGCGTGCGCCGACGCTGAGCACGAGGCCTCTGGCGCTTCAGACGATCCTGGTTTGCACGTTCATCTGACGTTCAAACCGAATGCCGCGCCTGCCATATTGAGCACCCGCCCCAAGCTGGCCATCCTGCGCGAACAAGGCGTCAACAGCCACGTCGAAATGAGCTACGCCATGCATCTGGCAGGCTTTGATACTTTCGACGTGCACATGAGCGATTTGCAGTCGGGCAGGGCGCGGCTCGATCAGTTTCAAGGTTTTGTGGCTTGCGGTGGTTTCAGTTACGGCGACACCTTGGGCGCCGGTGAAGGTTGGGCCCGCAGCATTCTGTTCAACCCTGCACTGGCCGAGCAGTTCGCAGCCTTCTTCAGCCGTCCCGATGTGCTGGCCTTGGGTGTGTGCAACGGCTGCCAGATGATGGCCGCGCTGTCGCCGCTCATTCCCGGAGCGCAAGCCTGGCCGAAGTTCACCCGCAACCGCAGCGAGCAATTTGAGGCGCGCCTGAGCATGGTCGAAGTGATGGACAGCCCGTCGCTGTTTTTCAGTGGCATGGCGGGCAGTCGTTTGCCCATCGCCGTGGCGCACGGCGAAGGCTTTGCCGACTTTTCGCAGCGCGGCGATGCAGCCAAAGTGCAGCGCGCAATGCGTTTTGTCGACAACTTTGGCGCCGCCACCGAGGCCTATCCGTTCAACCCCAACGGCAGCCCCGACGGCTTGACCGCGGTGACCACACCCGACGGCCGCTTCACCGTGCTGATGCCTCACCCCGAGCGTGTATTCCGCAACGTGTTGATGAGCTGGACCAGTGGCGGCGTGAGCGGGTTGAGCCCATGGATGCAAATGTTCCGCAACGCGCGCGATGCGCTGAACTAAGGGTTCCGGACAAGTTGAAACCCGGTCGGTCAATGTCACACGTCGACGGAGGTTGCAGAGCGGTTGCGACAAGCCCGGCGCCACCGACATTTCGTGCCGATCGTCTCGAACCGAATGCTTCGCTCCAACTGCACCCTCTCCAACATGCCAGCCCCCACAGCCGATGATCTGCTGTCTCTCGCCGTGCGCCACGTCAATGCCGGCCAGAGCGAGCGTGCCGTGTCGCTCTGCGAACACGCGCTTGCTCATCAGCCGCCTCATGCTGGGGTTCTGCAATTGCTGGCGCTGCTGAATTTGAAGCGCGGCTTTCTTGGGCCAGCCGCAGAGCAGGCCCAGGCGAGCCTCGCGTTGCGACCCGGCCATACAGCAACTCGGCAAGTAGCCGTTGACGCCTGGTTTCAACTTGCTTTGCGCCACCAGGATGCGCGTGAGTTCGAAGCTGCGGTTGCGGCTCTGCGATCGGTGCTGCAACTCGCACCCGAGCTCGCCGAGGCCGAGGTCAACCTCGGCATCGTGCTGCAGGAACTCGGCCGTGTCGACGAGGCAATGCAGGCCTACTGCCGCGCCTACAAGCTGCGCGAAGACACCTTTGGCCGCATTGCGCACGCGCTGGCGGCACCCCGAGTCGGGCGCGTTTGGCTGCGACTCGACGATCTGCGCGCTGACTTGAGGACCTCGTTGCAATCGAGCGTCAGCACCGTCTAAATCACGGGCGATCGCGCGTGATGCGGCGCTGCTTTCGATACACCCCGGGGCCGGCCATGATCTTGGCGGCAAGGCCGTCGTAGCGTTTCATGTGCTGCGCATCCATGGCCTCGAAGACCAGGGTTGGCGCGGTGCGCGGTACCGCAAAGCACTGCGCCACAGGTGTGCCGCGCGGCAAGGTGCCGATGAAGGAGGCATCTGTCCAGATTGCCGGAAAGTTGATCCCGACATCGAAGAAACTGTCCGACTCGATCAGGCCGGTGATGGTGCGAAACGGCAGGTCGCCGCGGTTCACTGGGTGCACCGCCATCAGCGACCAGCCGGCTTCCAATTCGATGGTCCAGAAGCTGTTGAACTTGATGGCCGAGTGCGTGGCGTGCGCAAGCGGCGAGCCCGCGAGTTGCTCGGGCACGTGAAAGCTCAACGGCGCGCGTGGGTGGTTGGTGACGCTCAGGGCTGGCAGTGGCCAGTCCCACTCAAAGCGGCCCTCGTGCACCTGCACGTCGCAAGGCAGCAGCACCATGAAGCCGTGCGCCATTGCATCGACGAACGGTGGACATTGCTTGAGCGTGCGGATGCCGCGGCCGTGCACAGCAGAGACCGCTCGCGGGGCCATCTGCCGCAGCCACTCAGGCAGTGCGTCGCGCGCTGCCACGGGGCGAGGCAGCAGGTCGATCAGCGCGGGGTCACAGCGGAAGATGATGTTCATGGGCACGCAATGAAAAGCGCCCCGATGGTCAATTGACCAGCGGGGCGCGGGTTCAGTCAGAAGGTTAACGGCCGATCAGCGAACCTTGCCCGCCTTCCACGCGTTCAGCAGCGTGTCATAAGCGATGGTTTCGCCCTTTGGCTTCTCATTGGCCAACTTTTTCCAAGGCGCGGCTTTGTCACTCAAGTACTTGTTGGGATCGCCTTTGGGGTTGAGTTTGGGTGCGCAGTGGCTCATGCCTGCGCGTTCCAAACGTGCCATCACTTGGTCCATTTCTTCAGCCAAGTTGTCCATTGCCGCTTGCGGCGTTTTTTCGCCGGTCACTGCAACCGCCACGTTTTTCCACCACAGCTGCGCCAGCTTGGGGTAGTCGGGCACGTTCGTGCCGGTGGGCGTCCACGCCACTCGGGCGGGGCTGCGGTAAAACTCGATCAAGCCGCCGTACTTCGCTGCGTTTTGGGTGAAGTAGTCAGCTCGGATATCGCTGTCGCGAACGAAGGTCAGACCGGTGATCGACTTCTTGAGCGAGGTCGTCTTTGCCGTCACAAACTGTGCATAGAGCCAGGCGGCGGCCACCTTGTCCTTGTCATGGTCCTTGAAGAAAGTCCATGCCCCATCGTCTTGGTAGCCGTTTTGCATGACCTGATTCCAGTACGGGCCGTTCGGGCCGGGAGCCATGCGCCATTTCGGAGTGCCGTCCTCGTTGACGACTGGCAGGCCCTTTTTCACCATGTCTGCGGTGAAGGCGGTGTACCAAAAAATCTGCTGCGCGATCTGGCCTTGTGCGGGCACCGGGCCGGCCTCGCCGAAGGTCATGCCGGTGGCTTCTTTGGGTGCGTATTTCTTCATCCAGTCGATGTACTTCGTCAGCGCGTACACAGCCGCTGGCGAGTTCGTTGCACCGCCGCGCGATACCGAGGCCCCCACTGGTGTGCACTTGTCTGCGGCAACGCGAATGCCCCACTCGTCGACAGGCAGGCCATTGGGAATGCCGATGTCGGCAGTGCCTGCCATTGACAACCATGCGTCGGTGAAACGCCAACCCAGAGATGGGTCTTTCTTGCCGTAGTCCATGTGACCGTAAATGGGCTTGCCGTCGATTGTCTTGACGTCTTCGCTGAAGAACGCAGCAATGTCTTCGTATGCCGACCAGTTGAGCGGCACGCCCAAGTCATAGCCGTACTTGGCCTTGAACTTGTCCTTCAAGTCCTTGCGCGCGAACAGGTCGGCGCGGAACCAGTACAGGTTGGCGAACTGCTGGTCAGGCAGCTGGTACAGCTTGCCGTCCGGTGCGGTCGTGAAGCTGGTGCCGATGAAGTCCTTCAGGTCGAGGCCGGGGTTGGTGAACTCCTTCCACGGGCCGGCCATCGCATCGGTCAGCGCGATCGCGGTGCCGTAGCGATAGTGCGTGCCGATGTGGTCGGAGTCGTTGATCCAGCCGTCGTAGATCGACTTGCCCGACTGCATCGAAGTCTGCAGTTTCTCGACCAC
>JBBRGA010000022.1:0-31079 GCA_038241115.1 Burkholderiales bacterium | reverse complement strand
GATCGAAAGACACGATCTACAAGGTCATGCAGGCGCTGGCCGAGGCAGGCATGTCGCTGATCGTCATCAGTGACGACCTGCCTGAGCTTTTGCAAAACTGTGACCGCATCTTGGTCATGCGCAATGGTCACTTGACTGCCGAGTTCCCGGCTGACGCAGCCAGCGAAGAAGCTTTGTACGACGCGATGTTGGCCACACCGCAGGAAGCGGTTGCATGAGCGCAAATACAAACCCGGACGCAAACCAGAACGCCAGCTCTGGCGTTGGCGCAAACAGACAAACCGTGCACCTGCCTCAGGCACCTGCCACCACATCTGACCCTGCATCCGCGAGCAGCGCTTTGGCGCGCATGCGTGAACGCTTGGACCGCCGGCCCGAGTTGTTCACCTTGTTTTTGTTGGTGTGCCTGTGCGGCACCGTCGGTTTCATCAACCCCAACTTCTTTCAAGCAGCCAGCCTGTTCGACATCGCGCGGTCCAGCGTGGTGATCGGCTTGTTTGCGTTGGGTGTCTTCGTCATCTTGGCGGCCGGCGGCATTGACGTGTCATTCACTGCGATTGCGGCCTTGTCGATGTACTCGGTGACGCAGTGGGTTGCCACGCGCTTTCCTGCAGCGCCGCTGACGTTGATCTTCGCTTTGGCGATGCTGAGTGGTGGCTTGCTGGGGCTCGTCAACGGCTTCTTGGTGCATCACCTGAAAGCACCTTCGGTGATCGTCACGATCGGAACCCAATACCTGTTTCGCGGATTTCTGCTCACCTTTGTAGGGACGGTGTGGATCCTGAATCTGCCACCCCAAATGGACAACTTTGGCAAGCTGGCTTTGATTGACAGCACGTCGGCGCGCGGCGCTCGGGTGTGGTTGCCGATCTTTTTCCTGGCGCTGCCAGCCGCTGCCGCGTTGACCTGGTGGATCTTGAACCGCACCTTGATGGGCCGCGCGATTTTTGCCACCGGCGGCAGCCTGGCTGTGGCCGAACGCTTGGGCTACAACCTGCGCGCGGTGCACTTTTTCACCTTCGCCTACGCGGGTGCCCTGGCAGGCTTGGCGGGACTCATCCACGTGTGTGCGAACCGGTTGGCCAATCCCTTTGATTTGGCCGGCATGGAGATCGACGTGATCGCCGCCGTGGTGCTGGGTGGTGCCCGCATCACCGGGGGCACAGGCACCGTCACGGGCACATTGCTCGGGGTGCTTCTGGTGGTTGTGATCAACAGCGTTCTCATCATGGTGGGCGTTCCAAGCACCTGGCAACGCGTCGTGGTGGGTTCTTTTATTTTGGTGGCTGGTGCATTTTTCGTGGTGCGGCGTCGGCGCTGAGCGCGCACGACTGAGTGACCAGCGATCGGGCGACAACCGATTCAGCAACAAGCGATTAGCAATCGAATGCAACTGCGAACGCAGTTGCAAACCCTACTGAAAAAGCAAGGAGACAAAGTCATGAAGAAATTTTTGAACCGTGCCGAAGACTTCGTGGACGAAATGTTGCAGGGCATCTACGCCGCGCACCCGCGCGAACTCGGCCTTGTGGCGCAAGACCCGCGCTGCCTGGTGGCGAAAACGCGAGTCAAAGGCAAAGTCGGCTTGGCCACGGGCGGTGGTTCAGGACACCTGCCGCTGTTTTTGGGCTACGTGGGCGCGGGACTGCTCGACGGTGCAGCGGTGGGTGGCGTGTTCCAGTCGCCCAGCGCTGATCAAATGTTGGAGGTCACCAAGGCTATCGATCAGGGCGCGGGCGTGCTCTACATCTACGGCAACTACACCGGTGACATTCTCAATTTCGACATGGCCACCGAGATGGCCGAACTTGATGGCATCAAGGTGTTGTCGGTGGTGGGCAATGACGACGTGGCCTCGTCGCCGCCGGGGCAAGAACACAAGCGCCGCGGCGTCGCGGGCATCGTGTTTGTGTTCAAGGCAGCCGGTGCCGCAGCAGCGGAGGGCATGTCGCTTTCAGAGGTAAAACGGGTGGCTGAGAAGGCCCGCGCCAACACCCGCACGATGGGCGTGGCGCTGAGCAGTTGCATCGTGCCCGAGATCGGCCACGCGACTTTTTCCATCGGCGAATCCGAGATGGAAATTGGCATGGGAATACACGGCGAGCCAGGCATCCGGCGCGGTGCGCTGCGCACTGCCGACGAGGTGGTGGAAGAAATGCTGAAGCCATTATTTGCAGAACATTTTTCTGCCCACAAAGCAGGTGATTCAGCCGATCGCCCATTGGGGCGTGGCGATGAGGTGGCGGTGCTGGTAAACGGCCTGGGAGCCACGCCAAAGGAAGAGCTCTACATCCTTTTCCGCAAGGTCGCTGCTGTGCTGGCGGAGCACGGCATCACGGTGTTCCACACGTACGTTGGCGAGTTCGCCACGTCGATGGAAATGGCGGGGGCATCGATCTCGCTGCTGTGCCTTGACGATGAATTGAAGCGCCTGATTGCAGCACCTGCAGCTTCACCGTTTTTCGTGCAAAACCAACTCTGAATCTGTGGCCATGACGAGCATAGACAAAGCCGGGCTGACACCGCTGTTCATGCGGCTGCGCCAAGTTTTTGCAGCGCAGCGTGATTTTCTGATCGATCTGGACGGCAAGGTCGGTGACAGCGACTTGGGCTTGACGATGAACAAGGCTTTCGTGGCGGCTGCCGACTCGGTTGCCTCGAGCACGGCCGATCCCGCCATCCCCGTGGGTCGAACTTTGCAGCTGGCGGGCATGGCCATCGCGAAAGCTGCGCCGTCCACGATGGGCACGCTGACAGCCACCGGTTTCATGCGCGGCGGCAAAGCGGTCGGCGAAGCCGCCACGCTCGACACGGCCGAGCTGGCGGCTTTTTGGCGTGCCTACCACGACGGCGTGGTCGAGCGCGGCAAGGCCAGGCCAGGCGACAAAACGCTGGTCGACGTGTTGGGGCCCATCGTCGCCTCGCTCGAGGCTTCAGCACAAGCACTGACTGCTTTGCCCGACGCACTGCAGCGCGCGACTGACGCCGCGGCTTTGGCGCTGGAAAGCACCAAGGCCATGGTCGCGCAGCACGGCAAGGCTGCGTGTTTTCAAGAGAAATCCTTGGGCTTGCAAGACGCAGGCGCCACGGTGGGGTTTCTCATCATCGACGCGATGCGCGCGCACGTTCAACAACAAGATTCACCCGCACAGGAGGCAAACACATGAAAGTCGCCATCATCGGAACCGGTGTCATGGGCACCGGCGTCGGCAAGACGCTGCTGTCCAAAGGCTATGAGGTCAGTTGCTACAACCGCCACCCTGAAAACGCAGCGCCACTGGTGGCCGCGGGCGCGCGGCTTTGCGCCACGCCGGGCGAAGCGGCGCAGGACGCCAGCCATGTGCTGATCTGGGTGTGGAATGAAGCGGGCCTGCACGCCGCCGTGGATGGCGAGCAAGGCCTGTGTGCCAACGCCAAACCCGGACAAGTGTTTATCGACATGAGCACGCAGTTGCCCGACACCTCGCGCGCCGTGGCCGCGCAGTTCGCCGCCAAAGGCGCCATGTTTGCGGACGCGCCGGTTCACGGCAGCAAAGGCGAAGCGCACGCTGGTGGTCTTTGGATCATGGTGGGCGCAGACGCGTCAGCGTGGCAAGCGGCCTTGCCTGTGTTGAGCGCCATGGGCGCCACGGTCCATCACATGGGGCCGGTGGGTTCAGGCTCGGCGGCCAAGCTGTGCGGCAATCACTTGGTGTCGGCCATCCTGGCGTCGCTGGCCGAATCGCTGGCGATGGCAAAGAAATCAGGGCTTGATTGCCATGAGCTCATCAAGCTCTGGGGCGAATCGGACTTCCGCTCTCCCATCATCGAAGGCGCCGGAAAGTCGATGATCGACGGTGATTTCGCAGTGTCGTTTCACTTGCGCACGATGGTCAAAGACACGGAGCTGATTCGCAATCATTCAGAGTCCATCGGCGTGCCGGTGCTCATCTCCAACACGGTGCATGAACTGAACAAGACGGCGCAAAACCTGGGGCTGGGCGAGTTGAATGCGACTGCCATTTACAAGTTGTTCGAGATGATGGCGGGAATGGGTGGCACAAAGCTGGCACCGCAGCCGCCGCAGCTGCCAACGCAGGGCTGATCGCTTGAGGCTGCTGCTGGGCATCGACGTTGGCACTTACAGCAGCAAGGCGGTGCTGACCGACCTGGCCGGGCGTGTGCTGCATACGGCTGTCGCCGAGCACGGCATATCCATTCCCCAGCCGGGCTTTGTAGAGCAAGACGCCGATCTGGTGTGGTGGGGCGACGTGTGTCGCTTGAGCCGCGAAATCATGGCCATCTCGGGCGTGCCAAGCTCGTCAATCGCAGGTTTGGCGATCAGCGCAATAGGCCCTTGCCTGCTGCCATTGGACGCGTTCATGCGCCCGCTTCGGCCCGGCATCCTTTACGGCGTCGACACGCGCGCTACCGCTCAAATTGCCCAACTCGAAGCCGAAATCGGCACTGAGGCGATCGCTGCGTTCTCCCTCATGGAGCTGAGCAGCCAGGCCATGGGCCCGAAAATTTGCTGGCTGCGTCAGAACGAGCCTGAAGTGTGGCGGGCCACCGCAAAACTCACCTCTGCAACGTCTTACCTTGTCTACAAGGCCACAGGTCGCTTGTGCATGGACCGGCACACCGCCAGTCACTTCATGCCGCTGTACAACCCGGCCACGTTGCAGTGGGACGGGCGCTACGCCGAGCTGGTGGCACCCATCGACATGCTGCCGGAATTGGGCTGGGCGCAAGACTTGGCCGGCACGGTTCACGCCGAGGCCGCGAACGCCTTGGGCTTGGCTGTGGGCACGCCGGTGGCGTTTGGCACGGTAGACGCCCTCAGCGAAGCCATCAGCGTGGGTGCCACCGAACCTGGCGACCTGATGCTGATGCACGGCAGCACCACCTTCTTCATCCTGGCGCAAGAACAAGCCACGCCAGACCGGCGTGTGTGGACAGTGGCTGGCGCGTCCCCCGGTCGCTTCAATTTGGCAGCGGGCATGGGAACCACCGGCAGCTTGACGCGGTGGTTCAGAGACGAGCTGTCACCCGAGCAGGGTTACGCGCAATTGTTCGCCGCCGCAGAGGCAGCGCCGCCGGGTGCAGGCGGGCTGCTGGTGCTGCCCTATTTCAGCGGCGAACGCACACCCATCAACGATCCCCATGCCAGCGGCGTCATGGCGGGCCTGACCTTGTCGCACACCAGGGCGCAAATGTTTCGTGCAGTCTTGGAAGGCGTGGGCTACGGCGTGCGCCACAACCTGGAAACTTTTGCGCAAATCGGTGCTCAAGTTTCCCGCGTGGTGGCGGTGGGCGGCGGCACCCAATCGGACACTTGGCTGCAAATCACATCAGACATCTCAGGCACCGCGCAAGTGTTGCCCGAAGTGACGATAGGCGCGTCTTACGGCGACGCTTTTCTGGCAGGTCGGGCGGCCGGCCTGCTGGACGCCACAGACATCCACCGCTGGGTCAAGCCGAATCGGGTGATCACACCCAATCCGCAGCACAAGGCGTTCTACGACGACATGTATGCGCAATACCTGAAGCTGTACGAAGGCACACGTGGGGTGATGCACGCGCTGACTGCGCTGACCGCAGCGCAGCGGGACAGGCCCGCTTGAAGGCTACTGCACAGTGGCGTCAATCGTGGGAAACGGCACTGACTGCATTGTCGAAAAAACTGAACCCCGCTCAGGCTGAGCTGGTTTTCCGACTGTCTAGAGGCACCGAAGGAAGTCCCGCTTTTGGCAGCCCGGCAGCGGTTGGGCTCACGCAGCCAGTTTTTCCAACCGCCCGTGCATCACCTTGAACCACAGCGGCGGCACTGCTGCCAGCCAGATGCAACCGGCGTAACCCGTGGGCAACTGCGGCCCGGGCAGCGGCTCTAGCGTGGCGTAGGGCTTCCAGGCGTGCATGTGGTGGTCGGAGTGGCGCTGCAAGTTGGCGATGAGGCTGTTGGTCAGCCAGTGGTCGGCATTCCAGGCGTGGTGCACCGCAAAGGGTTCGCGCTTGCCATTGGCGTCGCTGCGAACCAAGCCGTAGTGCTCGATGTAGTTGATGGTCTCCAACAAAAACACGGCATAAGCAGACTGCACCAACCAAAACACCAGCGCGAGCGGGCCGAACACAACGCCCAAAAAAATCAACCACGTCACTTGGGCGGTTGTCACCCACAACAGCGCGCTTTTGTGCCACGGGCGACGCAAGGTGCGCAGTTGCTGGCTTTCCAAATTCCAGGCGCTGCGCAGACCGCCGCTGAGCGTGCGCGGTAAAAAACGCCACAGCGATTCGCCGCGCCGCGCGGAGGCCGGGTCGGCGTGCGTGGCTGCGCGTGGGTGGTGACCGCGAAAGTGCTCGACCATGAAGTGGCCGTAGTTGACGCTGGCCATCAAACACCAACCCAGCGCGCGGTCGAGTTTGCTTTTCGAGTGCCCCAGCTCATGGGCGAACGTGATGCCTTGGCTGCCGGTGACGCTGCCCACACCAATGCCCAAAGCGATCACGGCCAACAGCCCCAGGCCGGTCGACGGCTGTTGTTGCGCCGTCCACAAGCCGATGCCCAGCAACGCGGCTTGCAGAGGCACGTGCACGCGCACGCACCAGGCAAACCAAGGCGACCATTTGGCAGCGGGCGGAGAGCGTCGGCCCGCGGGCAACAACTCGACCAAAGCCATGCCAATTTGTATGACAGTGCCAGCCGCATAAGCCCACCAAGGCGAATGCAGCGCAGCCGCCCCAACGCTGAGCGGCAGCAGCCAGGCGATGGCAAAGCGCCATGCGTGAACAGCCTTCGCAGGCGTGGGTGCCTTCGTTGGCGTTGGCGTTGGCGTTGGCACGGGCGTTGGCAAAAACGCGGCCGAAGGACTGGAGTGAATAGATGACTGCATCCCGCGATGATGCCGGGAGCCGCTGGGCGGCGTCAATACAAGGCGGTTTGCGGGGTGTCGCGTAATGCGGGTGTCGTCGATAATTCGCCAATGAATCCGCTGCTGTCCACTCTGCACCCCTACCCGTTCGAACGCCTGCGGGCTTTGATGCAAGACATCACACCCAACCCGGCCTATCGGCCCATCAGTTTGGGCATGGGCGAACCCAAGCACGCGACTCCTGCTTTGGTGAAGCAGGCCCTGACCGACCACCTCGGCGGCTTGGCCAGCTATCCCGCCACCGCCGGCGATCCTGCGCTGCGCGAAGCCATCACGCGCTGGGCGCACAGGCGTTACGGTTTGACGCTGAACCCCGCCACACAAGTGCTGCCGGTCAACGGCTCACGCGAGGCTTTGTTTGCCTTGGCGCAAACCGTGATCGACCCGACCCAACCGGGTTCGGTGGTGGTCTGCCCCAACCCTTTCTATCAAATTTACGAAGGCGCGGCGCTTCTCGCGGGCGCTCGGACAGAATTTGTAAACAGTGACCCGGCGCGCAATTTCGCGTCTGATTGGTCATCGGTGCCTGAAGCCACCTGGGCCCAAACGCAGTTGCTGTTTGTCTGCTCGCCGGGCAACCCCACAGGCGCGGTCATGCCGCTTTCGGAATGGAAGCTGCTGTTCGATCTGAGCGATCGCCACGGCTTCGTCATCGCGTCGGACGAGTGCTACTCAGAAATTTACTTTCGCGACGAGCCGCCGCTGGGCTCGCTGCAAGCCGCGGTTCAATTGGGACGCAGCGACTTCAAGAACCTGGTGGCCTTCACCAGCTTGTCCAAACGCTCCAACGTGCCCGGCATGCGCAGCGGTTTCGTGGCGGGCGACGCTGCTGTTCTGAAGCAGTTTTTGCTCTACCGCACTTACCACGGCAGCGCCATGAGTCCCACCGTTCAACAAGCCAGCATCGCCGCCTGGAACGACGAGGCGCACGTGCTGGACAACCGCGCGCAGTACCGCTGCAAGTTTGAGCAGGTCACGCCGCTGCTGGCTGAGGTGATGAGTGTGCAGTTGCCCGACGCTGGCTTTTACTTGTGGTGTGACGTCTCAGCAAGCAATGTCGATGACATCGGCTTCGCCCGGGGACTGCTACATCAATACAATGTGACGGTGCTTCCCGGCAGCTTGTTGGCGCGCGATGCCCACGGCGTGAACCCCGGCGCAGGCCGCATTCGATTGGCCCTGGTAGCCGATGCACCCGAATGCTTGGAAGCCGCCAAACGCATCGTCTCTTATTGCGCCTCCCATAGCGCCCCACATAGCGCCTCTCTTTGCGCCGAGCCCAAAAACAGCCCGCCAAGGCCAGCCTTGCCACATCCACTTTCCGCTTGATCGCCCGTCCAATTCATCACTTGATCACCTGAACACCATGACATCAGAACTGCAAAGCACGATCGAAATGGCCTGGGAAGCGCGCGCCGAACTGACGCCGCTGAACAGCCCCAAGATTCACGAAGCCGTGGAAGAAGCAATCTCCGCCCTGAACAGCGGCCGCATGCGCGTGGCCGAGCGCCAAGGCGTGGGTCAGTGGACGGTGAATCAGTGGCTGAAGAAAGCCGTGCTGCTCAGCTTTCGCTTGAACGACAACCAACTGATGCGCTCGGGCGACCTGACCTTTTTTGACAAAGTCAAAACCAAGTTTTCGCACATCGACGACGCCGCCGTACGTGCCAGCGGCGTGCGCATCGTGCCGCCGGCAGTGGCGCGTCGCGGCAGCTACTTGGCCAAAAACGTGGTGCTGATGCCCAGCTTTGTGAACATCGGCGCCTACGTCGACGAAGGCACCA
The DNA here is from genome assembly GCA_038241115.1 of Burkholderiales bacterium. Classification (GTDB taxonomy): domain Bacteria; phylum Pseudomonadota; class Gammaproteobacteria; order Burkholderiales; family Burkholderiaceae_C; genus JANYJJ01. Next base: position 22,387 of record JBBRGA010000022.1, on the reverse strand, counting down.
TGGTCGACGCTTGGGCCACCGTGGGATCGTGCGCGCAAATTGGAAAAAATGTGCACCTCAGCGGCGGCGTGGGTATCGGCGGCGTGCTCGAGCCGCTGCAGGCCAACCCCACCATCAGTGAAGACAACTGCTTCATTGGTGCACGCAGCGAGGTGGTCGAAGGCGTGATCGTCGAAGAAAACTCAGTTCTGTCGATGGGCGTTTTCATCGGCCAGAGCACGCCCATCTACGACCGCGCCACCGGTGAAATCACCTACGGCCGCGTGCCCGCGGGCTCGGTGGTCGTGGCCGGCAGCCTGCCCCGTGACGGCGGCAAATACAGCCTCAACTGCGCCGTCATCGTCAAACGCGTAGACGCCCAAACCCGCGCCAAAACCAGCATCAACGACCTGCTGCGCGCGTAAGAGCCAACAGCCAAACCGCCCAGCACCATGCAAACACCAAAGCAAGCGCAGCGAAGCGACAAATCAAGCCACCGCGAGGCGCTGGGCCGCCCCAAGCCCAGCGGGCTCCCCCTTGGGGGGGCGGGCGCGCAGCGACCTTGGGGGTCGTCATCCATCTCTTGGGGGCCAACATGAGCAACATGGAACGCGTGCTCCGCTTGATGGCCGAGAAAGGCGCGTCTGACGTTTATCTGTCAGCCAACACGCCCATCCTCATCAAAATCAACGGTCAGGTGCTGCACCTCAGCGACCAAGCCCTCACGCCCAGCCAGCCGCGCCAGTTGTTGGCCGAAGTGCTGACGCCGCAGCAATTGGAAGAGCTCGAAGACACCGGCGAATTGAACGTCGGCATTGGCATCACGGGTGTGGGCAGCTTTCGAATCAGCGGCTTCAAACAGCGCGGTTCGGTGGCCGCGGTGTTTCGCTGCATTCCCATCAACATTCCGCCGCTCGACAGCTTGAAGGTGCCCACCCTGCTCAACACTTTGGTGTTGGAGAAGCGCGGTTTGATCTTGCTGGTCGGCGCGACCGGCTCGGGCAAAAGCACCACGCTGGCTGCCATGCTGGAGCACCGCAACCAGCAACTGGCCGGGCACATCTTGACGATTGAAGACCCGATTGAATTTTTGTTCACCAACAAAAAATCACTCGTCAACCAACGCGAAGTGGGCCGCGACACGCAGTCACTGCAAGTCGGCTTGAAGAACGCACTGCGCCAAGCGCCAGACTGCATTTTAATTGGCGAGATCCGCGACCGCGAAACCATGACCGCCGCCATTTCATACGCGCTGTCCGGTCACTTGGTGCTGTCGACCCTGCACGCCAACAACAGCTACCACGCCCTCGGGCGCATCTTGTCTTTCTACGCGCCTGAGGCGCGCCCTGCCTTGCTCAGCGACTTGTCTTCGGGCTTGCGCGCCGTCGTGTCGCAGCGCTTGATACGCGCCAAATCGGGCGGCCGCATGCCGGCGGTGGAGGTGATGCTGAACACCAAGCTGATGTCTGAGCTGATCGACCAAGGCGACTTCAGCGGCGTGCGCGAAGCCATGGAAAAGTCGATCGCCGAGGGCTCGCAGACCTTCGAACAAGACCTGGCTCGCATGATCAAAGAAAACATCATCACGCGCGACGAGGGCTTGGCCTACTCCGACTCGCCGACCAATCTGATGTGGCGTTTGCAAAACGACATGACACCGGTGTCGCGCTTGTCGACCAAAAAAGAAGACGATGCAGACCAGCCGACGTTCACCGAAATCACACTCGACGTTCGGCCCGAGCCGCGGTCCACACGCAGTGCCTTCGGTCAGCTGTGAAGCCAGGCTTCCCGACTGCACGCTGCCTTTCTGACTTGCCAACCCGATGACCAACGCGCTGCGCCTTACCGAAGAACTGATCTCGAAAGCCTCGGTCACGCCCACCGATGGCGGCTGTCAGGGGCTCATCGCTGACCGCCTGCGCGCGGTTGGTTTCGAGTGCCTCAACCTGATGAGCGGACCTGACAGCGCTCGCGTCAGCAACCTGTGGGCTGTCAGACGCGGCAGCGCAGCGCAGCCCAAACTGCTGGCCTTCGCAGGCCACACCGACGTGGTGCCGACTGGCCCGCTCGGCGCGTGGCACAGCGACCCTTTTGTTCCCACGCACAAAGACGGCCAGCTCTATGGGCGCGGTGCGGCCGACATGAAAACTTCCCTGGCGGCGATGGTGGTGGCCATCGAAGAGTTTGTGGCGGCACGGCCCGGCCACGCCCACTCCGTCGCCGTGATGTTCACCAGCGACGAGGAAGGCCCGGCGCTCGACGGCACCGTCAAGCTGTGTGAGTGGCTGACCGCGCAAGGCGAAAAGCTCGACTACTGCATCGTCGGTGAACCCACCTCGTTGCACACGTTGGGCGACATGATGAAAAACGGCCGACGCGGCACCTTGTCGGGCAAGCTCAAAGTCAAAGGTGTTCAGGGCCACATCGCCTATCCGCACCTCGCTAAAAACCCCATTCATCTGGCCGTGCCCGCTCTCACTGAACTGACGACCCTGCGCTGGGACGAAGGCAATTCGCACTTCCAGCCGACCAGCTGGCAGATGTCCAACATCCACGGCGGCACCGGCGCCAGCAATGTGATCCCTGGCGAGTTGGTGATCGATTTCAACTTTCGCTTCAGCACCGAATCCACCGCGCAGTCTTTGAAGCAACGCGTCCACGCCGTGCTGGAAAAGCACGCACTGGACGCCGAGGTGGTGTGGACGTTGGGCGGCGAACCTTTCCTCACGGAAGTCGGCTCGCTCAGCGCAGCGGTCAGCAAGGCCATCTTTGACGAGACCGGCGTGACCACTGAACTGTCGACCACCGGCGGCACCTCAGACGGCCGCTTCATCGCCAAGATTTGCCCTCAGGTGCTGGAGTTCGGACCGCTCAACGCCAGCATTCACAAGATCAACGAGCACGTGGCTGTGGCCAGCATCGAGCCGCTCAAAAACATTTACCGAAGAACCCTGGAAGCACTGTTGACATGAAGCTGATCGAACTTATTACGGCACAAGCCGCCCGCCTCAAACAGGCGGGCGTTTCATTTGGGCACGGCACCACCAACGCCTTCGACGAAGCCGCGTGGCTCGTGCTGTGGAGCGTGGGACTGGACATGGGCGCGCTCGAATTTCAAGCACAGCGCGTGCTCACGCCCATCGAGGTGTCCAAAGCCGAAGCCCTCGTGGCGCAGCGGATCGAAAGCCGCAAGCCTGCGGCCTATCTGACAAAGGAAGCTTGGCTGCAGAACGTGCCTTTTTATGTCGACGAGCGCAGCATCGTGCCGCGCTCTTTCATTGCCGAACTGCTGGCCGACGGTGAAAACACCGGCGAACTCGACACCTGGCTCACCGACAAAACTCAAGCCGTGCTCGACCTGTGCACTGGCAACGGCAGCCTGGCGGTGATTGCATGCATGGCCTATCCCGAGGTCATGGTCGACGCCGCTGACATCTCGGACGACGCTCTGGCGGTGGCCGCCATCAACGTGGAAAAACACAGCCTCGGCGCGCGCATCACGGTGATGAAGTCAGACCTGCTGAACGACGTCAAAGGCCCCTACGACCTGATTGTTTGCAACCCGCCTTACGTCAATTCGCAAGGCATGGCCGCGCTGCCTGCTGAATACACCTTCGAGCCGACGCTGGCACTGGCCGGCGGCGAGGACGGCATGGACTTGGTGCGCCGCATCATCAAAGACGCGCCCGCCAAGCTCAGCGACATGGGCGTGCTGCTGCTGGAAATTGGCAACGAACGCGCGCACTTCGAGCACGCCTTTCGCAAGCTCGAAGTGGTGTGGATGGAGACCAGCGCGGGCGACGATCAAGTTCTGCTCGTCGGCAAAGATTCGCTGGTGCGATGGAACGCATCTGCGGTAAAAAATGCGGCCAGATCTGCGCATGACGTTGCCGCCACTCAAGGGAGCAAAACATGATCACGCTGCGCGAAGTCACGCTGCGCCGAGGCGTCAAGATAGTTCTGGAAAAAACCAGCGTCACTCTGCAACCGGGTGAAAAAATTGGCTTGGTCGGGCGCAACGGCGCCGGCAAGTCGTCGCTGTTTTCGCTGCTCACCCACCGCCTGCAGTCGGACGCTGGTGACGTGGCCATGCCGCCGCGCTGGCGCATCGGCGAGGTGGCCCAAGACATGCCCGAGACCGAAGACTCGGCCACCGACTACGTGCTGCAAGGCGACTCGCGCTTGATGGAAGCGCAGGCCGCACTGGCCGCCGCCGAAGCCTCCGATGACGGCCACGCCATGGGCGAGGCGCACCATGAAATCAGCGAGGCGGGTGGCTTTGAAGCACGCCCGCGCGCGCAAGCCTTGTTGATGGGCCTGGGCTTTCGCGGCGACGAATTGGACAACCCGGTGAACAGCTTTTCCGGCGGCTGGAGGATGCGGCTGCAGTTGGCGCGCGCACTGATGTGCCCGGCCGATTTGATGCTGCTCGACGAGCCCACCAACCACTTGGACTTGGACGCGCTGGTGTGGCTGGAAGCCTGGCTGAAACGCTTCGAGGGCACGATGATCGTCATCAGCCACGACCGCGAATTTCTGGACGCCATCACCAAAGTCACGGTGCATTTGGACGAGACCAAACTTACCCGCTACACCGGCAACTACACCGCCTTTGAAGAGATGCGCGCCGAGCGAATGATGCAGGCGCAGGCCAGCTTCGAGAAGCAGCGTGAGCGCATGGCGCACTTGCAAAAATTCATCGATCGCTTCAAGGCCAAGGCCAGCAAAGCCAAGCAGGCACAGAGCCGCGTGAAGGCATTGGCGCGCATGGAAAAGCTCGGCCCGGTGCTGACCAGCGCCGACTTTCAGTTCGAGTTTCGCGAGCCCACCAGCCTGCCCAACCCGATGCTGGCGTTCTCAGGAATGTCCTGCGGATACCCGGCGTTGGAAGACGGCACACCCGCCAAGAAAATCATCGGCGGCATCAACCGCTCAGTGCTGGCCGGCCAGCGCATCGGCATCTTGGGCGCCAACGGCCAGGGCAAATCCACGCTGGTGAAAACCATCTCCGGTGAGTTGAAGCAACTGGCCGGTGAAATTACCGAAGGCAAGGGCTTGTCGATAGGCTATTTCGCGCAGCAAGAGCTCGACGTGCTGTCGCTGGGCGACGGCCCGTTGATGCACATGGTGCGCCTGGCACGCGACGTTGGACCGCCCGGCCGCGAACAAGAACTGCGCGACTTCTTGGGCTCGTTCCGCTTTGTCGGCGAAATGGTCAACCAGGCCGTCGGCTCACTAAGCGGCGGCGAAAAAGCACGTCTGGTGCTGGCCATGTTGGTGTGGCAGCGCCCCAACTTGCTGCTGCTCGACGAGCCCACCAACCACCTGGACTTGACCACGCGCGAAGCCTTGTCGATGGCGCTGAACGAGTTTGAAGGCACGGTGCTGTTGGTCAGCCACGACCGCGCTTTGCTGCGCGAGGTGTGCGACGAGTTCTGGCTCGTCACCGGCGGCGGCGTGCAACCCTTCGACGGCGATTTGGACGACTACCAAAAGTGGCTGTTGGAGCAATCCCGCGACGCCGCCAAAGCGCAAAAAACCGGCGGGGGTTGGAAGGCTATGGTGGCGTCAAAAGCCGCCGTGGCGGTCGAGGCTGTCAAGCCGCCCGAAGACCGCAAAGCCGCCAGCCAGGCGCGCATTCAGCGCAGCGAGCAAGCCAAGCCACTGCGCAAAGAATTGAACGCCATCGACGCACGAATAGGCGGCTTGTTCGAAGAGCGCGACGCCTTGGAAAAGCGCCTGAGTGAACCGGCCCGCACCCCGTCAGAGATGGCCGACAGCGGCAAGCGCTTGAAGCAGGTGCTCTCGGAGATTGAGACCTCAGAGGCGCGCTGGCTCGAGTTGAGCACGCAGTTGGATGAGATGACGGCGTTGGGCTGAGCCGGTGAAACGACTCGCGGCCTGTCAACGCTGACCCCCACCTGGAAACTGACCATGAATTTTTCGAACACCTTCGCCGCCTGGGGCGGTTTGCTTGGCATCGTTGGCGCGTTGCTGGCAGCACCGGCAGCTGCCCAAACCGTCAAGGTCACTCCGCTTGGCAGCATTGACGGCGAGTTGTGCCCGCTGGACCGGGCGCTGGTCTTCGAAGACCCGAACGGCACCCGCGTTTTGTACGACCCGGGCCGCACCGTGGCCGGTGCCGATGACCCACGCCTGGGCAAGATCGACGTCGTGCTGGTGACGCACATGCACGGCGACCACGTGGGCAACGTCCACACCAAGGCGCCCAACGCCGGCAGTTGTGCGGCGCCCGACGCTTCGGTTGCGGCCCTGCCCAACACCAACGTTGTCAACATCGCGCTGGCCAAGAAATCCAAGATCGTGACCGGCAGCGAAATGCCGCCTTTCTTCGCCGCCAAACTGCGGGCCAACGGTGGCAACGCAGCCGATTCGATGCTGGCCCGCTTTGGCGGCAGTGTCACCATCGGCGGCGTGCGGATCGCGACCGTCGCGGCCCTGCATTCCAACGGCGTCGACCCTGATTATTTCGGCGGCGAGCTTGGCCGCAACCTGAAGGAGGCCGGTCTGGTGGGCAGCGTGGGCGAGGCCACAGGCTACGTGCTGCAGTTCAGCAACGGCCTGGTGGCCTAACTGTCTGGCGACACCGGCATCACCGCCGACCAGGACCTTGTGGTGCGCCAGTACTACAACGCCAAACTCGCTGTGATGAACATCGGCGACGGCTTCACCACCGGCCCGGCGGAAGCCGCCTACGTGGTCAATGACCTTGTGAAGCCGGCTTCGGTGATCGCCTCGCACGTCAACGAGGTGGGCACAGTGGGCGGCAAGCCGCGCGCTGGCAGCAAGACCGAACGCTTAGTCAAGGCCGCGAAGATGCCGGTGCACCTGCCGTTGTCGGGCAAGACGATGGAGTTCAACGGCGCTGGCATCTGTACCGCCGGTTGCTGATCAGGCGGCACCCGCAAACTGGGTTGAGGAAGTGGGCTGATCAACCCGCTTTCCGCAAAGAGTCCGTCTCTGAAGTTCACTGGCTGTCAGCCTTGTGATCGACGCAAGGCGGCGGCGTCCGCCCACATCTCGGCCAGCCTGGGAAAACGCTCATCAGCGCCCGGCTCGCGGCCGACGATTTTGTCGTTGCAGTCGCTGCGCGAAAGGTCCAGCAGCACTGGCGTGATGGGCATGTCGGACTTGGTCGAAAAAAACACCTTCACGATGGGCGAAACCAGGGCGCTGGGGTTTTGTTCCACCACCACCGCCAACCGGCTTGAGTCCATGCGCACCAGCGAGCCGGTGGGGTAAATGCCCAGGCTTCGCACGAACGAAGCAAACAGCAACGGGTCGAGATGACCTTTCCAACTTGCCATGCGGGCAATCGAATCGGCCGGATCCCAGCCGCGCTTGTAGGGACGGTTGGAGGTGATGGCGTCGTACACGTCACAAATGGCACCCATGCGGGCGATCTGGCTGAAGCCGCCGCCCGACAACTTTTCAGGGTAGCCCGTGCCGTCGACGCGTTCGTGGTGGTGCAACACCACGTCCAGCATTTCTGCCGTTGCACCGCGGCCCTCTACCAAAAGGTCGTGGCCACGCTGGGGGTGACTGCGCATGATGTCGAACTCGGCGTCGCTCAGGCTGCCGGGTTTGTCCAGAACCGCCACCGGCATGACGGCTTTGCCGATGTCGTGCATCAAGCCGGCCAATCCGGCTTGACGGCGCTGCTCTTCGTTCATGCCCAGCTGACGGGCCAGCGAAACCATCAAGGCGCAGACGGCCACAGAGTGCATGTAGCTGTAATCGTGTCGGGTCTTCAGGCGGGCCAGGCTCACCAAAGCCCCCGGGTTGCGTTCGACCGACTCAGTGATTGCGCTGACCAAAGGCATGCAGCCGTCGCTGTCCACTGTCTTGCCCATGCGCGCTTCATTGAACATGGACACCACGGCGGCGCGGCCAAGGTTGCAAATCAGCGCGGCCTGCTGCAATTCCTCTTGCAGACTCTTGCTGGCGTTGCGCAACTCGGGCGGGCTGGCGGTGACCTCGGCAATCGCTTCGGTTGATGGCGGCTGAGTCGGGCCTTTCGGTTGCGCAGGCGCTGTTGCTGGCACATCCAGCCCCAACTCTGGATTGATCCAGCACTCAGACACAGGGCTGTCGTTCAAGCGCTTCAGGTCTGCGACGTCGCTGATGACGAATTGGGTGCGCCAAAACGGATGGTCCAACCACGGACCTTCCAAGGCATCTATGTGCATGCCCAGGCGGAGCTGACTGACCAGGATCTTCTTCAACATGGCGAATGGGTGTTGTCGGCTCGCGGAATCAAGCCAGCGTGAACGCCATATCGGCCAATACGGCCGGCAGCTTGAACCTCAGCGGCCGCCGCTCTTTGGCGCAATTCGGCTGAACACCCCTGCATTCAAACCTTTGGTACCTCCGCGCGCCACGGGTTTGCCGCCCGGCTGCTTGAGTTTTTGGCTCCACAGTTTGTAGGCCGGGGAAGTCAGTTCACGTTTCATCAGCTGGACCACCTGCCCTTCGGTGAGCCCGTGGCTGAAGAGCAAACGGTTCAGCGGATCGGGGTCGGCCCACGCGATTTCTAGCACGCGGGCAAGGTCGGTGGGGGACAAGCGGGGAACGGGTTTGGCCATGCAGGAACGCTAGCACGGGTAGTGCAGGGACTTCGATACCTCAGCCCGAACGGGTTTTGGCTCGTGTTCATGGTGACCCTTCCTTCGATACCTCAGGATGATCGGAAATACGACCTCCGGGCGAACGGGAAGGGAAACAAACGAGATCCTTCGCTCACCCGCCCATCAACCCCCAACCCGCTTCGCCTCTTCATCCTGCAGCAAGCGCCACATCACCTTGCCCGAACCCGACTTGGGCAGCACGTCGACAAACTCGACCAGCTTGGGCACTTTGTAGGCGGCCATGTGCTCACGCGACCAGTCGATGATGTCCTGCTCGGTGGTGGTGCCCTTGGCCTCGGCGCGCAGCACGACCACGGCTTTGACGGTCTCGCCGCGATAGGCGTCGCGCGAGGCGATGATGCAGGCCTCTTGCACTGCCGTGTTTCGAAACAACAGTGCTTCCACTTCGGCGGGCCACACCTTGAAGCCGCTGGCGTTGATCATGCGTTTGAGGCGGTCGGTGATGAAGAAGTAGCCTTCTTCGTCCATGCGCCCGAGGTCGCCCGTGCGGAAGAAGCTGTGGCCTTCAAAGTCGACAAACGAAGCGGCGGTGGCTTCGGGGTGACGCCAGTAACCTTTGAACACCATCGGCCCGCGGGTGATGATTTCACCGACCTCGCCCACTGGCAACTCGGCCAAAGTGACCGGGTCCACCACGAGTGAATCGACCCCGAACAGCGGTATCCCCAAGCACTGCAATTTGGCACGCTCGGGCGGGTTGGCGTGGCTGGGCGCGGCGGTCTCGGTCAGGCCGTAGCCTTCGGCAAAGGTCAAGCCAAACTCTTTGAGCAACCGCTCCGCCACGGCGGCCGGCATGGCCGCACCACCGCCGCTGATGTAGCGCAGGCTGGTGAGGTCGAAACTTTTGTAGTTGGGGCTGGCAAACAGGTCGATCACCATGGTGGGAATGCAGGTCCAGTGCGACACCTTGTAGTGCGAGATCAAGCGCCCCGCCAACTCGCGGTCCCAGCGCGGCAAGATCACCACCGTGCCGCCGGAGTACACCGTGTTGAGCACGCCGTAGAGCATGCCGGTGATGTGAAACATGGGCACCACGCCCAGGCTGATGTTCTCGGGCCCGGCGTGGCCCCATTGCCCAGCCACGGTGTTGGCCATGAGCGTGCGGTGGGTGTGCATGCAGCCTTTGGGCAAGCCGGTGGTGCCCGAGGTGTAGGGCAACATGGCCAGATCATCGCTCTGCGCGGTGTGCGGGCCGGGAACCAACTTTTTTTCGATCACGTCGAGCCAGCGGCTGTAGGTGGTGCCGACGTTGCCTGTTGAATTTTCGGGCAACGGCGGGTCGCTGCGCAGCCAGGCATCTACGGCAGGCGACGGCATGTCGGCGGCGGCCAGTTCACCGGACGGCATGGCGTCCAGGTAGCGCGTGACCAGCACGCTTTGCAAGCGCTCGGCCTCGGGCACCTCGGCATTCGCTGCCGCAACGAAGGCGGCCAAATCGGCGCTGCAGATCACCACGCGCGCTTGCGGGTCGGTGATGTAGTGCTGGAACTCTTCGGCCTTGTTCATCGGGTTCACCGGCACCACCACGGCGTTGGCCCGCAAGATGCCGTAATAGGCGGCCACGAACTGCGGGCAGTTCTGCATGTAAAGCGCCACCCGGTCACCGGCTTTGACGCCCACGCTTTGGAGCCATCCGGCCACCGCCTCGGCTTGTGCGTGCAGCTCGCGGTAGGTCAAAGGGCGTCCAAAAAACAGGTAGGCCGCCTTGTCGGGAAAGCGCGTGGCGGTGACGTCCAGGTTGAACCACAGCGAGGTTTGCGGAATGACCAACTCACGCGGCAAACGCGCAGGCCAAACTTTGTGGTGAGGGCGCTCTGAGAGCGTGCTGGATGCGGCGGCGATGGACATGAAAACTCCTGAGGCGGTTTTACAGTTTGTACCGCAGCGCACCGCCTAAGACCACGGAATCAACCCGAAGAATCAAGGCAGGCGCGAACTGGCAGCACTTGTCACTTCGGCCACACCTCGAGCGATTTGCGCCGGCTCGATGCGCGCCAGCGCAGTTTTGCCGAGGCGACAATAAAGCGGAGTTGCACTGCTCGCACCAAACCCCACTTTCTTACCTCCCCCATCATGGCCACCATCCTCCAACACCTTCCCGCCGGGCAAAAAGTCGGCATCGCGTTCTCAGGCGGGCTGGACACCAGCGCCGCGCTGCACTGGATGCGCAACAAGGGTGCGATTCCCTACGCATACACCGCCAACCTGGGCCAGCCCGACGAGCCCGACTACGACGAGATTCCACGCAAGGCGATGCAGTACGGCGCCGAGCTGGCGCGCTTGGTGGACTGCCGCGCGCAGCTGGTCAACGAAGGCATCGCGGCGCTGCAAAGCGGCGCGTTTCACATCTCAACCGCAGGCATCACTTACTTCAACACCACGCCCATCGGCCGGGCCGTGACGGGCACGATGTTGGTGGCAGCCATGAAGGAAGACGACGTCAACATTTGGGGCGACGGCAGCACCTACAAAGGCAACGACATCGAGCGTTTTTACCGCTACGGTCTGCTGGCCAACCCGACTCTGAAAATCTACAAACCGTGGCTGGACCAAGCCTTCATCGACGAGCTGGGCGGGCGTGCCGAGATGTCGGCCTTCATGAGCCAGGCCGGCTTCAGCTACAAGATGTCGAGTGATAAGGCCTATTCGACCGACTCGAACATGCTGGGAGCCACGCACGAAGCGAAAGACCTGGAGCACTTGAGCAGCGGCATGCAAATCGTGCAGCCGATCATGGGCGTGGCGTTTTGGCGTGACGATGTGGAAGTGAAGCGCGAAAGCGTGACGGTGCGCTTTGAGGAGGGCCAGCCGGTCGCCTTGAACGGCTCCACGTTCGTCAGCGCAGTAGACCTTTTGATGGAAGCCAACCGCATCGGCGGACGCCACGGCTTGGGCATGAGCGACCAGATCGAAAACCGCATCATCGAAGCGAAAAGCCGCGGCATTTACGAGGCACCCGGCCTGGCGTTGCTATTCATCGCCTACGAGCGCTTGGTCACCGGCATCCACAACGAAGACACCATCGAGCAGTACCGTGACGGTGGCCGCAAGCTCGGCCGCCTGTTGTACCAAGGCCGCTGGTTCGACCCGCAGGCCATCATGCTGCGAGAGGCCGCGCAGCGCTGGGTGGCACGCGCCATCACCGGTGAGGTGACGATTGAACTGCGTCGCGGCAACGACTATTCCATCCTCAACACCGCGTCTGCAAACTTGACCTATCAGCCTGAGCGTTTGACCATGGAAAAAGGCGAGTCGAGCTTCTCACCGGCTGACCGCATCGGCCAGTTGACGATGCGCAATTTGGACATCATTGACACGCGCGACAAGCTGGCCATTTATGCGCAGGCGGGCCTGCTGTCACTGGGTTCTGGCGCCGGTTTGCCTGCCATCGCTTCCACCACAAACTCCACAAACACCGCAAAAAGCAAACCATGAGCACCCAACAATTCGACGGCGTCAGCGTCATCACGAAAGCCAATGTCTACTTCGACGGCCAATGCGTGTCGCACAACATCGTGCTGGCCGATGGCAGCAAGAAAAGCCTCGGCGTTATTTTGCCAACCGCGTTGCCAACCGCGTTGCCAACCGCGCTGCCAACCGCGCCGCCGTCCACGCTGAAATTCAACACCGGCGCGCCCGAAGTGATGGAGCTGGTGGAAGGCGCGTGCCGCGTGAAGTTAGCGGGCAGCCAGGCTTGGGTGACGTATGCGGGCGGGCAGTCTTTTTCAGTGGCGGGAAATTCATCGTTTGAGATCGAGGTGACGCAGGCGGTGCACTACGTTTGCCACTTTGGCTGATCAGGCTGGATGCGGTTGATTTCAAACCACCACCGGCTCCATCTCCAGCCGAATGCCGAAGCGGCCGTACACACTTTCTTGAATCGCCTGCGCCAACAGCATCACCTCGGAGCCAATCGCACCGCCTCGGTTCACCAACACCAAAGCCTGGCGCTCGTAGACGCCAGCTTGGCCGACTGATTTTCCCTTCCAGCCGCAGGCGTCAATCATCCAGCCTGCCGCCAGTTTGATGCTGCCGTCGGGCATGGGGTAGTGGACGATTTCGGGGTCGCGGCCGATGATGTCGCGGCACTGTTCGGGCGTGACGAGTGGGTTTTTGAAGAAGCTGCCGGCGTTGCCCAAGACGGCCGGGTCGGGCAGCTTGGCGCGGCGGATCGCAATGACCCAATCGGCAATTTGCGCGGCAGATGGTCGCGCGATGCCGGTCTCGGCCAACTTGCGTTCCAGCTCCAGATAACCGAGCACCGGTTGCCACGGCCGTGGCAACCTGAAGCGCACACGGGTGATGACGCAAAGCCCCGCCAGCGACTGCTTGAACACGCTGTCGCGGTAGCCAAAGGCGAAGTTGTCAGCACCCAAAGCAAAGCTGCGGCCGGTGCGCAGATCAACAGCGTCCACCGACTCAAACCGGTCTTGCAGCTCCATTCCGTAAGCGCCGATGTTCTGCACCGGGCTGGCGCCCACGGTGCCAGGGATGAGCGCCAGGTTTTCCAAACCGCCGTAGCCCTGGGCCAAAGCCCACATCACCAAGGCATGCCAGTTCTCGCCTGCGCCGGCTTCGATGATCCAGGCATCGGGTCGCGCCTCGAGCAAGCGCATGCCCATCACTTCCACCTTCAACACCACCTGCGGCATGTCACGCGTGAGGATGATGTTGCTGCCACCGCCCAACACAAATTTCGGCGCCAGGCCCAGCACCGGGTGATCGACCACGCGGCGCACATCCGCGTCGCTGGTCACACGCACCAAGGTGTTTGCTGTGGCCGGAAGTCCGAAGCTGTTGTAGGGTTTGAGGCTGACGCCCGCATCGATTTGCATGGGAGAATTTTCGCACCGCCCTCCCCTCAACGCGCCAGCGAATCGACCCCACCATGCCCAGCTTTGACACCGTGCTTGAACCCGACCTGGTCGAGGTGCGCAACGCCATCGACCAGACCGCCAAAGAAATCGGCACTCGTTTCGATTTCAAGGGCTCGTCTGCCAAGGTCGAGCTGAAAGAAAAAGAACTCACTATTTGGGCCGACAGCGACTTCCAGATCGGCCAGGTCATGGACGTGATGATGGCCAAGCTGACCAAACGTGGCGTCGACGCACGCTTCCTGGACCGCACCGCGAAGATAGAAAAAATCGGCGGCGACAAGGTCAAGCAGCTCATCGTCGTGAAGTCGGGCATCGACAGCGACAACGCCAAAAAAATTCAAACCCTCATCAAGCAAAGCAGACTCAAAGTGCAGGCAGCCATTCAAGGCGACACGGTGCGCGTGACCGGCGCCAAGCGCGATGAGCTGCAAGCCGCGATGGCCTTGATCCGCAAAGACATTTCCGACGCGCCGCTGTCGTTCAACAACTTCAGGGACTAAAGCGTGCGCAGCTTGCGGCGGGGTGTGAACGCAAATTTGCTGGCGCTGGTAATTGGCTTCTTAATTGCGGGCACTGTGGCTGCGGGCGCGCAAGCTCAAACCGTTTCCCTCAGCGGCAGCATGGGCAACAAAGCGCTGCTGGTAATAGACGGCACGCCGCGCACCGTGGCGGCGGGCAGCACGCACGCCGGCGTGAAGCTGCTGAGCGTGGACGCGGCGCAAGCGGTGGTGGAAATCAACGGCAAGCGCGTGGCGCTGGCGCAAGGCGGCACGCCTGTGAATTTGGGTGGCGCGGCCAGCGAAGGCAGCGGCTCGCAAGTGGTTCTCAATGCCGTCTCAGGCGGGCACTTTGTGAGCAGCGGCAGCATCAACGGCAAGACCGTGCGTTTCATGGTCGACACCGGGGCCACCTTCATTTCCATCAGCCAGCAAGAGGCCGACCGCATTGGCCTGAACTACCGCAACGGCGCGCGCGGCTACAGCCAAACCGCCAACGGCCCGGTGCCGGTTTACCGCACCACGCTCGACAGCGTGCGCGTCGGTGACGTGCAAGTCTTCAACGTCGATGCAGTGGTGATGCCCATGCCCATGGAAATGGTGCTGCTGGGCAACAGCTTTTTAAGCCGCTTTCAAATGCGCCGCGACAACGATGTAATGCGCCTGGAGAAGCGTTGAGCTTTTAAGCCTTCGCAGTCGAATCTGGGTCAAGCGCGCAGCGACGATGCCAAGGCGTTGTGGCGCGATATCAAAGCCCGCAAATCCGTTCCTTGCAACTCGCCGTCAAGCACACGCACTTGGCCGTTGATCACGTTCGTCAACACGCGCGGCGGGTGGCAAAACATCAAAGCGCCCAGCGGATCGTGCAACGCGCCCGCGGTGCCTACTTCGTCGATGGCAAAACCCACCAGATCGGCGGCCATGCCCGGCGCCAGCACGCCGATGTCGTCGCGGCCCAGCACGCGCGCGCCGCCACGCGTGGCCATCTGCAACACCTCGCGCGCGCCCATGGCGTCGGCACCAAAGCCGACGCGCGCCAGCAACATCGCCAGCCGCGCTTCGGCCAGCAAATGGCTGCTGTCGTTGCTGGCCGATCCGTCCACCGCAATCGAGACCGGCACACCGGCATCGCGCATGGCGCGAATCGGCGCGATGCCCGAACCCAGGCGCATGTTCGAGCCCGGGCAATGCGCCACGCCGGTGCCGGTGCTGGCAAACAGCGCGATGCCGGCCGCGTCCAATTTCACGCAGTGCGCATGCCAGACATCCGGGCCCAACCAGCCCAGGGATTCGGCGTACTCGGCAGGCGTGCAGCCGAACTTCTCGCGCGTGTAGGCGATGTCGTTGTCGTTTTCGGCCAGGTGGGTGTGCAGGCTGACGCCGTGTTCGCGTGCCAGCAATGCCGAGTCCCGCATCAATTCACGGCTGACCGAAAAGGGGCTGCACGGTGCCACGACGATGCGCTGCATGGCGAAGCGAGCAGTGTCGTGAAAGGCTTCGATCACGCGCTGTGTGTCTTCCAAAATCTCGGCTTCGCTTTCCACCACGCGGTCAGGCGGCAGCCCGCCATCACTTTCGCCGACGCTCATCGCACCGCGCGCGGCATGGAACCGAATACCGATTTCGCGCGCCGCATGCAAGCTGTCGTCGAGACGGCAGCCGTTGGGGAACAAATACAAGTGGTCACTGGTGGTGGTGCAGCCCGACAGCATCAGCTCGGCGCACGCAATCTGGGTGCTGACAAACACCATCTCCGGCGTCAACTGCGCCCACACCGGGTACAGCGTTTGCAGCCAGCCGAACAGTTCGCGGTCTTGCGCAGGCCGCATCGCGCGGGTCAGCGTTTGGTACATGTGGTGGTGGGTGTTCACCAGGCCGGGCATCACGACTTGGTAGCGCGCGTCGATCACCACATCGGCGGTTTGCGGCAACTCGGCAGTGGCGCCCACCGCTTCGATCACGCCGTCACGCGCAAACAGGGCGCCGTCGGCGAACTCGCGGCCTGCGTCGTCCATCGTTGCAAGCAAGTGGCAGCGGCGCACTAACAATGTCGTCATGGGCAAACTGTAAAACAAGCCACAACGGGCTTGGCTCTGGTTGTCGATGTGTTTTTTGATTTCAGGACACCTCAGCCGGTTGCCAATCGCCCGCTTTTGGACGCTCGGCCAAGGCAAATGCCAGCAGCGCCGCCGCGCCCACAGCGCTGAGGACCAGCAGCAATTCCCTGTACCCCGGCAACGCCAGCAACAGCCACGCAGTCGTCAACGGCGCTGCGGCGCGGGCCATCAATGAAATGCCGGCCATGGCACCGCTGATGCGACCCACATGGGCGCGGCCAAAGTAGTCGGGCACCAAGCTGCCGCGCACGATGGTGACGAGGCCGTTGGCAAAGCCAAACAGCAGCGCAAAGAACAGCAAGGCGGCGGTGTGGTCGGCCAAAGCAAACAAGGCCAGCGACAACGGCAGCCCGCCCAGCACGGCCAGACCCACGGTGCGTGGCGGCAGACTTTTACCCAGCCACAAATGCAAAAACCGCCCCAGCACCTGCGCCGGGCCAAACCAAACCACCACCGCCAGCGCTTGCACTTCGGTGCGACCTTTGGCGGCAAACGCGGGCATCAAGTGCGCCCACAGCGCTGCGGCGGCAAAGGAATAAAACGTGAAGCTGGCGGTCAGCAACCAGAACGACGGCTCGCGCAAGGCTTGGTGCAATGTGGCGTCATTCAGCGCATCAGCATGTGCCTTTGGCAACCGCACTTCGGGCGTGCCGCGCAAGGCCCAAGCGTGCAGGGGTGCGACCACGCACAACAACACCAGGCCGATGGCGGTTGCTGCGCCGCGCCAGCCGCCGTGCGCCAGCATCCAGGCGGCCATCGGAAAAGACAAGGTGCTCGCAAAACCGCCAACCAAGGTGAGCGTGGTGATGGCGCGCACATAGCGGTCTGGATAGCGTTTGGTCAGCACGTTGAAGGCCGGCTCATACAAAGTCATGGCCATGGATGCGCCAAGCAATGCCCAGGTGCCGTACAGCATGGGCAGCGTGGTGACGCGTGACCACAACAAAAAACCCACGCCAGCCAATGCGGCACCGAGTGTCATCACCCGCCGGCCCCAGCCTTGGTCGATGGCCGCGCCCACTGCATAAGTGGTGGCGCCCCAGACCGCCAGTCCCACTGTGAAGGCACCCATCAACTCGGGTTGGCTCCAGCCCAGTGAGCGCTGCATGGGCAAAACGAAAGACGAAAACGTGTAGTACAGCGCCGCCCAGCAAATGATCTGACCCACGGACAGCGCCGCAACAGTGGCGCGGTAAGAAGGCGGCGCAGCAGGCTGGTTCAAGGACATCGTGGAATTATCCTGAGCGATGAACCCGGGCCTTTGTCACCCCGCAGACAAGCGACAAAGCACGGTCGTGCTAAAAACTGACCTCAGTCATCTGAACCCCGCCGCCGCACGCTGTTGCACACACCGTGGCACACGCAAGCGACGCCCTTTTCAACCGAGGTTGCCCCATGGATTTGACATTCACCCCCGACGAACTGGCCTTCCGCGAAGAAGTGCATCACTGGGTGGCTGACAGCTTGCCCAAAGAACTCAGCCACAAGGTTCACAACGCCTTGCGCCTGACCAAAGCAGACATGCAGCAATGGGCGCGCATTCTGGGCAAAAAGGGTTGGCACGGCTGGGCCTGGCCCAAAGAGTTTGGCGGACCGGGCTGGAACTCCATCCAGCGCCACTTGTTTGAAGAGGAATGCGCGCTGGCCGGTGCACCTCGCGTGGTGCCGTTTGGCCCGGTGATGGTGGCCCCAGTCATCATGGCCTTCGGCACGCCCGAGCAGCAAAAGCGCCACCTGCCCGGCATCATGAGCGGCGAGGTGTGGTGGAGCCAGGGTTACAGCGAACCGGGCTCGGGCTCCGACCTGGCATCGCTCAAATGCAAGGCCGAGCGCAAGGGCGATTACTACTTGGTCAACGGCCAAAAAACCTGGACCACCCTGGGCCAGTACGGCGACTGGATTTTTTGCCTGGTGCGCACCAGCAGCGACGGCAAACCGCAAACCGGCATCAGCTTTTTGCTGATCGACATGAAGAGCCCCGGCGTGAGCGTGCGGCCGATCGTGCTGCTGGACGGCGAGGCCGAGGTGAACGAGGTCTGGTTTGACAACGTCGAAGTGCCCGTCGACAACCTGGTGGGCGAAGAAAACAAAGGCTGGACCTACGCCAAGCATTTGTTGGCCCACGAACGCACCGGCATCGCCGATGTGAACCGGTCCAAACGTGAACTCGAGCGCTTGAAGCGCGTGGCCAAGGCCGAAGGCGTCTACAACGACATGCGCTTCCGCGACGAGATCGCCAAGCTGGAAGTCGATATCGTGGCCCTGGAAATGATGGTGCTGCGTGTGCTGGGCGCAGAGAAAAGCGGCAAGCAAAGCCTGGACGTGGCCGGCTTACTGAAAATCCGCGGCAGCGAAATTCAGCAGCGCTTTTCCGAGCTGATGATGTTGGCCGCAGGGCCCTACAGCGTGCCGTTTATTTCGGACGCGATGGAGGCCGGCTGGCAAGGCGATTACGTCGGTGCCGCGCACTGCGCGCCGCTGGCCAGCACCTACTTCAACATGCGCAAAACCACGATCTACGGCGGCAGCAATGAAGTGCAACGCAATATTGTTTCGCAAACTGTTTTGGGAGCCTGAGCATGGACTTTGAATTTTCTGAAGACCAAGACATGCTGCGCGATTCGGTCCGTAAATGGGTCGACAAAGGCTACGACTTTGAGCGCCGCAAAAGCATCGTCAAAACCGGCGGCTACTCCAAACAAGCCTGGCAGGAACTGGCCGATTTGGGGCTGACAGGCCTGCACGTGGGCGAGGCGCAAGGCGGCATGGCCTTCGGCCCGACCGACGCCATGGTGGTGATGGAAGAACTGGGCCGCGGCCTGGTGCTGGAGCCGTTTGCGGCTGTGGCCTTGGTGGCCACGCACTTGCTGAAAATGGGCCATTCACCGGCCGCAGGTTTGTGGCTGGAAGGCATCGCATCGGGAACCGAGCGAGTCGTTTTAGCGCACCAAGAGCGCGCGGCGCGTTACCAATTGGCACACGTTGAAACCACCGCCCGACTCGTCAACGGCAGCTGGCAATTGAACGGCGTGAAAAGCTTGGTTCCTGCGGGCGAACATGCCGGTGCTTTTATCGTGCCAGCACGCGTCAGCGGCAACGCCAATGACACAGCAGGCATTGCGCTGTTCATCGTTTCCAAAGGCGGCCCCGGATTGACGGTGCGCGGCTACGCCACCCAAGACGGTGGCTGCGCCGCAGACATCAATTTGAAAGACGCCACCGCGATTGAGCTGCTAGAAGCAGGCCCCGCTTTTGCGGCCTTGGAGCACGCCATCGACATCGGCATGGCGGCTGTTTGCGCCGAGGCAGTTGGCGTGATGGACAAGCTGGTGGCACTGACCGTTGACTACATGAACACGCGCAAGCAATTTGGCGTCGTCATCTCGAGCTTCCAGGCGCTGCGCCACCGAATCGCCGACGTAAAAATGCAGCTGGAGCTGGGCCGCTCGATGAGCTATTTCGCCACGTTGAAATTGAACGACCCGGCACCGGCACGCCGCCGGGCGTTGGCACAAGCCAAGCTGCAACTCGGCCAGTCCATGCGCTTTGTGGGTCAGCAGTGCATACAACTGCACGGCGGCATCGGCGTGACCGACGACTACATCGCCAGCCACTATTTCAAGCGCCTGACAGTGATGGAAATGAGCTACGGCGACACGATGCACCAGCTCAGCGAGGTTTCGGCACGCATGCAGGATTCAGCGGGTGTGTTTGCTTGATCGTTGATGCCCTTCGCTGGAGGAGCTGAGGGCATCTGACCTTGCAAGACAGCTGCCAGGCTGTCGAATTGAACAAACGCAGCGCCGCGCTGACGGGATGGCGTTCTTGAATTCACGCGACAAGGTGACGCAAAACCGGCACGGCGGTCAACAAGCATCTGACGAAGACCCAGCCGCCGCATAACCAACGAGCTTTTGCCGGCCGACCAAATATGGGGTCCTCGCAACAAACCCGCGCGCGCGAACGCGGCGCAAGACAGCAGCGCGCGCAGCGAGCAGGCCTTGTACCGCGCGAAGCTAGAACGGCTGCGAAATTACCGGGCGCACTGAGGCTGCTGAGGGACGTGATTTAGGCGCGGGCATGAGGGTGTGGCCGCAGACGAAGCGTCACCTTGGCGTGGTTGAATAAGCCCATGAAATTCGGAGCGTTTCGCACTCAATGGCTGACCTTTTTAGCGGCGCTCTGACCCGGGTTCGCGGCCTCAGCGTGGGCCACTTCACCGACGGCCGCCGCCCCACGGGCTGCACCGTCGTGCTCACGCCGCAAGGCGCGGTGGCAGGAGTGGATGTGCGCGGCGCCGCCCCGGGCACGCGCGAGACCGAATTGCTGTCGCCGCTGAATGCGGTGGAACACGTGCACGCCATTTTGTTGTCGGGCGGAAGCGCGTTTGGGCTGGATGCGGCGGGCGGTGTGATGCGCTGGCTGGAAGAAAAAGGTGTGGGCGTGGAAGTGGGCACAGGAGCCAGCCTGGTGCGAATTCCTATCGTGCCTGCAGCGATCTTGTTCGACCTGTTCACCGGCAATGCATTGATTCGACCCGACGCCGCAGCGGGCTACGCGGCATGCGTAGCGGCCAGCCACTCGCCAGAGGCGCAGGGCAATGTGGGTGCCGGCGCGGGGGCCGTGGTGGGCAAATTGTTTGGCATCGAACGCGCTATGAAAGGCGGCCTCGGCAGCGCTTCGGTGTGCGTGAACGGCGTGACAGTGGCCGCGATGGTGGCGGTGAACGCAGTGGGTGACGTGGTCGATCCGCGCACTGGCGCGGTGGTGGCCGGCGCGCGCAGCGCGGACGGCTTGCGCATGGTCGGCGCCACACAGGCCATCTTGAACGGTGAAGTTTTGCAGCAACTCATGCCCGGTGGCGCGACCAGCATCGGCGTGGTCGCCACCGACGCCGTCATCAGCAAAGTGCAGGCCAACAAAATCGCGCAAATGGCACACGACGGCTTGGCGCGCAGCATCAACCCCGTCCACACCCTGACCGACGGCGACACGCTGTTTGCCTTGGGCACGGGGGCGAGTGGTTTGCAAGTCCACACGACCGTGCTCGGCACACTGGCCGCGGAAGTGGTGGCGCGCGCGGTGCTGAATGCGGTGCGCTCGGCCAAGGGAATATCGGGTGAAGGGCTGCCGACCTTGCCGTGTGCCAAAGACATGACCGGCAGTTTCTCAACGTCCACCCCAACGCCCGGTTGACGCCACCTTGACGCCCCTTGAAGCTCTTCCGATCTCAAGGAGCGCCCCCTCTCAACCCGCTGAAACGCGCTCGAACCGATTTGTATTTTTCTACCGGAGCCATTGAATGAATCCAACCTTCACCCGTCGTCTCGCCATGCTCACATTGGCCGCCACCGCGCTGCTCGGCGCCTGTTCCACCGTCACGCCCAACTCGGCACCGCCGCCCATCGTCTTTGTCCACGGCAACGGCGACACCGCCGCACTGTGGACCACCACGCTGTGGCGCTTCGAGTCGAACGGCTGGCCGCGCGAGCGGCTGCACGCCATCGACGTGCCTTACCCACTGGCGCGCGACGACGACACCAAACCGCAAGACGGCCGCACCTCGACCGCGGAGCACATGCAGTACCTGTCGGCCGAGGTGGACAAGGTGTTGAAGGCCACCGGTGCCAGTCAAGTGGTGCTGTTTGCCAACTCGCGCGGTGGCAACGCGGTGCGCAACTACATCGCCAA
The DNA here is from genome assembly GCA_038241115.1 of Burkholderiales bacterium. Taxonomy (GTDB): domain Bacteria; phylum Pseudomonadota; class Gammaproteobacteria; order Burkholderiales; family Burkholderiaceae_C; genus JANYJJ01. The sequence continues at coordinate 557 of JBBRGA010000022.1, read as the reverse complement.
TGGCGGTGGCGCGGCCAAGGTCTCGCACGCCATCCTGGGCGGCACGCCCAACCACGGTGTGTGGGCCGATATCAAGGTCCGCCCGGGCGGTGAATTCAACGGCGCGGGTGCTTTCCTGACAGGGTTGAACACATCCCAAGGACCCAACGGAAATGAGGTCACGCCCGGCCCGAAATGGATGACCATCCGCTCTGACAACAACGACAAATTTGCACAACCCGACGGGGTCTGGATCGGCACCAAAGGCACGCCCACCAACGTCACGTTTGCCGGCCCCGAGCTGAAAGGCGCGGAGAACGTCGTCATCAAGGACATCGACCACCGCGAGACTTCCTTCAGCCGCAAAGCGTTTGACGCGGCCCACCGTTTCATCACCGGCAAAGCACCGGCAGCCGATGTGACGGCGCAGGGCAGCGTGGTGCTGAACGGCAAGGTCTCAGGCCTGGGCTTGAACAATTTGCAGGGCGGCTATGTGAACAACTTGCCTTTGGTCGGTGCGCAGGTCACGGTGTACGCCACCAACCCCGCCACCGGTGAGCGTCTGGGCGCCGCCCTGG
>JBBRGA010000021.1:0-31143 GCA_038241115.1 Burkholderiales bacterium | reverse complement strand
GCAGCCGTCGAGCTCGCATGAATGCGCACCTTCTCTACCGTGACCCAAACGTTGTCGTAGCCGCAGGCCGGCGCGTCGGTGAGCGACAGTTTCAGAGTCCCCGATCCGCTCGCGCCGTAGCCGCTGTCGCTGCCACCTCCGCCGCACGCCGCAATACCCACCGCCACCACACAGGTCAGGGCGGCGCTGACGCGAAGCGCCGAATTCGAAAACGACATGGAAGCTGAGGACATGAAAGGCTCCGAAAAAAAGATGCCCGGTTATCGCACGCCGAACCCCGTTTTCGTGATCTAGCGACCGTTTGGCAGCGAGGGGCGGGGTGTCGATCACAGTAACGAAATACAACTTTGTGTCAAGCGACAAGTGGGTCGTCACCGCGCTGGCGTTTAGCGGCACTGCTGCACGCTTTGCCTTGCTTCATTGCGAATGAAGTTCGCCGGGGGGTACACAAAGAACGAACCGCCTCGGACAATTCGCAAATGTCCAAGAAGCCGCATTCCTTCGGTTGGGAGCACGAGCCCAAAGTAGAACGGGCGTCCGCGAAAGCCGGTGCCAACTCGTTCGAGCCTTTGGCAGTCACGTCGGCGCGCTTGCCCAAGCCAGCTCAATCACAGCGCGATGTGCCGAATCCGCGTGACAGCTCGTTGTCACGGCTGGCAGAGGCGTGGTTAAAGGAACTGCCCGATGACGTCAGGCCAGACGCATTGAGCAAACGGTATCCGCGAATTGCCAAGCGCTTGGCGCTATGCTAGGCAGACCGGTTGCTTGCCGTTCGAGTTCTGGACGATCTGCTGACCGACAAGCGCAACGGGCGCAAAGGGTTTCCCGGTGATGTGGCAAAAGACCTGTCCCGCATGGCCTCGTCATTGAGAAGGCGTCGGTAAGTCGGACGCTTCCAAGTCCGAGTTCAAGTGCAACCGCTGCCAATGTTCAGTCCACGCAGACACCAACAAGCAGTCAAACCGTCAACGGCGAATTCGGGACCAGATTGGCCGAAACTGTCTACATCCTCAACTGGCCAGCGCAAGCCGGATCTAAGCAACCCGGCTTGGGCGTCAGGCGAAGGCGAGCACAGTCTAGGGAATCACCGTCGTTGCGGTATCAACCATCAAAGAGCTACGCATCGCCGAGGCCGGGAACGCGTTGAGCGCACGCAGCCTATGGTGATACGTCGCATGGTGGGCGATCAACGGATCTGGCCGCGGATCTCACCGCCCGGGAATGCCGTGCTGTGCGCGTTGAAATACAAGTTGCCCTGCTTGTAGGCTTTCAGTTGATCGGCAGTGAAGCTGGTGTTTGCCGGCACGCTCCAAGTTCCGGGTGAAGTCTGGGTCAGCCCCACAACCACCGCGCCGTTGACACCCGCAGCGCCGATGTGAATGTGGGCCATGGTGGCCGTCATGCCAGTCAGCACGATGCTTCCGCTGACTGCACGGTTCGCAGGGTCCACCACGAGCGTTCCCGTGCCCGTGGCCGACGACGCATTGGTGGGAATTTCTTGAGCTGCGCTCATGGCGGCGTAGCGCACATTGCGCGCAATCTGGCCACGGATCTCGCCGCCCGGATAGGCCGCGCTGTGCGCGTTGAAGTACAAGCCGCCCGCATTGAGAGAAGTGATTTGCGCATCAGTCAACGTGGCACCTGCTGCCGCAACCCACACGCCGCTGCCGGCAGCGGTTTCGCTGAGTTCAAAAATCACGCCGCCATTGGCACCAATAGCACCTGTGTGGATGTGCGCCATGGTGGCGCTGATGCCGGTGAGCGCCAAGCGAGCGGTGAAGCCTTTGCTGACTGGGTCGAAAGCGACCACGCCGTTGCCTGTGGCGGTGGAGGCGTTGGCGGGGAATTCCTGCGCGGCGTTCAGCTGGGCTGCGAAAACCTGACGGCCAATCTGCCCTCGGATCTCGCCACCCGGATTGGCCGTGCTGTGCGCGTTGAAGTAAAGGCCGCCCGCGGCAAACGCAGTCGCCTGCGCTTCGGTCAGCACTGTGTTGGCAGGCACCGCCCAGATGCCGCTGCCGATTGGCGTCTCGGCCAGTTCCACGATGACGGGGCCATTCACGCCCGCCACACCGTTGTGAATGTGCGCGGCCACGGCGCCCAGGGCGTCGAGGGTGATGCTGCCGCTGAGCGCACGCGACGGTGAGGACAAAGTCAGCGTACCGGTGCCGAGCGCACCCGTTAGTGTGGGTGTGACCTCTTGATCGCCAGACATTGCGGCACTCAACATGGCGCGCGTTTCAACTGGCGGAGCGGCGTAGTCGTCGCCACCGCCGCAGGCTGCGATCAGAGCGCTCATGGCGACCGCCACAGGCCAGCGCCCAGCACGCGCTACAAATTGCGAACGATAAAAAAACATGGTTTGTCCTTGCAGATGGGAGGTGAGGAAGACTGCCGCTCGCGCAATTGAACTGAGCGTCAAAAGGTTGGAGTTGAATGTTAAGAATTTTCATCAGCAGGGCTGTGAACAAGAGGCCCTGCACCACGTAGGAATTTCCGCCCCGTCGCGTCCGGCCCGAGGTCGAACTGCGCACTCCAGCCCAAACCCAGCCTAGCCGCACCGGCCAGATCAGTCTGACTTCAAAGCCGTTATTTGCAACCGCAAGGCGTTGCTGATCACCGAGACCGAGCTCAGGCTCATGGCCAGCGCGCCGATCATGGGCGACAGCAACCAGCCGGTAAACGGAAACAGCACGCCGGCGGCCAGCGGCACGCCCAGCATGTTGTAGACGAACGCGAAGCCAAGGTTTTGCTTCATGTTGGCCACCGTGGCCACCGACAGCGCGCGTGCCGTTGCGATGCCGCGCAGGTCGCCCTTGACCAGCGTGAGCTGCGCGCTGTTCATGGCCACGTCCGTGCCAGTGCCCATCGCGATACCGACGTTGGCTTTGGCCAGTGCGGGCGCGTCGTTGATGCCGTCGCCGGCCATCGCGACGATGCGGCCTTCGTTTTGCAGGCGCTCGACCAACTGCAGCTTGTCGGCGGGTTTGACTTCGCCGTGCACTTCGTCAATGCCCAAGCGCTTGCCAACCGCCTGCGCCGTGGTCAGGCCGTCTCCAGTGGCCATGATGATGCGCAGCCCGGACTTGCGAAGCGACGCCAGCGCATCGGCCGTCGTGGCCTTGACCGGATCGGACACCGCCAGCAGCCCCGCCAACTTGTTGTCCACAGACAGGTGCATGACGCTCGCGCCCTGGGCGCGCAGCGCTTCGGCCTGGGTCGAAAGCGGCACCACGTCGATGCCCAGTTGCTGCATCAGGGTTGCGTTGCCGATGGCCAATGACCTGCCTGCCACAACGCCCTTCACGCCGATGCCCGAGGCAGAGTCGAACTGCTCTGCCTTGTCCAGAGTCAGCTTGCGATCGCGCGCGGCATTGACGATGGCCGCCGCCAAAGGGTGCTCGCTGCCCTGATCGAGACTGGCCGCCAGACGCAGCACCTCGTCCTCGCTGAAGCCGTTGACGCCGATGGCGCGCTCGAACGCAGGCCGGCCTTCGGTGAGCGTGCCGGTCTTGTCGACGATCAAGGTGTCGACCTTGCAAAGGTTCTCGATCGCGGCAGCGTCGCGGAACAGCACGCCCTGTGTAGCGCCCCGGCCGCTGGCCACCATGATGGACATGGGGGTGGCCAGCCCCAGCGCGCAGGGGCAGGCAATGATCAGCACCGTCACCGCGTTGATGAGGCCGTAGACCCAACTGGGCTGGGGGCCGAACACGCCCCAGGCAAAGAACGTCAACAAGGCGATGGCCACCACGCCGTAGACGAAATACGCCGCCACCACATCGGCCATGCGCTGCATCGGCGCCTTGGAGCGCTGCGCCTGCGCCACCATCTGCACGATCTGCGACAGCACCGTCGCCGAGCCCACGTGTTCTGAGCGCATGAGCAGCGCGCCGCTGGTGTTCAGCGTGGCACCGATGAGCTTGTCACCGGGCCGCTTGGTGACCGGCAGCGGCTCACCGGTCAGCATCGATTCATCGACCGAGCTGCTGCCTTCGATGACCTCGCCGTCGACCGGTACCTTCTCGCCAGGGCGCACGCGCAGGCGGTCGCCTTCGTGAACATTGGTGAGCGGGATGTCTTCCTCGCTGCCGTCAGGCTTCACCCGGCGCGCGGTCTTCGGTGACAGGCCGAGCAGCGACTTGATCGCCGCCGAGGTCTTGGAGCGCGCCTTCAGTTCGAGCAGCTGGCCGAACAGCGTCAGCGAGATGATGACCACGGCTGCCTCGAAGTACACCGCCACGCGGCCCATCGAAATGAACGAGTCGGGGAACACGCCCGGCGCCAGCGTCGCCACCACGCTGTAGATGAAGGCGGCGCCCGTGCCCAGGCTGATCAGCGTCCACATGTTGGGGCTGCGCTGCACCACCGACTGCACGCCGCGAACAAAGAAAGGCCAGCCCGCCCACAGCACCACCGGCAACGACAACGCCATCTCGATCCAGCTCTGCGTGGCCATGTCAAACCAACCCAACCGGTGACCGAACATCGCCAGCGTGGTGACGATCACGGTGAGCGGCAGCGTCCACCAGAAGCGACGCGTGAAGGAGGCCAGTTCCGGGTTCTCGTCGTCCTCGAGTCTCGGCAGGATCGGCTCCAACGTCATGCCGCACTTGGGGCAATTGCCAGGGTGGTCTTGCCGAATTTCAGGGTGCATAGGGCAGGTGTAGACAGACCCGTTCGACACCGCTGATGCTGCTGTCGCCGGCGCGCTGGGTGCGTTGGAGTCGGTGGGTGCATGCGCGTCGCCGACCTTCGCCTGGGCCGCATCGGGCAATTCTTTTACAAGCATGTCCATGTATTCATCCTTTTGGAGAAGCGGCGTTCAATTCGCCGTTGCGTTGAAAACGCTGGTTGCAAGCGCTGCCTGCAGAGTTGGCTGTGAGGCCGAATGTCAACTCGAGCCTTCTTGTAGCCCCGCAGATGCAGTCCGTCTGTGCGCCAGCGAACCTTGCGGCGGGCGAAACAAGCGCCGCACGGCGTGTTGATTCGGTAAAAAATCGGTCGCGCATCGATTGAATTTCCTCTGTTCATCAGTTCATGCAGGCCAGCGTTTTGACACGCCAAGCTGCGACTTTCCCTGAGCACTTCAGGCAGCGTGCTGTGCCACCATCAAAGCATGCTCAAGGTTCATCAGCTCACACAGCGCTACGGCAGCAAGGTCGCATTGAAGGCGCTCAGCTTCGACTTGCCAGCGGGCGCGTTTGTGGCGCTTTTGGGGCCCAACGGCGCGGGCAAGTCCACCTTGTTCCAGGTGCTGACCGGCTTGTTTGCGGCAGACGAAGGCGATGTCGAAGTGGCGGGTTTGTCGCTGCGCCGCAGCGCGCGCCAAGCGCTGGCGCACATCGGCGTGGTGTTTCAACAGCAGTCGCTGGACCTCGACTTGAGCGTGGCGCGCAACCTGCAATTTCAAGCCGACTTGCAAGGCCTGCCGCGTGCACTGGCGCGCACGCGCATCGCGGCCGAGGCGCAGCGCCTGAATCTCAGCGCCGACTTGAGCAAGCCGGTGCGCGAGTTGTCGGGTGGCAACCGGCGCAAGGTCGAGCTGGCGCGCGCGTTGCTGCACCAACCAAGCCTGCTGTTGATGGACGAGGCCACGGTGGGCCTCGACCCGCAATCGCGGCGCGAACTGCTGAGCCACCTGCACACGGAAGTCAAATCGCGCGGCGTCACGGTGCTGTGGGCCACGCACTTGGTGGTGGAGGCCGAGGGCGCCGACCGCGTGCTGGTGTTGCATCAGGGCAGTTTGATCGCCGATGGCGCGCCCTCGCAAGTGACCGCGGCGCTGGGCGGCGACAACCTGGAAGCGGCCTTCATCGCGGCGACCAGACCGCCCGTACAAAACCAAGCGCAAGGCCAAACGCAAGGCCAAACGCAGCCTCCAACACAACCCTCACCTCAGAAAGCCGCCGGATGAAGAAACTCGTGCTCATCGCCTTGCTGTTCGGCTTTGTTTTTGCGGCGCAAAGCAAAGACACCGGCATCGCCTACGTGTCCACCGAAAAAGGCCACGCCATCACTTTGGTGGACGTGAAAACCTTGGCGGTGGTGGGCAGCATTGCCACCTGCAAGCGCCCGCGCCACATGATGCTGCTGCCCGGCGCCACGCAACTGATGGTGGCCTGCGGCGACTCGAACCAGGCCGACCTGATTGACCTGGCCACGCGCAAATCGGTGGGCCGCATTCCTTTGGGCGACGACCCGGAAGCGTTTGATTTGTCGCCCGACGGCAAGCTGGTTTATGTGTCGGCCGAGGAAGATGGCGCGCTGAATGTGTTCGACCTGGGCAGCCAGAAATTGGTCAAGAGCGTGCCCATCGGCAAAGAGCCGGAAGGCGTGAAAGTATCAGTCGACGGCAAGCGGGTGTACGTGACTTCTGAGGTCGCCAACATGGTGCACGTGATTGACACCGCCACTTACGCGGTGGTCAAAAACATCGCAGTGGGCAAGCGCCCGCGCCGCTTTGCTTTCAACGCCGACGCCTCTGAACTGTGGGTCACCAACGAGCTGGGCAGCAGCGTGAGCATCATCTCGACCAAAGACCTGAACGTCGTCGCCACGCTGCCGTTTGAAGTGAAAGGCATGCGCCAGGACGACATCACACCGGTGGGCATGGCCCTGTCGCGCGACGGCAAAACCATGTACGTGGGCCTGGGCCGCGCCAATCATTTGGCGTTTGTCGACGTGGCCGCACGCAAGACCACGCAGCTGGTGCTGGTGGGCAAGCGCGCATGGGGCGTCAGTGTGAACCGCGACGGCAGCCGTGTTTACGTGGTCAACGGCTTGTCTGACGACATGACGGTGATCGAAGCCGCCACGGCCAAGGCCATCAAAACCGTGGCGGTGGGCCGGGTGCCTTACATGGTGGTGGTGGATGATTGAGTCGCGTTGGCTGGCAAGGCCGGCTGCGTTGCTTTTGACAGCGCTTGTGTTGATCGCTTCGATGAGCGCGCAAGCCGCCACCTTGGTGGTGGGCGTGTTGCAGCGCGCCGACGATGAGCGTCTGGACGCCAAGCGCGTGGAGCTGGCGTATCCGTTTCAACCCGGCGGGCCATTGACGCAAGCGGTGGAAATGGCCGTGAAAGAAAGCGCGTTTGAGTTGGATGTCGCCAAACTGCAAGTGAAGTTGGAGGTGCGAAGTGCGCGCTCGGCAGAAGACGCCAAAGCCATGTTGCAGCAGCTCGGCAAAGCAGGCGCAGCAGCCGTGGTGCTGGACGTTCCGGCCGCTTGGATGGGCGCGGCCAGCTCGGTGTCGATGGCGCTGCTGAACGCCGGCAGCGCCGACGAAAGCGTGCGCCAGCAAGGCTGCGCCGCCAACTTGTTTCACACCCTGCCGAGTGACCGCATGCGTGCCGACGCCACCGCGCAGACCCTGCTGGCCCGCAAGTGGAGCCGCGTGCTGGTGCTGCAAGGCCCGCGTGCTGAAGACGCAGCACAAGCCGCAATGGTGCAAGCCGCCATCAAACGCTACGGCTTGAAGACGGTGGCCGTGCGGCCTTTCAAATTGTCTGGCGACCCGCGCGAGCGCGACCTGGGCAACCCGCTGCTGCTCACAGGCAATGTCGACTACGACGTGGTGTGGGTGATCGACGCCGACTTCGAATTTGCTCGCAGCCTGCCCTACCGAACATCGCTGCCGCGCCCCGTGGTGGGCGACGCCGGCTTGATGGCAGAAGCCTGGGCCCCGCACTTCGAGCGCTTCGGCGCGCCGCAGCTCAAACGCCGCTTTGCCCGTGCCGCCAACCGTCCCATGACAGGCCCGGATTGGGCCGCCTACATCGCCACCAAAGCAGTGCTGCAAGCGGCGTTAGAGCAAGCCGCTGCAACTGCAACTGCAACCGCACCTCCACCCGCGGCGTCACCCGCGCAAATTCTGAAAGCCCTGACGCGCGCAGATTTCACGCTGGACGGCTTCAAAGGCGTGCGCCTGAGCTTCAGGGCCTGGGACCGGCAATTGCGTCAACCGCTGCTGATGACCGACGGCATGGGCGTGGTCGGCACCGCGCCTGTGGAAGGTGTGATGCACCCGAAAAATGTGCTCGACACCCTGGGTGTGGATGCAGCGGAGTCCACATGCAAAACGCGCTGAACGTCAGCCCCCCGACCACCACGCTGCGCGCCCGCCACGCGCTGCAAGCGCTGCGCGCCATCGTCATGCGCGAGGTGCTGAAGTTTGTGCAGCAGCGTGGCCGTTTGCTGTCCGCGCTGGTGCGACCGGTGCTGTGGCTGGCGGTGTTTGCCGCTGGTTTTCGCAATGTGTTTGGCGTGGCCATTGCCGAGCCTTACGACACCTACATTCCCTACGACGTCTACATCGTGCCCGGGCTGATGGGCATGGTGCTGCTGTTCAACGGCATGCAGGGGTCGCTGGCCATGGTCTACGACCGCGAAATGGGGCTGATGCGCTTGCTGCTCACCGCGCCGCTGCCGCGCTGGTGGCTGCTGTTTGCCAAGCTGTGCGCCACCGCCCTGCTGAGCGTGTTGCAGGTGCTGGCGTTTGTGATCGTGGCGGCACTCATCGGAACTTCGCTGCCGCTGGGCGGTCTGTCGCTGCTGCACGCCGGCGTGGCCACGCTGGCGGGTGCGTTGATGATGGCGGCGTTGGGGCTGTTGCTGTCTGTCTACGTCAAGCAGCTGGAAAACTTTGCAGGCACCATGAACTTCGTCATTTTTCCGATGTACTTTTTAAGCACCGCGCTGTATCCGCTTTGGAAATTGGAAGAGTCGGGCGCCACCTGGGTGTACCGCGTGGCGCAGTTCAACCCCTTTACCCACGCCGTCGAGTGGATGCGCTTTGCGCTTTACGGCAAAGACCCCGGCATCTCGCCCTATGTGGTGCTGAGCGCGTTGGTGGTGTGCTTCACACTGGCTTGTTGGGGCTACGACCCTCAACGAGGATTCGGCGGTTTGACCAAACGCGGTGGCCCGGCATGAAGCAGTTTTCAATCAACCGGCGCAGCGTGCTGCGCGGCCTTGGCGCATCGGCCGCATCCGTGGCATCCCTCGCGTCCCTGACCACCCTCGGTCCCTGGGCCGATGCACACGCGCAAGAAGACTTTCCCATGCGTCCGGTCGCGCTGTGGGTGCCTTGGCCCGCAGGCGGAGCAACCGACATCACCATGCGCTTGCTCGCCGAATTGGCCGGCCAGCACTTGGGCGAAAAAGTCATCGTCAACAACCGCTCGGGCGCGGGCGGCACATTGGCCATGCCGGTGCTGCAACAAGCCGCGCCCGACGGCTACACGGTGGCGCAAATGCCGCAGCCAGTGTTCCGCGCACCGCACACCCAAAAGGTGCTCTGGGACCCGATCCGCGATACCACGCCCATCATCCAAATCAGCGGCGTCACCTTCGGTGTGGTGGTGCCCACCCACAGCGCCTTCAAGACATTCGACGACCTGCTGACGTTTGCCGCCAAAAACCCGGGCGAGCTCAGCGTGGCCACCAACGGCGCGGGCACCACACCGCATGTGGTGATGGACGAGCTCAGCGGTCAACGCGGCATCAGCTACATCCATGTGCCCTACCGCGGCACGTCTGAGCAAATGATCGCGGTCAGCAGCGGTCAGGTCATGGCGGGTATCAACTCGAACGGGTTTGCGCCGTTTGTTGACACGGGCCGCATGCGCTTGCTGGCCACGTTTGCCGAGCAGCGTTCCAAGCGTTGGCCCACTGTGCCCACGCTCAAAGAACTGGGCTACGGGATTTCAGCCTCGTCGCCCTACGGTTTGGCGGGGCCGCGCGGCATGTCGCCCGCGGTCGTGCGCAAACTGCACGACGCCTTCAAGCTCGCCATGTTCGACCCACAGCATGTGGCCGAACTGGCCAAGTTTGACCAAGAGTTGGCCTACCTGAACACCGAAGACTACGGGCGTGCCACGCGCCAGACTTTTGCGGCAGAGCGCCGCACGGTGGACCGATTGGGCCTGGCCAAGTTGCAATAACGCGGCGGCTGTCTGCGCAATGTGCGCTGCCGCACAGAACGCACTGCAGGGCCGGCGTAATGTGAGAACGCACGAGTAAAAACGCGGGATGAAAGCGAGGCGTCAAAACCTGCTCGCGCCGCGTCACTTCAAGCCCACTCCAGCGAGACCACACCATGACCCCGCAACCCAAAGGCCCCCAAAAGTCACCCGGCCCGGTACCCCGCATGCCGACCGACGACGTCAATAAAAACAAGCAAAAGTCGGAAGAGGCTGAAGTCGCAGGCAGGCACAAAAATGACGGCCCCGACGACCACCAAAAAGACCATCGCAACAGCCGCTGACAAGCTGGCCACACCACTTTTGCATCAATTCCGGAGCCGCCCATGCAAGTTATTTTGAACACCGACCCGCACACCGATGGACGCGCCGAGATGGCCGCGCATTTGGAAACGCAAGTCAAAGATGCGCTGTCCCGCTTTGGCGACCACATCACGCGCGTAGAGGCCCATTTGTCAGACGCCAACAGCCAGCTCAAGAGCGGGCCTGACGACATCCACTGCACACTGGAAGCGCGCCTGACGGGCATGGACCCGCTGGTGGTGAAAGAGCACGCCGCCACGGCCCACCAAGCCATCAACGGCGCGGTGATCAAGCTCAAGCGCAGCATTACCACCGCGCTCGAAAAGCACGATCCTCGCAAGAACGTGGCGGGCAAGTTGTTGGAGTGAAGCGTCGGTGGAGTTTTGTCATGGGGCGTTCTGACTGGAGTGTTGTCACTGAAGCGTTGTGAATAAGCAATGTCATGAAAGCGACTTGTCATGTCCCTACGATCCCGCCTTTCAACAAGAACCGGAGTCACCGTCATGCCCAAACTTTCTACGTCTTCAAACTCGCTGGCCCGAAGAGCGACGCCTCTTCTTCTGGCCAGTGTTTGCGCAGCGCTCACCGCGACATTCATCAGCGGTTGCGGCGGCAACGATGATGGCAACTTCGCCACCTTGAACGGCAAGGCGCCACTGGTCATAGGTCACCGTGGTGCCTCAGGCTTCCTGCCTGAACACACGCTCGAAAGCTACAAACTGGCCATCGAACAAGGTGCTGATTTCATCGAGCCCGATCTGGTCATGACGAAGGACGGCGTGTTGATTGCGCGCCACGAACCGATGCTTGACAGCACCACCGACGTCTCAACCAAATTTCCGGAAAGCCGGAAAACGACACGCATGCTCGACGGTGAATCCACCACCGCCTACTTCGCCAATGACTTCACGCTGGCCGAGATCAAAACCCTGGGTGCCGTCCAGGCCCGCACCGGTCGCCCCACCCAGTACAACGGTCTGTACAAAGTGCCCACGCTCGACGAAGTGATCGCATTGGCCAAGACAGAAGGCGCACGGGTTGGCCGCACCGTGGGCATCTACCCAGAGGTCAAACATTCGACCTACATGGCCGGCATTTTTGGCGTCAATGTGTTTGAAGACGCCCTCATCGCGAAGCTCCACGCCGCTTACGGCAACACCGCAGAAGCACCGGTTTTCATCCAGTCGTTTGAGGTCAGCAACCTGCAATACATGCGCACAAAAACGGCCATCAAGAGCATTCAGCTCATCGACGCCGACGATGTGAATGCAGACGGCAGCATGTCCTTGGTGGCGCCCTACCGCCAGCCTTACGACTTTGTGGTGAAGGGCGACAAACGTTTGTTTTCTGACCTGCTCACGCCCGCCGGCCTGGACTTCGTCAAGACCTACGCCACCGGCATCGGCCCGTGGAAGCCTTACCTCGTCACCACCGTTGCTGACGGCGTGGACCGCAACGGCGACGGCAAAGTCACGATCAACGACCGCAAGGTCGTGGGCAGCACAGGCGTGATCGAAGCCGCCCACGCACGCGGCCTGATGGTTCACACCTGGACCTTCCGCAACGACGCCAGCGGCTACGGCTTTGCCGACCCCAAAGCCGAGATGCAGTTCTACATGAAGCTCGGCGTGGACGGCGTGTTCACCGACTTCCCGATCACTGGCGTCGAGGCGCTGGCGGGCTTGCGTTGAACGTTGAACCCTGAAAAAACCGAAGGGGCCTTGCGGCCCCTTTTTCGTTTCGGCTGGCGGCGAACGCGCCCTCAGTTCACCTTGATCAAACGCCAATCCAGACGGTTGTCGGCGCGGTGGACGATGTCGATGTTTTTCTTCATCGCCCACGGAATGATCTGGTTGTGAAGTGGGATGTTGGCAACGTCGTCATTTTAAAGTTGCAGTGCTTTCGTCAGCAGCGAGGTACGCACCTTCAAGTCGGTCTCTTTTTTGGTGCGTTCAACCAGCGCGTCCATTTGCGGGTTGCTGTAACGCCCCACGTTGTAGTTGCCGTCCCCGCCCGCACCGACGCTGCGAGTCAGTGACTGCAAGCTGTACAGCGCGTCAAACGTCGGCACGCCCCAGCCCAGCATGTAGATGCTCGCCTCGTAGCGCTGAATCATCGGAAAGTAAGTGACCAGCGGAAGCGTTCGCAGCTTGGCCTTCACACCCACTTTGGTCCACATGCTGGCCACCGCAATGCAAATTTTTTCGTCGCTGATGTAGCGGTTGTTCGGGCACGCAAAGTCGACTTCAAAGCCCTGCGGATAGCCCGCCTCGGCCAACAGCTTGATCGCCGCATCGGGGTTGTAAGGCCAGCGTTTGTCGACCGCTTTGGTCCAACCCGTGACCTGCGGCGCCACCAGAGCGCCGGTGGGCTGGCTCAGGCCGCGCATGGTCACTTTTTGGATGCTGTCTATGTCAATGGCTTGGTAAAGCGCTTTGCGAACGCGCAGGTCCTTCAGCGGATTTTTGCCCTTCACATTCGATCCCACCAACTCATCCCGAAACTGGTCCATGCCGAAAAAGATGGTGCGGTTTTCAGAGCCCTCCATCACCTTCAGGTTGTCGGTGCTGCGCAGGCGCGCCAGATCCTGCGGGCTCGGGTCCAGCACAAAATCAACTTCGCCTGACAACAGTGCCGCAATCCGCGTCGGCTCTGACTTGATGGGCGTATAGACGATTTCGGTCACGTTGGTGGGTTGCTTGCCCCAGTAATTGGGGTTGCGCACCAGCACCAGTTTTTGGTCGGGCTGCCAATCTTTCACCATGTACAGGCCGGTGCCCATCGCGTTGCGGTGGGCAAAACTCTCTTCTTTGGTCTTGATGTCTTTGGGCTCGACAGAGTTGTTCTTTTCGGCCCAGGCTTTGCTCATGACGCGCAACTCCGTCAGCTGATTCAGCAGCACCGGGTTGGGGCTCTTCATCATGATGTCGATGGTGGCGTCGTTGACCTTGACCACCTTGTCCACGCCCTGCGTGAACACCGCGTAGTTCGAGGTTTTGGCCATCGCCCGGGTCAGCGAATACACCACGTCGTCAGCCGTCAATGAGCTGCCGTCGCTGAACTTCACGCCAGTGCGCAAGGTGAAGCGCATCTGCGTCGGAGAAATTTCTGTCCAACTGGTGGCGAGCTGCGGCTCGAGCTTGAAGGTGGTGCTGTTGTAGTAGACCAAAGCGTCGTAGATGGCCGCATGAACACCATTGCCCAATGCGTTGTTCTGGGAGTGGATGTCGAGCGTGGGAATGTCGCTGGCGCTGGACCACCGAAACGTTTTGGCCTGCAAAGAGGGCGCGGCAACGAGTACGGCCAAAGCGACGATGGCGGACGCCAACACAGTGGGCTTGAATGTCATGTGAACCTCAAAAATTGTTGTGAGTCCGGACTATGCAATAGCCACGCCAGACGCTTTGGCCGGGCTCACCCGAGAGTTTGAAACTGCTCGGTTCTCTGATTTGATGGCTAAACTCTGACCATTCTGGTCAGATTGGAGTTGCCGCATGAAAACATGGCAAATGCAGGACGCAAAAGCCCGCTTGTCCGAGGTGGTGAAGCTGGCTGAATTGCAAGGACCTCAGGACATCACCGTCCACGGGCGGTCGGTGGCCGTGGTGGTCTCAAAGGCGACGTTTGATCGGCTCTCAGGGCAACGGGCGTCCCTGCTTGAATTTATGCAGGCATCGCCGTTTGCCAAGCTGCCAGACGACTTCGAGTTTGAGCGAGACAACAGCCCCGCGCGCACGGTGTTGCTGTAGCGACCTGCCGGAGGGTCCATGAGCTATCTGATTGACACCAACGTGTTGTCCGAACTGCGTCGCAAAACACCCGACGCGCGAGTGGTTCAGTGGTTGGCGGCGCGTCCGGTCAGCACGCTTTATCTGAGTGTGTTGACCTTGGGCGAAATACGCAAAGGCATTGATGCAATGCCCAAATCAGCGCGCCGCCTTGCGCTGCTGGATTGGCTGGAAACAGAACTTCCTGCTTTTTTTGAAGGCCGCGTGTTGCCGGTGAATGCCGCGGTAGCGGACCGGTGGGGGCGTTTGTTGGCGATGGCCAAACGTCCGATCCCGGCTGTTGACAGCTTTCTCGCTGCCACTGCGGCGCATCACGGGTTGAGCTTTGTGACCCGAAACGTCATGGATGTCAAAAACTTGCAGGTTCAGGTCATCAACCCTTGGGACGCCTGAGCAGCCGCAGCAGACGCGTCAGGCAGCGTGGGCGATGTCGGCAGCGTGGGCGCAGCGAGGGTCTGCACCACGCGGTGCGGGTACGGAATCTCGATGCCCCGTTCATTCAGAACCGCCAACACCGCCAAATTCACATCTGACCTGACGTTGCCCTGACCGTGTTCGGGGTCGCGTATCCAGAACAGCAGCGTCAGATCCATGCCGTCGGCGGCGAAAGTGGTGAGCTGCACGCTGGGCGCGGGATCGGTAATGACACGGGGCACGGCGGCCATCGCGGCTTCGAGCGGCGCTTGCAGCGCGCGCACGTCGGTGCCATAAGCCACTTGCACCGTGCTGGTCAGCAGCACGCGCGGGTCGGCCAGGCTGGAATTTTCAACACGCTGCGTGATGAGCATTTCATTGGGCACGATGGCTTCGCGGCCGTTGAGCGCACGGATCACGGTGTAGCGGGTGCGGATGTCGGTGATGCGTCCGTCGAAGTTGTCGACCCTGACCATGTCGCCAATTCGCAGCGAGCGCTCGGCCAGGATCACGAAGCCGCTGACGTAGTTGGCGGCAATTTTTTGCATGCCAAAACCCAAACCCACACCCACCGCACCGCCCAGCACGCTGAGCGCCGTGAGATCAATTCCCACGGTCGACAAAGTGATCATCAGGCCAATGAACAACAAGCCTGCGCGCAAGATGTTGGACACCATCTTGCGCATTGAAAGGTCGCTGTTGGTCAGACCGATGCCGCTTGAATCACTGTTGCTGATGCCTTGTGAGCCGCGCAGCAACTGTCGTTCAGCCGCGGAGGCAACCCACAGCGCCAACATCATCACCAAGCCGCCGGTGATCAGTGCCTCCAGCGCATCCCGCAGCGACACCTTGGCGTTGCCGACTTTCCAGCGTATGTCTTCCATGGCCGACAAAAGCGTGGGCAACACGCCGGTGATCCACAACAGCACCGCCAGCCACGCGATCCAGGACACGCTGCGCTCGAACACGCGCATCCAACGCGAGTTGGGGAAACTGGCCCGCAACACCCGCACCGTCAGGCGTATCGCCAACAAGGAAATCAGCATCGGAATGGCCAGCTTGAACACCGCCGCGCTGACGGTTCCGTCCAGCGTCAACCTGGCGACGTAGGCGATGACCAAAGCCGTGGCCGGGAACAGCACGCCGTCGAAAATATGGTCACCAAACCACACCGAAGCCGAAGGCTGTGTGCGGCCACGCAGCACGCGCACGGTGGCCCAAGCCAGCAGCAAACAGGCTGCCAAAACGCCCAGGCTGATGAGAGATTTGGGCTGGGAAAGCGATGTCAGCAGCGCGGTCAGTTCATTCATCTGTTCATCTGTTCATCTTGATGGCACTGCAACGCCGGCTGTCAAACCGCGGGCGAAACCCCATTGATCGGTGTCGACGCGGTGTGCCTTGCTCAAGCGCCCAGTTCCAGACCCGCGAGCACGCGCACATGCGCAGCCACGCTGCGGGCCAACGCGCCGAGCGCATAGCCGCCTTCCAGGCTGGACACGATGCGGCCTTTGGCGTGGCGGTCGGCCACCCATTTGATGCGCTGCGTGATCCATTCGTAATCGGCTTCAACCAAGCCCATCTGGCCCAAATCGTCTTCGCGGTGGGCGTCGAAACCGGCGCTGATAAAGATCATTTCTGGCTTGAACGCCTCCAGGCGCGGCATCCACATGGCTTCAATCAACTCACGCACTTCGGCCCCGCGCGTGTAGGCCGGGATGGGCAGGTTGACCATGTTGGTGCCCTGCGGAACGCCGCCGCTGTAGGGATAAAGCGGGTGCTGAAAGAAGCTCACCATCAGCACACGGTCATCGCCCGCGATGATGTCTTCGGTGCCGTTGCCGTGGTGCACATCAAAGTCAACGATGGCCACGCGCTTCAGCCCGCGCACGTCCAGCGCGTGGCGCGCGGCGATGGCCACGTTATTGAAAAAACAGAAGCCCATCGCGGCGTCGCGTGTGGCGTGGTGTCCGGGCGGACGCACGCTGCAAAAAGCGTTTTCGACTTCGCCGTCGATTACCGCATCTGTGGCGGCCACCGTCGCGCCGGCCGCGCGCAGCATGGCTTTCCAGGTGCCGGGGCCGGCCGTGGTGTCGGGGTCGATGGCGCGCGACTCGCCCGATTGCGCCACTTGCGACAACAACTCGCGCAACTCGTCCACATAGCGCGACGCGTGCGCCAGATCGACGTCACTGAGCCGCACTTCCGGCGCGTCACGCATCTCCAGCGCCACATCCAGGCCGGTGGAGATGAGGTGGTCGGCGATGGCGTCAAGGCGCTGCGGACACTCGGGATGACCGGCGCCCATGTCGTGGGCGCGGCAGTCGGGATGGCTGTAAAAAGCAGTGGTCATCGGGGCATTGAAAGAAACAAATTCGGGTAATGTGACGTGATGAACGTCGCTACCGCCAAAGCATCAAGCCCGCACAGCAACCTGGATTTGGCCGGGCAGCTAAGCCGCTTGGCAAACCAGATTAGCACGATCATCGTGGGCAAACGCCCGCAAATCGAAGACTGCATTGCCTGCATGTTGGCGGGTGGTCACCTGTTGATCGAAGACGTGCCGGGCGTGGGCAAAACCACCCTCGCCCATGCGCTGGCGGTGTCGCTGGGTCTGCGCTTTTCGCGCATGCAATTCACGGCCGATTTGATGCCTTCTGAT
This sequence comes from Burkholderiales bacterium, assembly GCA_038241115.1. GTDB lineage: Bacteria > Pseudomonadota > Gammaproteobacteria > Burkholderiales > Burkholderiaceae_C > JANYJJ01. The sequence continues at coordinate 13,996 of JBBRGA010000021.1, read as the reverse complement.
CTGATCGGGGTGAGCGTTTACGAGCGCAGCAAAGAGGCATTTGCGTTTCACCCCGGCCCGGTTTTCACGCAGGTGTTGCTGTCAGACGAAATCAACCGCGCCGGCCCCAAAACGCAGAGCGCCTTGCTGGAAGCGATGGAAGAGCATCAAGTGACGGTGGAAGGCGAAACACGCGCCCTGCCCTCGCCGTTTTTTGTGATCGCCACGCAGAACCCATCCGACCAACTGGGCACTTATCCACTGCCCGAGTCGCAGCTTGACCGCTTCTTGATGTGCATCACCTTGGGCTACCCCGACCGCGCCAGCGAGCGCGAGTTGCTCAGCGGCATGGACCGCCGCGAAGCAGTGGCGCATTTGAAACCCGTGATGACCCCGGAAGATTTGAAGCGCGCGCAGCAGGCCGTGTTGGCGGTGCATGCGTCGGAGCCTTTGCTCGACTATTTGCAAGCCTTGATTGCCGCCACGCGTTCAGGCCAATGGTTTGTGGAAGGATTGAGCCCACGCGCCGGCATTGCAGTGCTGCGCGCCGCCAAAGCGCGCGCCTTGCTGGACCAGCGCGACCACGTGGCGCCTGACGACATTCAGGCCATCTTGCCGCAGACCGTGGCACACCGCCTGGTGCCCGTGACCGGCGCGGGACGAGGCCGCGTCGAACAAGTGCGCGCGATGATTGCGGCCGTGCCTTTGCCGTGAGTTACCGCACCACGGTGGCCGCACTGGCACAAGGTGCCCCGAAGGCTGCCGCGCGCTCCCGTCTGCGAACACCGCTGGCAATCGCAAGACAAAATTTCACGAAGTGGTGGCAAGCGCGTTTGCCGGTGTCAGACACGCTGCTGCTCACGCAGCGCAACGTCTACATCTTGCCTACCAAAGCGGGGTTGTTGTTCGCCTTCACGCTGTTCGTGCTGTTGCTGGCCAGCATCAACTACCAGCTCAACCTGGGTTACGTGCTGACGTTTTTACTGGCGGGTTGCGGGGTGGTGTCCATGCACCTGACGCACGGCACGCTGTGTGGCTTGAGCCTGCATTTGCGCTCGCCTGCACCGGTGTTTGCGGGTGAGCCGGCGATGTTGGAGGCCGTCCTGATCAGCCCTGACAAATCAACCGCGCCGCGCTACGGCATCGGCATGAAGATGGAAGCTGCCGACTGGTTTTCCTTGGCCTGGGTGGACGTGCCCGCGGGCTCGCAGTTCATCGCCCGCGTGAGTTTTGTGCCGCCTCGCCGAGGCCGCAACGCTGTGCCCGCGTTGAGCGCAGAAACGCGCTTTCCAACCGGCCTGTTTCGCGCTTGGGCCGTATGGCGACCGAGCGCGCACGTGACGGTCTACCCCGCACCCGAGCGGCCTTGCAAGCCGCTTCCCGCCGCGCGTTCGGTGCCCGGCGGAATCACCCGACAAATGAGCCACGACGGCGGTGAGGTGGAAGGCATACGCGCTTACCGCCGCGGAGATCCGCTGAAAATGGTGGTGTGGAAAAAAGCCGCCAAAGCCATGGAGGCAGGCGGCGAACTGGTCAGCCGCGACATGCAGGCCACAGCCCAAAGCGAGCTGTACCTGGACTGGCAAAGTTGCCATCCGCTGACACCTGAAGACCGCCTGTCGCGTTTGACCAGTTGGGTGCTGGAGGCCGACCGGCAAGGCGCGCGTTACGGCCTGTGCATACCCGGCTTTGAGGCTGCGCCCAATGTTGGCGAGGCGCACAAGCGCGCATGCCTGGAAGCACTGGCGCTGTGGACATGACCATGAACGCAGTGCCATGGGCCTGACCCTGACGGTAACGCCATGGCGGCGCCTGAGCCGCTTGCCGCGCGAAACGCGCGACACGCTATTCTTGCTGGCGGTGATTGCGTGGACCATTGCGCCGCATGTGTCGCACCTTCCTTTGTGGTGCGTACTTTTGGCGGCAGCCATGCTGCTGTGGCGCGCCAAACTGGCGTTTGCACATGCGCCTTTGCCAAGCAAATGGGTGCTGTCTTCCATGCTGGCCACGGCTGCGGGACTGACGTATTGGAGCTTTGGCACGGTGCTGGGAAAAGACCCTGGGGTGACCATGACGGTGGCGCTGACGGCTTTGAAAATGCTCGAAGCACGTGCGCGTCGCGATGCCTTCGTGGTGTTTTTTCTGGGCTTCTTTTTGATCCTGACGCACTTTTTGTATTCGCAGTCGATCGCGGTGGCGGTGGCGATGTTGGTGTCGGTGTGGGGACTGCTGACGTCGCTGGTTTTGGCCAACATGCCGGTGGGCCGGCCGAGCCTGAAACAGGTGGGCTTGCTGTCAGCACGCACCGCCCTTTTGGGCGCGCCGCTGATGGTGCTGATGTTTGCGCTGTTCCCGCGCATCGCGCCGCTGTGGGGTGTGCCCAAAGACGGCGCCGCGCCCACCGGCTTGTCGAACAGCATGCGCTTGGGATCGGTGGCCTCGGTGGCGCAAGACGACAGCGTGGCCATGCGCGTCAAGTTTTACGGCCGGCCGCCGCCGACCAGCTCGCTCTACTTTCGCGGCCCGGTTCTTGGCCAGTTTGACGGCGTGGAATGGCGGCCGTCGACCCCCAATCCGGCTTCGGCTGCGCGCGCGGGCCAGGATCTGCAAGCTGAGTTGCAAGTCACAGGCCCGCTGACGAAATACGAGGTCACGCTCGAGCCGCAACGCCTCACCGTGCTGCCTTTGCTGGAAGCCACCGTGCGGGTAGACGACATCCCCGAATTAAAGCTGAAGCAGGGCAACGACTTGCAGTGGACCGCGCAGCGCCCGGTCTATGAGCGGCTGCGTTTTGAAGCACAGGCGCACATGAACTTTCGCCACGGCCCGAAGCAGGCCGTGCTGGGTTTGCAGGAACACCTGGAGCTGCCGGACGGATTCAATCCGCGCACGTTGGCGTGGGCGCAGGCCTTGCGCTCGCAGGAGCGCTTGGCGAACGCCACGCCGCGCGTCTTGGCGCAGGCAGTGCTGAGCCACATTCGCTCGGGCGCTTACTCCTACACGTTGTCGCCGGGCTTGTACGGGCAGCTCGATCCACGCGCCACCATTGATGAGTTCTGGCTCGACCGCAAGGTGGGCTTTTGCGAGCACTTTGCGTCCAGTTTTGTGGTCGTGATGCGCGCCATGGGCGTGCCTGCTCGCATCGTCACCGGTTACCAAGGCGCCGATGAAGAACCCGTGGACGGCTACATCATCGTGCGCCAACGCTACGCGCACGCCTGGGCCGAATACTGGCAAGCCGGTGAAGGCTGGGTGCGCTCAGACCCGACCTCGGCCGTGTCACCTGAGCGCATCGACCGCGGACGCAGCCTGGCCCCGCAATTGGGCTTGGTGGCCAGCGTCTTCGACAGCTTCAACCCGACGCTGATCGCCAATCTGCGAGCCAATTGGGAAGCCGTGAACAACCGCTGGAACCAATGGGTGATGAACTATTCACGTGCCCAACAGGTGGACCTGCTGAAGCGCTTGGGGCTGTCCAGCACCGACTGGGAAGACATGGCGCGCTTGTTGATCGGGACGCTCAGCGCATTGGCTGCCGGCGTGGCACTGTGGGCCTGGTGGGACCGCCGGCGCATCGACCCCTGGACGCGCCAGATGATGCGTCTGCGCGCCACCTTGCTGCGCCTGGGCATCAGCGCCGCAGAGCACGAGGCGCCGCGCCGTCTGGCGCAGCGCGTTCGCGAAAAGTGGGGCGTAAGGGGCCAAGCCTTGGCCGCACTGCTGGAGGCCGTGGACCTGCAGCGTTACGGCCGTCAAGCCCTTCGCCGGCCCGACGCGCAGCTCACAAGGCGCATCGACCGGGCCGCCAAGGCAATTCATCAAGCCCGCTGAATGCCAGCCGTTCGACGTGGTGTCGCAGCATCGCAAGCTTGATAATCAGGCGGTGAAACTTCAACGACTTCTGCCCTGTCCGGGTCCGCTTACGGGGCTGCGCGCAACGCTGACGGGTGCCTTGTTGTTGTCATTGGCTGCGCAGCCGCTGCTGAGCCACGGCGCGCAAACCAACAAGAAGACACACCAAAAATCGACCAACCTCAGTCGCGCCGACGCGAACGCCGACCTGGCGCCTGATGTGGTGACTTACGGCAGGCGCGAAGACGTCATGGCATTCGCTGCGGCACTGGCAGAACGCTCGGGTCTGGACAAACAAAACGTTGAAGCCACCTTGGCAAACGCGCGCTTCATTCCCAGCGTGGCCCGCTTCATCATGCCGCCGCCAGCAGGCACGGCGAAAAACTGGGCGGCTTACCGCGACCGCTTCATCGAACCCAAGCGCGTCAACGCCGGCGTGACGTTCTGGCGAGCCAACCAGGGCTGGCTCAGCCTGGCAGAAGAGCGCTACGGCGTGCCTGCCGAAATCATCGTCGGCATCATTGGCGTGGAAACTTTGTACGGCCAGCAAATGGGCAATTTCCGCGTTCTCGATGCACTTGCCACTTTGAGCTTTGATTTCCCGGTGGGTCGCAAAGACCGCAGCGCATTTTTTCGCGAAGAACTGGCCCAGCTCCTGGTCATGTGCTCTCAAGAGCGCAGCGACCCGCTGGCACTGAAGGGCAGCTTTGCCGGCGCCATGGGACTGCCGCAATTCATGCCCAGCAGCGTGCTGAAGTACGCGGTTGACTTTGACGGAGACGGCCACATTGACCTGCACCGCAGCCATGCCGACACGATAGGCAGCGTGGGCAATTACCTGGCCCAATTTGGTTGGCAGCCAGGCCTTCCCACCCACTTTGCCGTGGCTGCGCCAGTCGACAACGCCGACCGCAATGTGCTGCTCGGTCCCGACATCGTGCCACTTTTCAGCGCGCAGGAAATGACCGATCGGGGCGCCGGCTTGCCCGCGGCCGCGTTCGACAGCACCAGCAAGCTGGCGCTGGTCGAACTGCAAAACGGCGCTGCTGCGCCCAGTTATGTGGCCGGCACGTCCAACTTTTACGCCATCACTCGCTACAACTGGTCGAGCTACTACGCGATGGCGGTGATCGGCCTGGGGGAATCCGTGAAAGCGCAGATGAAAGAGCGGGCGAACGGACGGGTGCAAGAAGGCGTGAAAAAGAGCGTGAAAGAAGCCGTGTCGGTCAAATGAAGCCGGTTCAAGGCACGATCAAAATTTTGCCGTCACGCTCGCCCGCGTGGGCCGCAGCCACCGCTTCTTTGATTTGGCTGACCGGAAAAGTCGCACCGATTCGAGCACTCAGTTTGCCGTGGGCAATCAGTTGGGTGAGCTCGCCGTAAAGGGCGCGCTGGGCTTCGCGGCTGGCTTTGGGGAACCACTTGGCCAGCCAAAAACCGCGCAGCGTGATGTCGTTGAAGATGAACGACGCGGGTGTGACCTGGCAGGCTTCGCCGCTCATCATTCCGTAGTTGACCAAAGTGGCGCCTTCGCTCAAGCAGCGCGCCATGCGGTCGGTGGCCACGCCGCCCACCGCGTCTATGCCCAGGCGAATCAACGCGCCACCAACGGCAGCTTTGACCCGGGCGGGCAAATCATTCCCGGAACCCTCAGCGTCCACCAGCACCACATCGCCGCCGTCGGCTTGCACGGCTGCGACGGCCGATTCGCGGCGCACGATGTTGACGGTCTTGATGCCGCGCAGTTTGGCCAGCTGAACCAGGTAGCCGCCCACCGCCGAGTTGGCGACGTTCTGGATCACCCAGTCGCCAGGTGCCAGCGTGACAAATTCAGTCAGCAGCAAAGACGCTGTGGCCGGGTTGACCGTGAGCATGGCCAACTGCTTTGGATCGGCACCTTCGGGGATGGGCACCAAGCGGCGCGCGTCTGCCACCAAATGCGTGGTCCAGGTGCCGCTGCCTGCAGGCAACACCACGGTCTGGCCCACGCTGAGCCCCTGGGTGTCGGGACCGAGTTCGACGACCCGGCCCACGCCCTCGCTGCCGCCCACCGCTGGCAACGGCGGCAACATGCCGTACTCGCCGGTGAGCATCAGCAGGTCAGACGGATTGATGGGCGCGGCCAGCACCGCCACCAGCGCCTGCCCGGTGGTCAACGCAGGGGCATTGAACTCAACCGCACGGATCACGTCCTGGGGCACAGGGCCGCGATGTTCGTAATACGACTTGAGCATGTTCATGGCGAGATCCTTGAGGTGGGCTGGGCAAAGAAAAAGAGCCACAGCGTATCGCCAAAAATTGGAGCGGCGATCAGCCAAAAAAACACGGGGACCACTCATCCAACTTCCCCGCACCAGCGGCCGTGCTTTCGCGCACCACCAAACCCTGTGTCAAGTCCCAACTGGATTCGTACCAGCCCGGTCCGCTGAGGGCAACCTGAATTTCGACTGCGTCAAACACAGGCACTTTTGCAGCGTGCGTCGGCAATGCTTGTGCTGCCGCTGGGGCCAAAGCCGAGCGCAACGACGAGAAGGCGGAGGCGGCGTCCATGCGCTTCGCGTATCGAGCGTTGATGGGTTCGATTGAAGGCATTTTTTACTCCTGCTGAGTTGACATGGTGATTTGTGAATCACAGTGTCTGGCGCAGGCAGGCGCTCAAATATCCCTCTAAAGCTGGTTTGGCAAACGCCGAGACCGGCCCGGATGGCGGCACCCGAACGCGCTCCCCCCGAAGGGGGAGAGGCGGCTGTTGCGTGGCTTATTTCGTACCGAAAATCTTGTCGCCTGCATCTCCCAGCCCCGGAATGATGTAGCCGACTTCGTTCAAATGACTGTCGATGGCGGCCGTCCAGCAGCGCACGTCTGGGTGGGCCTCGTTCAGCGCCGCCACACCTTCGGGCGCAGCCACCAGCACCAGCGCGCGAATGTCTTTGCAGCCTTTGCTTTTAAGCAAATCGACGGTGGCAATCATGGAACCCGCAGTGGCCAACATCGGGTCGATGATGAGCGCGGTGCGCTCGTCGAGGTGACCCACAAACTTCTCGAAGTAGTTTTCCGGCTGCAAGGTTTCGTGATTGCGGCTGAGGCCGACCACACTGACTTTGGCGTTGGGCACCATGTCAAGAACGCCGTCGAGCATGCCAATGCCGGCTCGCAAGATGGGCACCACCGTGACCTTGCGGCCACCGATTTGATCGACCTCGATTTCACCGCTCCAGCACTTCATCTTGATCTTGTCCAGCGGAAAGTCGGCGGTGGCTTCGTAGGTGAGCAGGCGCGCCAATTCGTTGGTCAATTCGCGAAATTTCTTGGTCGAGATTTCGTCCTCGCGCAGCAGGCCAATTTTGTGTTTAACCAAGGGGTGGTTGACTTCGATGACGGGCATTTTGTTTTTCCTGTTCTAAAAAGAAGACTTCAGTTCACCGCTTGGCAACGATTCACGCTGCTTTGCGCTGCTTCGTTGTGCCGTTTGATGCCCGATGGTCACTTTGCGCTGGCGCCGCGACGCCGGATCACTTCGTACAGGCAAATGCCCGCTGCCACTGACACGTTCAGGCTTTCTACCGCGCCGTGCATGGGCAAGCTCACGAGTTCGTCGCAGGTCTTGGCGGTGAGTTGGCGCATGCCGCTGCCTTCGGCGCCCAGCACCAAAGCCACCGGGCCGCTGAGGTCTGCGTCATAGAGCGACTTGGTCGCCGCATCTGACAATCCAATCACGCGGATGCTGCGTTCTTTCAGCTCGTTCAGGCTGCGCGCCAAGTTGGTGACCATCATGTAGGGCACGGTGTCAGACGCCCCGCTGGATACCTTGGCCACCGTGGCGTTCAGACCGACCGCGTGATCCTTGGGCGCGACCACCGCATGCACGCCCGCACCATCGGCCACGCGCAAACAGGCGCCCAGGTTGTGCGTATCGGTGATGCCGTCCAGCACCAGCACCAGCGGGTCGCCTTCAGCGGCATCCAGCGTGTCGTCCAAAGAGTGGCTCAGTGCAATGACTTCCGCGCGCGCCACCACACCCTGATGGCGGTGCGTGCCACACAGCCTCTGGAGCTTGTCGTCGTCGCTGTCAATGAGGCGCGCACCCGCGTCTTTCGCGCGGTCCAGCAATTGGCGCATGCGCTGGTCGCGGCGCGCCACATCATGGTGAATTTCAATGACGGACTTGGGTGCGGTTTTGAGGCGGATCGTGACGGCGTGAAAGCCGAAGAGCATGTGTGTGGCCATCGCACGATGGTAGCGGCATCAAGTTCAGCGCAAGGTGCTCAGCGTCGCAGGAAAGACCATCGCAAGCAGCATCAAAGCGCCGATGAATATGGGCTGATGCAGCATGTAAAAACTCAGCGACCAGCGGCCCAAAACTGCCAGCGGCCGCAGTACGAAGGGCACGTCTCCCGCCAATGCGCCGCGCGCGTGACTCAACAACCATTGGCCACAGGCCATGCCCCACCACATCACGCCCAACCAGGGCAACAAAGGCACGTAGTCTTCGGTCACCGGCTTTCTTGTCACCAGGCCGACCCAGTTGGTCCAGCGAGTGTCAAAAAAAGGGTGCTGTATCAAGCTGGGAAGCAGCAACGCAAGCGCACCGGCCAGCCACAACCAGCGTCCCCAAGCGCCAGTGAAGCGCGTGATGATGAGCATCAACGCAATGCCGTGCAGCACGCCGAAACTGATGAAGCTTTTGGGGAACATCAATATCGTCCCCGCCGTCACCAGCACCGCGCAGCAGGCGACCTGCGACCAGCGCCGCCAAAACCGCGGCCAGGTCTGGCCTTGCTGCAGTGCCACCGCTTGACCGAGCCCGGCGCAAAACAAAAACAAACTGACAATGCAAGTGCGCTGCGTCGTCCAAAACGGGTCGAGATAAAAGTTCTGGCGAATGAAACCGGCGCGGTTCAGGTCAAAGCAAAAGTGAAACGCCGCCATCCACAAAATGGCCGCACCTCGCAGGGCGTCCAGGCGATCAAAACGAACCGCCTGGGTCAAAGCGGCGGGGCTGCGCATTGCGTGGGTTGGCTCTCTGCTGGCGCTTTGAAGATCAAACCGCGTGCCCCGGGCACTTGCAGAAGTTCACCCGCCCATGTTTTGTTGCCACGTTATCGGTACCCGCCCATGCCGGACACCGCCTTGACAGCCCCAGCCCCTATCGACGCGCCGAAGCGTTTGGCCAAGCGTTCCGCGACGTTTTCTTTCAGCGTGTAGTCGATGATGTCTTCGGCTTTGATCACTTCGCGGGCCACGTAATCCAGCGTGCCGAAATGGTCGGCCAAGCCCATCTTCACGGCCTCTTCACCGTTCCAGAACAAACCCGAAAACGTGTCCGGGGTTTCTTTCAGACGCTTGCCACGGCCCTCTTTCACCACCTTGATGAACTGGTTGTGAACCTGATCGAGTGAGGCTTTGATGTAGGCCCGGTGCTTGTCACTCAACGGCGTGAAAGGGTCGCCGATGGCCTTGTTTTCTCCGGCAGTGAGCAAACGGCGTTCGACCCCTACTTTTTCCATCACACCGGTAAAACCAAAGCTGTCCATGAGCACGCCAATCGAACCCACGACGCTGGCCTTGTCGGTGTAAATCTCATCCGCCGCCACCGCGATGTAGTAAGCGCCCGAGGCACAAACCTCTTCAACCACCGCATACACTTTTTTCTTGTGCAAGGCCTTCAGTCGCAAAATTTCATCATGAATGATGCCGCTTTGCACAGGGCTGCCGCCCGGCGAATTCATGCGCAACACGACCGCTGTGGCGGACGGTTCTTCGAAGGCTGTCTTCAAAGCACTGACCAAGTGCTCGGCGCTGGCTTCGCCGTCGGCTGATATCTCACCGCGCACTTCAATCAGGGCGGTGTGCGGTGCACTGGGCGCGCCGGCAACGTGGTTGCGTGACGACCACAGAGACCACGCCACGAGCGCAAAGAACGTCAACCACGCAAATCTGAAAAACGCCCTCCAGCGGCGCTCGATGCGACGGTCTTTGAGGTAGGCAGCGGCAAACTTTTCAAGCGCCGACTCGAGGTGCAGCGGCGGCGATGCACCGGCAGCGCTGGCCGCTGCCACACCAGAACGTCCGGGCGCGGATGGCGAAGGAGACGGCGAGCCCTGCGGTGGCTCCAAATCTTGAGAGGTGGGTTGAAAATCGTTGCGCGGATCCATGCGATCACCTCGGGTTGCAAGCGGAAAAAGTCGGTCGTGAAAGCATTCAAAAATTGAACTGCCAGCCACTGCGCCTGTCAGTCAAAAAATCACTGGGCAGCAGGCGGTTGAGTGTCCCGGGAAGGATACCAATACACCTGCCCTTCGCGCTCCTGCACCTTCAGCACTGTCAGGGTGCCTTTGCCACACGGCCCGCCTATGCAGCGCCCGCTGAGCGGCTCATACGCTGCACCGTGAATGGAGCACATGATGAATTCTTTGTCGCCGTCAAGGAACTCGCCGTGCTGCCAATCCATTTCGGTGGGCACGTGCAAACAGCGGTTCAGGTAAGCGACGATTTGGCCGTCAAATCGCAGCACAAAGCCGCGCGCCGGCTCCCGAAAGTGCAGCACGTCAAAGACAAAAGCCTGGCCTCGTTCAATCAGTTCGCCGGAAGCGCACAGCATTTGAGGTTCGGTGACCTTGGGTTGAAGTTGCGGGGTCATCAATCGACACGCAGCGAGATGCCAGACCAAGCACGCAACGAATCAGGCATTGGCTGCCAACCAGGCGCTCAAATCGGCCACCGTGTGCGCGATGTGCAGCGGTTTGAGCGCCGCAAAAGTGGACGGTTCGTGCGCGCCGTAACTCACGCCCACGCTGGCGCATCCGGCATTCACGGCCAGTAGCAAATCATGGGTGGTGTCGCCAATCATCAAGGTGCGTTCGGCTGACACGCCCAAGGTGGCCATCAATTCCAACAACATTTGCGGGTGCGGCTTGGAACTGGTTTCATCCGCCGTGCGGGTGGCGTCGAAAACACCTTTGAGCTGAACGCTGTTCAACGCCTCGTCCAAGCCGCTGCGCGATTTGCCGGTGGCCACGCTGAGAAAATGATTGCGCGCTTTCAATGCGGCCAACATCTCCAGCGCGCCGCTGAACAAGCTGATCTCGTGCTGGCTCCGGCTGTAGTGGTGGCGATAGCGCTGACCCATTTCGCTGTAGCGCTCGCGCGGCAGGCCAGGGGCGGCGTGCTGCAGCGCTTCAATCAAGCCCATGCCAATCACGTAGCTGGCGTCTTTCTCGCTTGGCACCGTCACACCCAGATCCGCGCAGGCAGCCTGAATGCTGCGAGTGATGAGCGCGGTGGAGTCGAACAGCGTGCCGTCCCAGTCGAAAGCAATGAGGTCGAATTGGCGTGGGGATGTCATGGCGATGCGCGAAGGTGCTGATGGGTTCTGTCGGAGGGCGGCTATCGGAGGGCGGCTATCGGAGGGCGGCTAACAGTTGTTGGCATTCTGGCGGCAACGGCACTTGCAACTCGATCACCTCGCCGCTGGCGGGGTGCTCAAAGCGCAGACGGCGTGCATGCAAAAACATGCGCTTGAACTTGATCCCGGGCACCGCGCGGCCTTTGGCCAATGCACCGTTGACGAGTTCGTCACCGTACTTTTCATCACCGGCAATGGCGTGGCCTTCATTGAGCAAGTGAACCCGAATTTGGTGGGTGCGGCCGGTTTTGATGGTCACGTCAAGAAGGCTGAAACCATCGAAGGCACTGATGACTTTGACCAACGTGATGCTGCGGCGACCGTCCTCATTGCTCTGGTCCACGGCTCTGACGCGGCGCTCACCTTCGGCGGTCAGAAACTTGTGCAGCGGCGTGTCAATGACTTTTTTGGCGGTGGGCCAAATGCCCAGCACCAAGGCCGCGTACGTCTTGCCGGTTTCGCGCTGGCGAAATTGTTCTTGCAGCACCAGCAAAGCCGAGCGCTTCTTGGCAATCATCAGCAAACCCGACGTTTCTTTGTCGAGGCGGTGAATGAGCTCCAAAAATTTGGCGCTGGGCCGCGCTTGGCGCAGTTGTTCGATCACACCAAAACTGACGCCGCTGCCGCCGTGCACCGCCACACCGGCAGGCTTGTCGATCACCAGCAGATGCTCATCTTCAAAGACGACAGGAAATTCACGCGGCGGCGCGGGCGGCTCATCGCTGCGATCGGCCACCCGAACGGGCGGCACTCGGACTTCGTCACCCAGGCTCAGTCGGGTGTCGGCATGAACACGTCCTTTGTTGACGCGCACCTCTCCGGATCGAATGACGCGGTAAACATGCGTTTTGGGCACGCCTTTGAGCAATTTGATGAGGAAGTTGTCAAGGCGCTGGCCTTCCGAGCTTTCGTCCACCGTGACGCGCATGACGGCAGGGGCGGGGCCAGGAGCCGCAGCAACGTTTTGGGACGATGACGGAGCTGTCGCGGTGCCGGAAGGCATTTGTTTGCCCCCTATAATGTGGTGCACCACGAAGCTGCTGTAAGTAGTTGATTTTCTTGAGTTTACTCGGGCTTCAAATCAACGCTGAAGGCGTTAAATCGTGGTGCTTAGAGCTTCGCACGGTCTAAGAGAAAGCTAAAAATGGTGATGCAGCGCATCTTGCGTGTGGCGGGCCCTTTCCCACAGTGAATGGGCAGCCCACAAAACGGTGCGGCAGAGCAAACGTAGAACGAACTGCCGGGGCATGGTGCCCTGGAAAGTACCAAGGTTTTCTGGTTGAAGACAAAGCTCGCGACGTTTGTGTTGCGGCCCGCCTTCAGCCCGCGTTCAGTGACCACGCGAATGTTGTCTCCAACCCCACTCCCCTTGCACCCCTTGCGCATGTCGGCCCGTCTGGCCAACCACATGCGCCCAAGTGCAACCGGACGCGGCTCCCAGACACGGCCGACCCGCTCCAGCGCACTCTCGCCCACTCGGCGAACAGGCGCGCAGCAGGATGCGCCAACGCTTGCGTCATTGCCACGCACGCGCCAACGCTGCTTCTCTGACCGACCCCGGCCAGCAGCAGTCCAGGGCGATTCCTTCCCGGTTCAATCACGTCACTCGTGCATCAATTCGCTGCTTACTGAACCCCACTCCTCACCACACTGAGTCCGGTTCAGGAAAAGGCAGCTCGTTGAACCGCCGGCCACCTCTGTGGCGACGGCTTAGGAGTGAACATGAAACGCATGCTGATCAACGCGACGCAGCCCGAAGAGCGTCGCCTCGCCATCGTCGATGGCCAAAAACTGCTCGATTTCGAAACTGAAATTGAGGGCCGCGAACAGCGCAAAGGCAATATCTACAAGGCCGTGGTCACGCGCGTCGAGCCTTCGCTGGAAGCTTGCTTCGTTGACTACGGCGAGGACCGTCACGGATTTTTGCCGTTCAAGGAAATCTCGCGCAACTACTTCCGCGATGGCGTGGACGTGCGCACCGCGCGCATCCAGGACGCGATCAAAGATGGCGACCAGTTGCTGGTTCAAGTTGAAAAAGAAGAGCGCGGCAACAAGGGCGCAGCCCTGACCACGATGGTCAGTTTGGCCGGTCGTTATTTGGTGCTGATGCCCAACAACCCGCGCGGCGGCGGTGTGAGCCGACGCATCGAAGGCGAAGAACGCGAAGAGCTCAAAGAGAACCTCGACCAGCTGGAATATCCCAAAGGCATGAGCCTGATTGCGCGCACCGCCGGCATAGGCCGCAGCGCGCCGGAATTGCAGTGGGACTTGAACTACATGCTCAAGCTGTGGGACGCCATCGACGGCGCTTCCAAAGCGGGCAAAGGCGCCTTCCTGATTTACCAGGAAAGCTCGTTGGTGATCCGCGCCATCCGCGACTACTTCACCGCCGACGTCGGTGAGATCCTGATCGACACCGACGACATCTACGAGCAGGCTCAGCAGTTCATGAGTCACGTGATGCCCGAGACAGCGCACAAAGTAAAGCGCTACCGCGACGACGCGCCGCTGTTCAGCCGCTTCCAGATAGAGCACCAGATCGAGACCGCGTTTTCACGCACCGTGAACCTGCCTTCGGGCGGCGCCATCGTGATTGACCACACCGAGGCTTTGGTGTCAGTGGACGTGAACTCAGCGCGCAGCACGCGCGGCTCAGACATCGAAGAAACCGCCACCCGCACCAACCTGGAAGCGGCCGACGAAATTGCCCGCCAGATGCGCCTGCGCGACTTGGCAGGCCTGATCGTGGTCGACTTCATC